>CAXSDR010000116.1:0-9748 GCA_964236445.1 uncultured Motilibacteraceae bacterium | reverse complement strand
GTGACTGCCACGCCGACGGTGACTGCCACGCCGACGGTGACTGCCACGCCGACGGTGACTGCCACGCCGACGGCGACTGCCACGGCCGGGCCGTCCTCGATCGACACGAACGCGTGGTTCGAGATCACCGCCAAGCACAGCGGAAAGGCCCTCGATGTCAGGGATGTCTCGACCGCCAACGGTGCCACGATTCAGCAGTGGACATATGGCGGTGGTGCTAACCAGCAGTGGCACTTCGTGAGTGTCAGCACCGGTGTCTACAAGATCGTGTCCAAGAACACGGGCAAGGTCATACAGGTTCGTGGCGCCTCCAGCGACAACGGTGCGGCCATCGAGCAGGCGGACTACACCGGAGCTGCGAACCAGCAGTGGTCGGTCTCAGCTGTCGGCACCTCCTACAAGGTCCTCAACGCGCAGAGCCAGAAGGCACTGGACGTCACGGATGTCTCGCTGAGCGACGGCGCGCCGCTGCAGCAGTGGACCTACGGTGGCGGCAACAACCAGCTCTTCAACCTGACGCGAATCGGCACCGTGTCGTAGCCAACACACGCGACCCATGGGCCGCCCCGAGTGCTTCGGGGCGGCCCATGGTGGTCGTGGGTCCACCACTGCGCGGACCCGCCCGCTCTAGTCTCCGGCCCGGCGTCCTCGAGGCCGTCTTGAGTGCCTTTCAGTCGGCCGAGGTTGCGTCGAAGTGCGAGCCGATGTGCATCCTTTTGGACCGGGTGCGCGCACCTACTCCGCTATGGGGCTGGACAGGCCCTCCCTGTGCGCCTTCGTTCCATGCGAACATCTCCGCGTTCGCGACTGAACGGCCGCCGTAGGAATCCGCTCGGGTGACACCGGCCCAATACGGTGCCTCACACAGCTGAGAGCGCCCGATATGACGCTGCTCACGAAATAACGATCCCGCGGCAACCACTGGCAGTGCATCGCTCGAACACGAAGAGTGACGCAGAGTGAGCCACCATCGCGCGGCACGGGTGTGCACAGGTTCCGTCTGCGGAACCGTCCCCGACACATGAACCCAACGAATGCTTCATACATGCGCGCGCGCGGGCTTGCGAGCACGGACGGGTTACGTCGTGTTCACGCAGCCGTTGGCTGGTCGACCCACAGTGACGCTACGCTGAGTCACGGCTGCCAAAGGAGCTGTCCACCCCGTCGCGTGACCGATCCCAACAGGGGGACGCTTGACGAAAGAACTACGCAGTCGCTCCAAGACGGGGCCATCGCTGCCACCTTCCGCAAAGGGTATGACAATCGTGATACCGACCTTCAACGAAGAGCGCAATATCGGTCCGCTCGTTGACCAGCTCGTCATCGCGGTAGCCCACGAGCACGCCGAGATCCTTTTCGTCGACGACAGCAATGACGGTACGCCCGCTGCCATCCTTGCAGCCGCTGAGAACTCGCCCATTCCGGTCCGACTGCTGCACCGTGAGGGCGCCGAGCGCACGGGTGGCCTAGGTGGCGCTGTGGTCGCGGGTCTGCGCAGTGCCAGATATGACTATGCAGTCGTGATGGACGGCGATCTGCAGCACCCGCCGACCACCGTTCCGGTGATGATGGAACTGGCACGCCGCACGGGCGGTGATGTCGTGGTAGCCAGCCGCTACGTCCCCGGCGGGAACTCGCAGGGACTGGCCAACGCGTCGCGTCGCGGCGTGTCAGCGGCCGGCACCCGCTTGGTCAAGACGCTGTTCCCCCGTCGCCTCAACGCGTGCACGGATCCGATGACCGGGTTCTTTGCTGTGCGCCGCGAATCCATCGATCTTGATCAGCTGCGACCTAACGGCTTCAAGATCCTCCTCGAGATCCTCGCCCGCAATGACCTGTCCGTCCATGAAGTTCCTATGATCTTCGCCCAGCGGCTCGAAGGCGAGAGCAAAGCGAACATGAAGGAGGGTTTCCGCTTCCTCCAGCAAGTCCTGACCTTGCGCATTCCAGCGAGTCTGCGCTTCCTTGTCGTAGGCGCCAGCGGAGTGCTCCCGAACTTGACACTCGTGTGGCTGTTGTCACACGGCGCCAACATGCCCTACCTGTTCGCCGCCGCCCTCGGCACCCAGGCGGGCATCCTGTGGAACTTCACCGGGGCCGAGCTGTTCATCTGGCACGACCGACGTGGCAGCCGGCTCTGGCAACGGCTGACCAAGTTCGTGTTCGTCAGTCAAGCCGACCTGATTCGGCTACCGCTCGTCGCTCTCCTTGTGGAGGCATTCGGTTTCCGGGTGACCTGGGCCACCGCCGCATCGTTGGTGATGCTTTTCGGTATCCGATTCGTCGTGATGGACAGGGTGGTGTATCGCCGACACCACGTCCCGAGTGTGATCGATCTTCCAGAGATGAAGGACGCATGAGCACACAGGTCAGCATCCAGTCTGCACCGAAGGACAGCAAGCTACATCTGCCGAAGCCGCCGACGGACGACGAAAAATACTGGTACCTCAAGGGATCGCAGTTGCGGTGGCTGATGTACGTGCAGGCGGTCGTGTTCTTCGGCGTCGCTTACAGCATCTTCCGCTTCGCTTTCAGCACCGCGTGGACACTGCTCATGCTCGGGCCGCTGTTCGTCTTCGCCTCGACACTCATGATCTCGGTGCGTTCCTCGACGCGCAGGCGGCTGGTCACCTACCCCGATCATCAGGCGGCCGTCGAACTCTGGGCGCCGGCGCACTACCCCTCGGTGGACGTCTTTCTCCCCACTGCGGGGGAGGACCTACGGCTGCTGGAGAACACCTTCCGATACGTCTCCCGGCTGGAGTACGACGAGGGGACGCTCAACACCTACGTGCTGGACGACTCGGGACGCGATCAGGTCCGTGAGCTCGCGGAGCAGTTCGGCTTTTCCTACCTGGCCCGACCGGACCGCGGGCGGCTCAAGAAGGCTGGGAACCTGGCCTACGGATACCGGCACAGCGACGGCGAGTTCATCGCGATCTTCGATGCCGACTTCGTGCCGCGTCCGGAGTATCTGCACGAACTGTTGCCTTATTTCGACAACGAGCGCGCCGGCATCGTCCAGAGCCCGCAGTTCTTCTCGACCACCCGCAGGATGAACTGGATCGAACGGTGTGCGGGTGCTACGCAGGAGCTGTTCTACCGGTTCGTGCAGCCGTCGCGTGACAGCGCCGATGCCGCGATATGTGTCGGCACGTGCGCCGTCTACCGACGCGCAGCGTTGGACAAAGCTGGTGGCTTCGCGCAGATCGGGCACTCCGAAGATGTGCACACCGGCGTCAACATGATCGTCAACGGCTACAAGGTCCAGTACGTCCCCGTCATCGTGTCGCGCGGAGTGTGCCCGGACAACCTCACCAGCTTCGTCACTCAGCAGTACCGCTGGTGCACCGGATCACTGACGTTGCTCAAGAACCCCGGCTTCCACACCGCAGCGCTGACACGTCGCCAGCGGCTGAGCTTCTGGTCCGGCTTCATGTATTACGTCGGAACCGGGATAGCCGCCTTCACCTCGCCGATCCCGGCGCTGCTGATGGTCTGGTTCTTCCGCCAGGACATCTTCCTCCGCAACGTCTACCCGCTGCTGGGAATCCCTGTCGTCTGGTTCCTGGTGCTTCCGCTGGTCTTCAAGTCGCGCTTCCGCGCGGAGGTGATGCGGATTCAAACGGTCTACGGCTTCGCACACGCATCCGCGGCGTATCACCTCATCCACGACAGGACCGCGGAGTGGGTGGCCACCGGGTCGACGGCAAGGAACCACTCTGCCCAAGCGGTCCGGCGGACCATGTTCTGGTATCTGGGCGTGACGCAGACGCTTATCACGATCGGACTGGTGATCGCCACCCTGGAGTACGGCATCGGGCGTACGTGGGGCATGGCCGCCTTTGCGCTGTTCCGGTGGTACATCACGGGGCCGCTGATCTGGGAGACCGCCGTCGATGGCGCCGAGTCGTTGCGCGCCCTCTTCAGCCGCCGCGCCGTCCCGACGACGATCGACCTGCGTATATGAACATCCTCATGGATGACGTGAAGGCACCGTCTCTGCCTATCGCGGTCGTGCACTCTTTCGTTCCCCGTGTTCGCAACAGCCACGTCCTGAGGCTCCCCCTCTACGTGGTCATGGCGCTGCAGACCCTGACCATCATGACCATGCGTGGCCTGCCGTGGAACGACGAGGGTCTGTATTCGTTCGCCGGGCACCAACTGTGGGCGAACTGGACCACGGGTAAGCCGATCATCAATTACGAATCCTTTTTCAGCGGGACGCCCGCGTTGTACCCGGTGTTCGCGGCGGGACTCGATCAGCTCGGTGGAATACAGGCGGTCCGCATCTGGTCGACGGTCGCTATCCTTGCAACCACGGCCTCGGTCTACGGCGCGGCCAATATCCTGTTCGAGCGCAAGACCGCATCGTTTGCTGCATTGTTCTTCGCCTTCACTGGTCCCACGTTGTTTGTCGGGCGTTACGCAACTTATGACGCGACCTGTCTGGCACTCCTCGCGTTGGGCCAATATGTTGGGCTCCGGTTCCGCGGGTACGCCGGAGTTGTCGCGGCCGCGCTGCTGCTGAGCCTCAGTGTCGCGGTCAAATACAGCGGAGCCGTATGGCTGCCGTTCGTGTTTGCCGTAATTTTTCTTGCCGATTGGCGCCGCGCGCGACATCGAGTGGCGTGGCTTCGCGGACTGCTCGGCGTGACTGTCGCAACGGCAGCCCTCGGAGTCCCTTATCTGTTGTTCGCCAGCACCTCCTTGCGAGAAGGCATCCGCTTCACCACGTTGCAACGCAGTGCGATCGACCACGAGGATTCTTTGCATCTGCTCCACCAGCTATGGCGCGATCTTGGCCTGGAAACCATCGTTGTGGTCCTGGGCTTCATCGTCATGGGATGGGTCAGTCGCCGGCCCTTGCTGGCTCTGGTGCTGCTGGGCGGATTTCTCGTGGCCCCGCTGCACCAGATGCAGATCCATGAGCAGACGTCGCTGCACAAGCATGCGGGTTTCGGAATGATCTTCGGGGCGATCCTCGCGGCTCGGGGTGTCATCTGGTTGTTCAACCGCCGCCACATCGCCTGGCAGGGACTGGGTGTGATCGCGACATTGGTAGTCACCCTGGCGGGCATCGGAAGAGCGGATGCGCTGTTTCATCAGCCGGTCGTCAATGACCAGGTTGCGAGCGTCGTCCACGCACTGACGTCGCCGGGCGCTCCCAGCTACCGCGCGAGCGCCCAGGTGCTTGCCAACGACAGCGCTGCCACATTCCAGTATTACGACCGCTACAACGACGTCCAGCTCGGCTGGAACCTCGCGTCGGGCGATGGAGTCGAGAATCGGATCACTAACAGCGAGTATGCCGTGATCGTCGTTCGGACAGGACCCACCACTACTGCGGAGTTGCAAGCGCAGGCTGACCGTCTGGTGGCGGCCGCGCGCGCAAACCGGGCGTATCGACTGGCGTACGACAAGCCGGCGAAGCGCTATCTGCGCAACATCCACTGGATGGTGTGGGAGCGGCGGGCCGCGGGGCCGCGGGCGGCCCGCAAGGCGGCACGCCGCCCCGCACGGCCAGGTCCGTCGCGCCCGACATGACGGACACCGCTGACGTCGCGGCGATCGCCGCCGCCTGCACGCTGCCCCGAAGAGTCCGGTCGGCCGAACCGACAGACTTGCCTCGTCGACCAGGGGCAGCCTCCTGCTGGCGGCAGGCACCTGTTTGGCCGATACATCGGGCTCCCGAGGGGCTCGAAGAAATAGAAACACCCCCGAAGGACCGGAAACCGAGAATGGAACCGATAACGAGACGCACTGCCTTGCGGCACGCGCTGGCGTTGGCCGTGACGCCGCTGATCAGTTCGCATCTCCTCAAGGCGAGAGTCGAATCTCCGCAGCTGGATTTAGCCAGCACCAGCGCAACTGTCGCTATCACGCCGCAGCTGGGGGGCACCGCGCGCTGGGGCGCCTACACGGACAACGCGCCGTGGCCGGATCTCAGCCCTCACTATGCGCTGGAGTCACAGCTCGCCAGTACCAAGGTTCCGATCATGCACTGGTTCAGCGGCTATCCCAACGTATGGCCGCGGGACATGGCGACCGAGGCCGCAAGCAAGGGCTACGATCTGCTGCTGACCTGGGAAATGGCGGACATCGACTTCGCCGAGATTCTCGCCGGCACGTATGACAGTTATTGGCTCGACATCTTCGCCGCAGCGAAAAGCTTCCCGCGTCAGGTGCACGTCCGGTTGTTCCATGAGATGAATGCCAACTGGTATACCTGGTCGGTCGGTTTCCCGTCGAGCCACTGCATCTCGACGGCCCAGTGGATCGCCACCTGGCAACACATCGTGAACCTGGAGCGGTCCGCTGGCTCGGGAATAAACTGGGTCTGGTGTCCCGGCATCGACGACGTCGGAGGGTTCTCAGCGGAGGCCTACTGGCCTGGGCCCACGTATGTCGACACACTCGGTCTGGACGCTTACACCACCACTGCCGCCGGCTGGAAGCCACTGTATGACGCCGCACACAACATGTATGACCGTGTGCTGGCGCTGAAGAAGGCACCCGTATGGCTGTGCGAAGTCGGGTGCGCCGAGGATTCGACTCAGAATAAGGCGCTCTGGTGGCAACAGACTCTGCGCGAGACGCGGTTCCCGAAGGTCGAGGCGCTCGTCTTCTTCCACGCAAACAAACGCGAGAACTGGCGTCTCGACTCATCGACAAGCTTGACGGCTGTCCTCATCGACTATATTCAACATCCAGAGAATCGAGTACCTCCAGTGACAGGACTAGCCCCCGTTCTCAACGGCGCCACCGGTGACTCTGCCAAGATGGTGCAGAAACTGCTGGCGATGCTGGGCTATGACCAGCCCGTCAACGGATACTACGGCGGCGGCACCCAGGGAAACGTACGGAAGGTCCAGCGGACCTACAGCCTGCAGGTGACCGGCGACGCCGACGGTACGACCATCGCGACGATGATCCAGCACCTCCCCGGCCCGACGTACTAGCAGTGACGGTTGACGACTCTCGTGCCGTGACCGTCGGATGACGCAGGGCTCCAGGATTCAGGAAATCATCACGCGGATGCAAGACGCCGTGCCGACGGGCCTGCAGGACCTCACCCTCGAGGCGCGCACCGAGCTGATCGAGTTGACCGAGCAGCTCATTGCGTCCTCTGATTCGCGCGAAGAGTTCGCACGCTTCGTCGAGGTACGACACCGGGCCATTTGGCTGCCCCAGCAGCTGGAGTCGGTTCACCGCAAGACAGTGCTCGTGACGGGGGGAACTGGCTGCATCGGCTCGGCGCTGATCGCACAGTTGCTGCAGCATGCTCCACATCGCGTGGTGTGCCTGAGTCGGGGACAGACGCCATATGAGCCCATCGATCGCGTCGACTATATTCACATGGACATTGCCGACCAAACGCGTGTCATGGACACGTTTCGAGATGTGCGGCCCGACACCGTGTTCCACTTGGCGGCGCTGCGCGACCCAGGTCTGGCGGAGCGACGCGTCGGAGAGGCTTTGGCCACCAATATCGTCGGGAGTGCCAATGTCTTCGAAGCCTGCCAGACGTTCGATGTCGCGCGACTGGTATATGCCTCGACCGGCAAGGCGGTACGTTTCTACACCGAGGATGTCTACGCCGCGACGAAGAAGGTCGGGGAGTATATGCTGGGGCGCTTGCACCTGCCTGTCACGTCAGCTGTCCGGTTCACGCATGTGGTGGACAACTCGCTGATTCTCGAGAGGATCTCAGCGTGGGCAACGGATGGCGTGGTTCGACTGCACGATCCTTACGTCGCCTTTTATGTGCAGTCCGCTACTGAGGCGGCTCAGATGTTGCTCGTGGCAGGAGAGCAGAAAGGGCTGTTCACACTGAAGGATCTCGGATGGCCCATCCAGTTGCTGGACGTGGCCCTGGGCTTCCTGCAGCAAAAGACGAGCAATGCTCCGATCTACTTCTGCGGCTATGAGGCCGGCTATGGCTCGAGCGCGCATCCGGGTCTGTATGACCCCGAGACGGCGGGCGAGACTGGGCCGTTGATCAACGCACTAGAGTCCTACCGCAGCTCCAGCATGCATCTGGGCTATCTCAACCGCACTCCGCTGGTGGAGACGGGGCGTCGCTTCCTCACGCAGCTGCGAGTGCTCGCTCTGATCAGAAACGCCAGGGATGTTCCCGGCCTGGACGACGAGTTGCTGCGGGAGCTGCTCAACGACGCATCCAGCGCCATTCTGCAGGAGACCTTCGAGAAGGCGCCGGCAGACGCTCTGCGCCGCATACGACACCTTGCAGACCTCACCGCGGATGAGGACGACGTAGAAGCTCTCGTCAGCGACGTGCTCAGTCACCGCGGCAGGCTCTCTGGTTAGCAGGCATCGGTTGATGCAGAAGTTGCGACTCCACGTCATCCGCTCAACGATGGGTCGGTCCACCTGACGCTCCGAGTCCGGCCGCCCTAGAGTGTGAATGGATACGCCGACAGCGGCAAGGTGGCGACACCGTTTCGGAAGGCTTGCAGTGCGGCGGGAGACGAGTTGTAGCGGTAGTCGCCGTTGGCTCCGCTGGCTGGGGTGGTCTGGAACCATACGAAGCCGGCGATCTGCGGGTGCCAGTATATGTACGGAAAGAAGGTCTTTATCCAGGTCGCCTTGTTGGCGCCGTCCGCACCGACCTCCGTGATAATGATCTTCTTTTTGGAGAGGGCAACCAGTCGCTTGTAGGAAGGGTCGAAGGTTGCGGTCGCGGAGGCGCCCCTGGAATATCCGGTCAGCCCCAGATAGTTGACGTAGGAATCGCCGGGATACAGTTTCTCCAGAGGTGTTTCCTTCGGGCTGCCGGTGACGCATCCAGGAGACCACACCCATCGAGCACTGGTCGCCCCGGCCGTAGCCCAGACGTCGTGCACGTGACGCCATGCCTGGATGTATTCCCCCGGCTTGTTCCCGTTCTCGTGCTCCGACCATGGGTACCACCAGCCGTTCTGCTCGTGAGCGAAGCGCACCACCACTGGCTTCTTGAACTGCGCTACATATGTGGCGAAACGTTTGTAGTTTGCGTCCAATGATCCGTCGATGATTCTGCGCAGCGTGTAGTTCGGCATCGACTTGCCTTCATACCAGCTTGCGTCCTTCCAACTCCAAGGCTCGAGGCTGATCATAGGGATTGCGCCCAGACGATCGATCCGCTGCAGCATTGCCAGACTGAACGTAGGGCTGTCTGCCTTGACCCAGACGTTCACGATCCGGGGCGTCTTGTCAGTTTGCGCTTTGACGCCGGGCAAGTCGCTGTCCAAGGAAGGAACGTTGACTCCGAAGAAGAGCGTGCTGGCGCGGGGGACCGCGTTGCTCGGTTGAGGCGCGGCCAGACCGATAGCGCCAAGCGTCGCCAGAAGCAGGAGCAAGACCTTGCGCATAGTCACATCCGGGATCGGGGAGGGTGCACGGTCGCCATCGTCTTCAGCTGTTCATCAGCAGCCCTGGTAGCGACCCGCACATCAGCGTCGAGGCGGGAGATGTCTGCGGCGCCGGGGCGCCAGTTTGGCCGACGGGTCCAGGATTCCCCCACGCACATGCACTTTGCAAGTGCCCGGCAGGCTCGAGCCGGCCGTGATCAGCGTCACAATGCGACGCTGCTCCGCGTGCCGAGCGGGCTTGGCACGAGACGTTGGTGCCTCACTCTGTCGGCAGCGTGGTGCTCGATCCTGAAGTGCCGCTGGTGGTCGGCAGGACTGTCGGCCGATGTCGCGGCGGTCCCGACTGAACCTGCAGGTTCGGGGCACCCGATCCC
>CAXSDR010000115.1:0-10453 GCA_964236445.1 uncultured Motilibacteraceae bacterium | reverse complement strand
CGGTCCGGCGACGGTTGATGACCTGCCGGAGGGCACGTCGCCGCGTCGCGAGATCATCGACGGCTGCGTCGTGACCTACCCGTTGGAGTTCGCACGCCACGCGGTGGTCGTGAATCGCTTGCGTTCGGCCTTGGAGGCGGTTGGCCCTAGCGAGCTGACGGTCATCACCAACGTCGGCATGATGCGCAGCGAGGGAAACCTACAGACGTACTTCGTCCCGGATGTCTCCGTGGTGTTCACTGCCGCGCTCGAAGCGGCTGAGTCGCGTCATCTCCGACCGGATGACTACGTCGTTGCCGTCGAGGTTTCGTCGAGCTCGACCCGCGCGATCGATCGGTTCATCAAGCTCGACCGGTACCGCACGTGGGGCATCCCCGTGTGCTGGTTCGCCGACGAGGACAACGAAAGCGTTGAGCGGCACGTCGCCGCGAACGTGTCGGCGCCGCTTTGGGTGAGTCGTATCGCTGACCAAGACCTCCAGCCGCCCGGATTGCGGTCGTGACCGGTTGGAAGCCCGGCCGTCGTCCAGGCGGGTTCGCTTTCGGGCACGGGGCAGCCAGCCGCGACGTCGGCAGTGGCTCCCCGCCACCGTTCAGGATCGGATGATTCAGGTTCCATGAACTCGCGATCGAGGTCATGATGCTGGCTCGCCGCAGGCGCCTGGTGTGTCCTGCAGCGACCATCGATTCGGGGTCGGTCCCGGCAACCTGCTGGGCGGGAACACGCCCGGCAGCTGTGCCCATCCGTGCGACGAACGCGGCCCGCGCAGTCGTGACCCTCTTCACCCGTCCAGGACCGATCTCGTCCAAGGCGGGCCACACCGTCGGCGCGGACGCCACTTGCCGAGGACCCGTTCCTGCCGGCGCGGCACGTCGATGTCGGCGATCGCCTCACCGCGTCAGCGAGCATCACGCCACGTCGCCGAGCAGCGACCATGTCGTGGAGCCGGGTGAACCGACCCCTGGCCACCGCCTTCAAGCGTCCGCTCCTCAGACCGACCCGGTCGGTCAGAAACCGGAGTCCCACGCTGCCCGCGTGGGCCACCACCCCAATACCATCACCGGACTCAGACAACCCGGACGACCAGTACGCTTCACTCCCCGAGTGCTTTCTGCTGAGGAAACCTCGACCATCGACAAATCTCTGTCATGATTACAGCGCACTTCGGTGCTTCTACGCGCTGATGACGCCTCCGTGTCGTGAACGATCCGGTTAAGCCTCGACATCGGGTTGTGCGTCGTTCGGCACGTCAAAGACACCGATGGCGTCGAGAAAGATGTATGCGGAAGTTGGCATACGGGTGGGCAAGGGAAGACGTCGAGCTTCACCTCTTGGCAGGCGCATGCTCGAGCAAGCGATCGGGGGTGGTTGCACCACCGGGTGAGACCCGGTGGTGCAACGACCGCCTCGGCGGGGGCCAAGCGACGCAAGACCATGAGAATTCAGGCGCCGCGGTTCCCAGACTGACGGGCGCGACCTGTCACGGCCGACATCGGACCCCGAATCTCCTGGATGGCAGCGAGATCGTCATTGGAGAAACGCACGTGCCGGAACACGCGGCGGTGTGGCACCGCGTTCATGGTGACTTTCTTCCGCAGAGTGGCCTCAGGGATGTGCAGGAGCTCTGCTGCTTCGGAAATGGTGTGGAGCGGTTGCGCAGTCATGAGTTTCCTCATCGTCTGAGGCACCGTTGGGCGCCGTTCGAAGAAGAGATCGACTCAACATGGCGGGAAAAGGAAGTGCGCTTAGGTCGCGTTATGTGACCCTCCCGACGGAGCGTCTTTGGATACCTCGCAGGTCGACGGCGCGCCCAACATCAGCGCTGCGTCCAACGCCTGGTTGGCCAAATCCCCTGGTGCCTCGAGGAGCCCGCCGTAGACCCCAACGGTCGTCAGGATGGACTCATGGCCGAGCCTTTGCTGGATCTCCGGCAGCGGCACACCAGCGCTGATGAGCCATGCGGCGTACGTGTGCCGCAAGTCGTGGAAGCGCGGCGCCTTGCTCAGGCCGTTGAGCTGCGCCAGCTGGACGGCGCGCTGCCAGCGGTATTCGTAGAAGTGCGGTTGGTCGATCGGTCCACCGCGGCTGCCGGTGAACAGCAGGCCGTCTGCCAGCACTTGGGCTTGCCGACGTCGTAGGACTTCGCCCACTGTTGCGCCGATCCGGATGCGTCGGCGGCCCCTGATCGTCTTGGGGGAGCCCACGTACCACCGACCGATCCCCGCGACCGCGTGCAAGCCACCGCCGTTGCGCTTCCACGCGCGCTCGATGCTGACGCTCGACCGGACCCCAAGGCGTACGTCAGTCAGCCGCAGAGCCGTCAGCTCGCCCCATCGGGCGCCCGTACCGACTGCCACCATGAGCAGGTCACGGTCGGACTCCGTGCCTACGGCCTTCACCGCGCCGTTCTGCCGGGGGTCGGGCAGTCCCGGCCACATCGCGTCCGCGATGAGCGCGAACTCGCCCTCTGTCAGGAAAGTCCGATCATCCTCCGTCTTGTAGGCATCGCGCCTCGGCAGCGCCTTGCCCGTGGATGTGCAGGGGTTCTTCTCTCGCAGGCCCTCATCCACCGCCGCCTGCATCACCTGGAACAGCAGCCCGTGCCAGTTGGCGATGGTCTTGGGCGACGACCCCGCACGCTCACGAGCATTGATCCAACGGGACACGTGACGGGGCGTGAGATTCTGCACGGTCGCGAATGCAGCGTCGGTCTCGACGTCGGCGTCGACCAGAGCATCCAGCGCGTCGGCGAGTCCCTCGGCCTGACGTGCGTACCTGCACCTAGTGCCCGGCTGCAGGCCCGTCTTGTCCGCGATGTACTGCGCCGCGAAGTGAGTGAGGCGAACCTCGGCTACTTCTGCATCCTCGGAGAGCGTTCGGATGTAGCCGAAGCCCTTGAGCCAGCCGTCAGGCCAGCGGTTTCCGTTCTGCTCGACGTCCCGCAGGAAGCGGCCGGCTGCGGTCTTGCGCGAGGCGCCGAACGACTCCGACTGCCACGTTCCGTCCGCTCGCCACTTGACGCGGTAGCTGGTGCCCGTGGGGCGCTTGCGTGTTTCCAGTGAGGCCACTGTGATCCTTTGGTGCGGGCGGCTGTGACCCACCACGCATCGTCACCTGGGCTCAGGTATCGGAAAACGCCAGCGGGCCATCCCCGAAGGTCGGCCCGCAACTGTTCCCAGGATGTTCCCTGGACTGGCACTCAACGCCTCACTACACCTAAACATGCAGGTCAGAAGCTCACAACTCGGTGTCCGAGGGGGGACTTGAACCCCCACACCCGTATAAGGGGTACTAGCACCTCAAGCTAGCGCGTCTGCCATTCCGCCACTCGGACGTGCACGAAGCCTGCCGAAGCGGTGGCCCTGTGCGCGGCGGCAACTCTAGCAGGGGGGCTGAGCGGCGCATGCCCTGACGCGCAACGTCGACCGGCGCCGACGTGGCAGGCAGGATGGGCGGCGTGAACGCCGAACGCGACGCCGCTGCCACGATCCCGGACCCCCAGGAGGAGGTGGTGCGCCTGTGCAGCGAGCTGATCCGCATCGACACCTCGAACTACGGCGACGGTTCCAGTCCGGGGGAGCGGCTGGCCGCCGAGCAGGTGGCCGCGTGGCTCGACGAGGTCGGCCTCGATCCCGTGATTGTCGAGGCCGCGCCAGGGCGTACGACCGTCGTGGCGCGCATCGAGGGGTCGGACCCGTCCCGCACCGACGCGCTCCTGGTGCACGGCCACCTCGATGTCGTTCCCGCCGAGCCTGCCGACTGGCAGGTCCACCCTTTCGCCGGCGAGGTGGTCGACGGCTGCGTGTGGGGCCGTGGGGCGGTCGACATGAAGGGCATGGACGCGATGGTCCTCGCGACGCTCCGGGCCCGGCTGCAGGCCGGCCGGCAGACCGCGCGGCCGCTGGTGCTCGCCTTTCTCGCCGACGAGGAAGCCGGCGGCCGGCAGGGCGCTCACTTCCTCGCCGACAACCGCCCCGAGCTGCTCGAGGGCTGCACCGAGGCGATCAGCGAGGTGGGCGGTTTCTCCCTCACCATGAAGGACCGGCGGTTCTATCTCCTCGAGACTGCCGAGAAGGGACTGGCGTGGATGCGTCTCGTCGCCGAAGGGCGCGCGGGGCACGGTTCGATGATCTCGACGGACAATGCCGTGACCGCCGTGTGCGAGGCGGTCGTGCGGCTGGGTCGCCACGAGTGGCCGGTGCGGATGACCGGGACCGTACGCGCGTTCCTCGAGACGGTGAGCGAGCTCACCGGCATCCCGCTCGACCCGCGGGATCCGACGCCGCTGCTTGCCGCGCTGGGTCCGGCGGCGCGCGTCGTGGGTGCGACGATCCGCAACACCACCAATCCGACCGTCCTTCGCGCAGGCTACAAGTCCAACGTCATTCCTCAGCTCGCGACCGCAGATGTCGACGGCCGCTTCCTCCCCGGCTTCGAGGACGAGTTCTTCGCCACGGTCGACGAGCTCATCGGTCCCGGGATCCGCCGCGAGATGATCGCCTACGACCGAGCGGTGGAGGTCGACCCGGGCGGCCCGCTCTGGGAGCGCATGGAAGCCGCCATCGTCGCGGAGGACCCGGGCGCCACGGTGATGCCCTACTGCCTCTCCGGCGGCACCGACACCAAGTCGTTCACCCCTCTGGGTATCCAGGGCTATGGCTTCGCCCCGCTGCGGCTTCCCGCCGACCTCGATTTCACCGCCCTGTTCCACGGCGTCGACGAGCGGGTTCCCGTCGACGCCCTGCAGTTCGGCGTACGCGTGCTCGACCGCCTCTTCGACTCTCTCTGAGGCTTCGGCTCAGGCAGTGGTCTTGGACCTGTCGCGTACGTCGATGACCCTGTCGGTCCGCGTGGCAGCCCGCGCATGCGTGCGGCCGTAGAACCCGTAGACCAGGAACCCGATCAGCATCCACACCACGAAGCGGATCCACGTGTCGACAGGCAGGTTGACCATCAGGTAGAGGCACGACAGCACCGAGACGATCGGCACCAGTGGCACGAGCGGCGTATGGAAGGGGCGGTGGAGGTCCGGCCGGGTCCGACGCAGGATGACGACGCCGATCGAGACGACGATGAAGGCGAACAGTGTGCCGATGTTCACGAGCTCTGCGAGCGCGGCCAGCGGGATGAAGCCGGCAAGTGCCGCCACGAGCAGCCCCGTCGTCAGCGTGATGCGGTAGGGCGTGCCCCACTTCGGGTGCACCTTGGCGAAGCCCCGTGGAAGCAGCCCGTCGCGGCTCATCGCGAACAGGACGCGGCTCTGCCCCAGCAGCAGGATCATCACGACCGATGTCAGTCCCGCGAGCGCGCCGATGGCCACGATGGTGGCGATCCAGTCGGCGCCCACGGCCTTGAACGCGTTGGCCAACGGTGCCTCCGTGTCCAGGTCGCTGTATTTCTGCATCCCCACGACCACCAGGGACACGGCGACATAGAGCAGGGTGCAGATGGCCAACGAGGCCAGAATGCCGCGTGGCACATCGCGCTGGGGCTCGCGTGTCTCTTCCGCAGCCGTCGCCACGATGTCGAACCCGATGAAGGCGAAGAAGACGATCGCGGCCGCACTGAAGATGCCGAGCACGCCGAAGTTCGACGGCGTGAGACCCAGCACCGCCTGCATCAGTGACTCGTGCCCGCCTGACAGGGTCTTCGGTGTCACGGCTGTGGGGACAAACGGCGTGTAGTTTGCCTTCTTGATATAGAACAAACCGGCGACGATCACCAGAATCACGACCGCCAGCTTGATGGCAACGATAATCGTGGTGATCCGCGAGCTCAGCTTGATGCCGACGAGCAGCACGCCGGTGATCACCAGCGCGATGAGCACGGCCGGCACGTTCACGACCGAGTCCTTGCCTCCGTCGATCGATCCAGGCAGTGTGATTCCGGCATTGGATAGCACTACTCCGAGATACTTCGACCAACCCGTCGACACGACGGCTCCACCGAGCGCCAGCTCCAGCACGAGGTCCCAGCCGATCACCCACGCTGCGAGCTCCCCGAGCGTGGCGTAGGAGAACGTGTAGGCGGAGCCGGCAACCGGCACCGTGGAGGCGAGCTCGGCGTAGCAGAGCCCGGCCAGCGCGCAGACGACACCGGCGACGACGAAGGACAGCGCGACCGCTGGACCGGCGTTGTCGTGGGCCGCGACGCCGGTGAGCACGAAGATGCCCGTACCGATGATGACGCCGACTCCGAAGACCGTCAGGTCGGTGGCGGACAGCTCCCGCTTGAGCTGGTGGTCGGGCTCCTCGGTGTCCTCGATCGACTGCTCGACGCTCTTGGTGCGGACGAGACCGCTCAACAGGGCCATGGCGTGCCTCTCGGTCAGGCAGAATTTCGGGTGATCCTCCCCGCGCTGACGCTGCGCAACCCCATGGCAGCGCAGCGACACCAACGCGCGTCCGATGTACACCTAGGCGGTGCGGACAGCCCGGATGATGCGGCGCCTGAGCCAGGCGCGCCGGCTGCCGTCGGAGTAGAGACGGACCCGCATGAGGTCCCATGCGCCATATTCGGCATGCTCGGTCAGCACACGGCACGCTGCCGCGCGGCTCGTGCCGCGCGGCAGGAACAGGACCTGCGTCTCGTACTCGCGCATCGATACCGAGATTACGCCCGAGGCGCTAACGTCACAGGCGTGTCGACCTCTCCCACTCAGGTGCGCGCTGCGGCCGCTGCCTTCATCGCCGCCATCGAGCGCCATCTCGCGGCCGTCGAACGCCGCACGGGTGAGGCGGATCCTGTGGTGCACCATGCCTTCGGCCACCTCGCCGAGGCGTTCGTCGTCTATGAGGACGCGCTCTACGACACCTACGACGAGGTGACGCCCTTCGACGTCGCGGATGACGAGGACGAGGACGATGACGACGACGACCTCGACGACTACGACGAGGACGAGGACACCGTCGACCCGGACGACCCGGACGACGAGGACGACGAACCGGCGGCCGTCATCAGCTAGCTCACCGGGTCCTCGTGCAGCAGTGACGCGAGCCGCGTGCGGCGAGGCCGATGTGCGATGACGGACACGGCTCGCGCAAGGGCGCTTCCGGCGAGGGTGACGACCGAGACGTGACCGGAGATGCCTTGCAGCGCAGTGAGAAAGCCGTCGCGCGCGAGCATGCCGGCGGCGGCAGCCGGCACGACGACGACCGCTGCCACACAGTGCGCATCGACCGGCACGTCAGCGGCCAGCGTCACAGGTCTGCCCAGCAGCTGTTCCAGCGCGACGGTTCCTGCGCCGCCGCGCCGCACCATCGATACGACGCGCACGTCACGCGAGGCGACGCCGAAGCCTCGTGGGATCGACAGCTCGACCAGCTGGCCGACCCGCCGAGCGGCGGTCGTGTCGTCCGCCGCCCCGACGACGACGACCGAGTGCTCCGGGCCGCCCAGGCCCTCCGGCGCGGGGAGCCGGCCCAGGCGTACGTGCTCGCGCAGGCGGTCCAGAGGCGAGAGGCCGGGCTGGGGGGCGACGCGCGTGGTCGGCAGCGCGTCGACCAGGTCGCGGAATCCGCTGCCAGGACCGGGCGCGCCGAGCAGCGCGTCGTCACCCGCGAGCACGACGGCTGAACCTTCGTCGAGGTCGTCGCGTCGGCTGAGGACCACCACGGCGTCACGAAGGTCGTCCAGGGTCAGCCGCTCCGCGTCGTCGATGAGCAGCGTCTCGCGGCCCGCTCCGGCCGCTGCCGCAGCAGCGGCTCGTTCGGCGCACCGCGGCCCGGCCACGCAGTGCACGACGACGCCCATGAGGGTGAGCCCCACGAGCGCCTCCGCCAAGTCGTCCTCGGCCCGGACGAGGGGCATCAGGGCCAGCGTGCCGTCCTGCGGGGCGACGATGTCCTCGGCGAGGCGCAGCGAAGCCCCGATATCGGGCACCTCGAAGGCATCCAGTGCTGCCACCACGACCACCGAAGGAAGCCAGGTGTGACCGTCGCGCGCTGCGCGTACGAGCAGCCACCGCGCCAGCGCCGCACCCCGTCGGGGGTCGGTGAGCGTGACCCCGCCGCTAGCAAGCGCCTGGGCGTCGACGAGCCGGGGGACAGCTCCCGGGCGGGCGAGCAGGTCCCACGGCCCCGGCGTGGCGGTGGCTTCGAGCAAGGTCACGGGGATGACACGTCGTCGAGCGCGTCACGGATCTCGTCCGGCAGGGTCAGATGCTCCGCGGCCAGAGATCCCAACAGCTGGGCTGCCGTACGCGCGCCCACGACGGCGGCGGCCACGCCGGGCCGGTCACGCACCCACGCGAGCGCCACCTCGACGGGAGCCACCCCGAGACCGTCGGCTGCGGTGACGACCGCATCGACGATGCGCCGGGAAGCGTCGTCGAGATAGTGCTCGACGAACGCGGCGAAGTGCGGAGAGGCGGCTCGGGAGTCGGAGGGGACGCCGGTGCGGTATTTGCCCGTGAGCACCCCGCGGCCCAGCGGTGACCAGGCGAGCACGCCCAGGCCGAGGCCCTGGGCCGCCGGCACGACCTCGCGCTCGACGGCCCGCGCCAGCAAGGAGTATTCGACCTGGTGGGAAACGACCTCTGCGCCACGGCAGGCCTCCTGCAGCGTGGCCGCGCGCGCCGACTGCCAGCCGGTGTAGTTGCAGATGCCGATATAGCGGGCGCGACCGCTGTCCACGGCAGCCGCCAGGGCCGACAGCACCTCCTCGAGGGGTGCGTCCTCGCTCCAGGAATGCACCTGCCACAGGTCGACATGGTCCGTGCCCAGCCGACGCAACGAGGTGTCGAGCGACGCCAGCAGGTTGCGTCGGGACACGTCCACCAACGGCTGACCGGCCCGCCGCGAGATCCCGGCCTTGGTGGCGATCACGAGGTCCTCGCGTGCGACGAGCGAACCGAGCATGGAGCCGAGCACCTGCTCGGCCGCGCCGTCGGCATAGTTCACCGCAGTATCGAGCAGAGTGCCGCCCGCGTCGACGAACGCGCGCAGCTGCTCGGCGCTTTCGTATTCGTCGGTGTCACGGCCCCACGTCATGGTCCCGAGCGCGAGCCTCGACACGCGCAGGCCGCTTCGTCCCAAGGTCCGCTGCTCCACGGTCGCGACCCTAGCGTCGCTAGGGTCAGCTGCATGGTTCACCACCCGTTCTTCGCGCTTGTCGTGCGCCGGCCGCTCGCGTCCTCGTGACCACCGTCCTGCTGGTGCGCCACGGCCGGACGTCGGCGAACGCCGGGGGAGTGCTCGCCGGCTGGACCGAGGGCGTCGAGCTCGACGACACCGGGCTCGCGCAGGCGGCGGCGCTCGGCGCCCGGCTCGCGGCGGTGCCGTTGAGCGCGGTCGTCGCGAGCCCGCTGCAGCGCTGCCAGCAGACCGCCACGGCGATCCTCGCCGACCGCGCTCTCACGCTTCGCACGGACGACCGGCTCGGTGAGTGCCGCTATGGCGACTGGACCGGACGCGAGCTCAAGAGCCTGGCGAAGGACCCGCTCTGGAAGGTCGTCCAGACACACCCCAGTGCCGTGACGTTCCCCGGCGGCGAGTCGCTGCGCGAGGTCCAGGAGCGCGCCGTGTCGGCCGTACGCCAGACCAACGCCGAACTGGGCCCAGACGCGGTGTGGGTCGCGGTCTCCCACGGCGACGTCATCAAGGCCATCCTCGCCGACGCGCTCGGGATGCACCTCGACGCGTTCCAGCGCATCGTCGCCGACCCGTGCTCCGTCAGCGTCGTGCGCTACGAGCCGCTGCGACCGTTCGTCCTCAAGGCCAACGACACCGGCGGCGACCTGTCCTGGCTCGTGCCGCCGGCCAAGAAGTCGCGACGTCGCCGAACCGCCACCAGCGACGCGCCTGTTGGTGGCGGCGCGGGCACGACCCCCTAGGCTGAGGGCCGTGGCGCGCCAGTTGTTCGAGTACGACCCTCCCGACCGTTTCGTGGCTGGCACGGTCGGCGAGCCCGGAGGCCGCACCTTCTATCTGCAGGCCACCGGTGGCGGGCGCACCACGAGCGTCGCGCTGGAGAAGTCACAGGTCAGTGTCCTGGCCGAGCGCGTCGAGCAGCTGCTCGAAGAAGTGGCGCGCCGCGGGTCGGCCACCGAGCCGGCCGCCCCGTTCTCCGGCCTGCCCGGGCTCGCACCCCTGGAGGACAACGCCCCGCTCGACGTCCCCGTGGTCGAGGACTTCCGTGTCGGCACGATGGCGCTGGCCTGGGACAACGAAGACCTGCGCGTGGTCATCGAGGCGCAGGCCCAGGCGCCCGACGGTGACGACGCCACCGAGCACCTGCTCGGCGACGACGACGACGGCCCCGACCTGCTGCGCGTACGCGTGACGGCTCCGATCGCGAGAGCCTTCGCCAAGCGCGCGCTGGCCGTGGTGGCCGCCGGCCGTCCGCCGTGCCCGTTCTGCGACCTCCCGCTGGATCCGGCCGGGCACGTGTGCCCGCGCATGAACGGCTATCGCAGGTGACACTGGACCCATGACGGGACGCACCGACGAGCCGG
>CAXSDR010000114.1:0-10968 GCA_964236445.1 uncultured Motilibacteraceae bacterium | reverse complement strand
TTTAATCCGCGGGTTCAGGGTTCGAGCCCCTGGCGGCCCACCCGTCTGACCTGCATTGATGCCCGACAAGGCCCCGCCTGGAGTGCTGGAGCGGGTGATCGGTGCGTTGGCTCGGGCCTTGCGCCTGGACCAGGTCGCAGCCAACCACCTGCGCCGCCTCGCGGATCTGCCGACACAAGCCGCCATCCCGAGCCGTCCGCCCATCACCGAGCGGCTGCGCAGGCTCGTCGACGCTGTCACCCAACCCGACCTATGCGGTCGGACCTCGTCGACGTCCTCGTGTGGAGATCGCCGACCACCGTGTCTCCCATCCCCGCGTGGGTCGGCTCCATCTGGAGATCTCGCAGCTCGCCATGCTGGATCAGCCGGGGGTGAGGAACGTCGTCCAACTCCAGCAGACCGAGAGACCGTCGACGCCGTTGCCCGGCTGACCGCGGTGGCGGCGCCGTCGGACCCGTCTCTCGCTGCACTGGCCCGAGCAAGCGCACAGCGCATGTCCAGGTTGGCCACAGGGTCGTTGCAGCACGCTCGGCCAAGGTCGTCTCATGACCGCGCCTGACGTCACCTTCGCCGCACCGCAGCGGCTGTGGCTGTTGACCCTGCTCCTCGCGATTGCAGTCGCCGCCGTGGTGCTCTCCCTTCGTGCTCGCGCCCAGGGGAGGGCGTATGCGGAGCCGGCGCTTGTGGCGTCGTCCGCGCCCATGCGTGCTCGTTGGCGCCGCGCCGTGGCCAGCGTGGGGCTGGCTCTGGCAACGGTGGCACTCACGGGCGCCTTCGCGGAGCCGCACGTCGCGAAGCAGCAGGAGAAGCGAGCGGTTGTCGTCGTCGCGATCGACACCTCGACCTCGATGCGCGTCGACGACGTGGCTCCCGACCGCATCACCGTGGCCAAACAGACAGCCAAGACCTTCATCAACGATCTGCCAGACAACATCGACGTCGCGCTCGTTGCCTATAGCCGCCTAGCGCGACTCGTCGCCGCCCCGACGCCCGATCACGCACGAGCTGCGGCCGCCATCGACGCGTTGAGCCTGGATGGCGGAACCGCGATGGGCGATGCGCTTCAGACATCGTTGCGGGCGGTGAGCGCATCGACGGTGGCGGGGAAAGCTTCGGCAGCAAGGGTCATCCTGCTCTCGGACGGCGGGAACACCACCGGGAGCCCGCTCGCCGCAGCCGTCACAGCGGCCGCCGACGCGCAGGTGCCGGTGTCCACGATCGCCTTCGGCAGCGCCGACGGCGTCGGCACCGTGGACGGAGGTCGACAGGTGCGAGCCCCGGTCGACTACGTCGAACTCCAGCAGGTCGCTGAGCAGACCGGCGGCACGGCCTACCGGGCCGCCGGTGCCGACGAGCTCCGGTCCGTCTACAAGGACATCGGCGCCCAGCTCGTGACGGCTCCCACCAAGCGCGACATCTCCGATGTGTTCGCCGGCGCGGGCCTCGCGCTGCTGTTGCTCACCGCGGTTCCGTCGCTCGTCTGGTTCTCACGCCTCGTCTGACCGTGCTCGTCCCTTCCTCGACTTCAGGAGCGTCTTCGTGAACACGTCACCCTTCCCGCCAACGGCCGGGCCCCTGCTGGAGCACGTTCTCATGGAGGTGAAAAAGGTTGTCGTCGGCCAGGACCGCATGATCGAGCGCATGATGGTCGGGCTGCTGGCCCGCGGCCACTGCCTTCTCGAAGGCGTTCCGGGTGTCGCGAAGAGTCTGGCCGTCACCACGTTGGGCGACGTCGTGGGCGGCACGTCGACACGGCTGCAGTTCACTCCTGACCTCGTGCCCTCGGACATCATCGGCACGCGCGTCTACCGGCCCTCGCAAGAAGCGTTCGACACGGAGCTCGGTCCTGTCTTCGCCAATCTCGTGCTCGCCGACGAGATCAACCGCGCACCGGCAAAGGTGCAGTCCGCGCTGCTGGAGGTCATGGCGGAGGGGCAGGTCTCCATCGGTGGCATCACCTATCCGTTGCCGCGACCGTTTCTCGTGCTGGCCACGCAGAACCCGATCGAGAGCGAAGGTGTCTATGCCTTGCCGGAGGCGCAGCGGGACCGCTTCCTGCTCAAGGTCGAGGTGCCGCACCCGACCATGGCGGAGGAGCTCGAGATCGTACGCCGCATGTCGGTCTCGCGTCCCGTGGCCGCGCGCGTCCTCGAGACCCGCGAGCTGCTGGTGATGCAGGCAGCGGCCGACCGGGTGTTCGTGCACCACGCCGTCGCGGAATATGCCGTACGCCTCGTCATGGCGACTCGTGACCCTGCTGGCTACGGCATGACGGACCTCGTGCGGCTCATCGCGCACGGTGCGTCGCCACGCGGTTCCTTGGGTCTCGTCCAGGGGGCGCGGGCGCTGGCCCTGCTGCGCGGGCGCACCTACGTCATGCCCACCGATGTCAGCGACCTGGCCGTCGACGTGCTCGCCCACCGGATCGTGCTCACCTACGAGGCCCTCGCCGATGCCGTCACACCACGCCAGATCGTCGAGCGCGCCCTGGCGGCTGTGCAGGTGCCGCATGTCGCGCCGTCGCAGGACCTGGCCGCGGCATGAGCAGGCCCGCGTCGCTGCCCGCGCCCCCGCTCGCCGACCCAGCCACCCTGCGCAAGTTGTCCGTCGACGTCGCGCGCCGGCTCGACGGGCTGCTGCAGGGTGACAATCTCGGTCTGCTGCTCGGGCCGGGCGGTGAGCCGGCCGACGCACGCCGCTACGTCGCGGGCGATGACGTACGCCGCATGGACTGGGCCGCCACGGCGCGTACGACCCAGGCGCACGTGCGCACGACGATTGCCGAGCGCGAGCTCGTGACAACACTGTTGGTGGATCTTTCGCGGTCGATGTCGTTCGGTACGGCCGTGGCAGAGAAGCGAGATGTCGCCATCGCGGTCGCGGCCTCGTTCGTGCATCTGACGCGGGGACCCGGAAACCGGTTGGGAGCGCTGGTCGTCTCCGATGATGCAGCAGTGGAGTTGCCGGCGCGCAGTGGTGCGCAGGGTGCTCTCGTGCTCGCATCGTTGCTCCGCGTCCCACGCATGGCGGAAGCGCCGGCTCGTGACGCCGCGAAGCCCGCAGCAGGTGCACTTGCACAGGCATTGAGCAGCCACGCCGCTCGGGCCCGACGGCGCGGCCTGGCGGTCGTGATCAGCGACCTGCTCGAACCCGTCGAGCACTGGGCCCAGCCGCTCCGGGCGGTCGCGGCTCGCCACGACGTCATGGTGGTCGAGGTGTCCGATCGGCGCGAGCGCAGCCTGCCTCCGGTCGGCGTCCTGCATGTCGTGGATCCCGACACGGGAGCGCACGTCGACCTGCGCACGACGAAACGGACCCGTGACCGCTATGCCGAGGCTGCGGCCGCGCGGCTGGAGCAGAACCGGCTCGCCGTCCGAAGTGCCGGTGCGGACCACGTGATGCTCCGCACCGAGGACGACTGGCTGCCACAGCTCGTCGCCCACCTCCATCGCCGGCGGCGCACCCGTCATGCGCCGCGGACCGGTGTCCGGTGACCGGGTTGCACTTCCAGGCACCGCTGCGCCTCTGGCTGCTCGTCGTCGTGGTCGCGTTGGCCGTCGGATACGTCCTCGCCCAGCGGCGACGAAGCAGGTATGCGGTTCTGCTGCCCGGCCTTCACCTGTTGGGGACCGCAGTTCCGCGCCTCGGCTGGAGACGACACGTCGCCGGTGGTCTGCTGCTGCTGGCAGCAGTCGGCAGCACAGCGGCTTTCGCCGTGCCCGCGGCGACGGTCAGGGTGCCGCGCGACCGTGCGACCGTGATCGTGGCCCTGGACGTGTCTCTGTCGATGGCCGCGAGTGATGTCCAACCGGATCGGATCACGGCAGCCAAGCACGCGGCGCGTGACTTCATCGCAGGCCTTCCCGATCGCTTCAACGTCGGCCTGGTCGCCTTCTCGGGCACGGCGTCGGTCGTGGTGCCTGCATCACAGAACCATGCAGCTGTCGCGGCCGCGCTCGACGGTCTCGAGCTGGGCGCCGGCACCGCCATCGGCGAAGCAGTGTTCGCTTCTCTGCAAGCGGTCGCTGACGTGCCCGGAGCGCAGGGCTCGAGGCCCGCGCCGGCGCACGTCGTGCTGCTCTCCGACGGCACCAACACCGCGGGTCGGTCGGTCAGCGAGGCGGCTGCGGCGGCTGTCTCGAGCGGCGTACCCGTCTCCACGATCGCCTACGGAACGCAGGAGGGGACGGTCGAGGTGCAGGGTCAGCTCGTCAACGTGCCGGTGGATGCGCCCGCTCTCGCCGAGCTCGCCACGGCTGCTCATGGCAAGGCCTACCAGGCCGAGAATCGCACGGAGCTGTCCGGTGTCTATGACTCCATCGGCTCCCAGGTGGGCTACACCACGCAGCGGCGCAAGGTCGGGTCACTCTTCGCGGGGATGGCGCTGGTCGCGGCGGCGGGTGCGGCGGCAGGTGCCATGGCGTGGAGTCCTCGCACGCTCTAGCAGCGGCCGTACGCCAGAGAAGATGGGAAGCAACGGCTGTAACGCTTGCCAAAGGAGACGGACTGGTCCAGCATGACCGGCTACACCCCGTCATTGCGCCCCGACGGCCTGTGCTCCGGTCAGGTCGTCAACGCGTGATTCGTCCTCCCAGAACGGAACCGCTGCATGACCTCCTCCTCCCCCCCTGCCCGGCCGCGGCCCCGACGCCGAACCCTCATCGCACTCGCGAGCCTTGCCCTGATCGCGTCCGGTGCGGCGGTCGCGCCGAGCGCCGGTGCCAGCGCCGGCAGCGATGCTGAGGCGACCATTTCGGCTCCCGCGCAGCCCGTCGTGGGGGCCCCGGCCCTGGACAGCCATGGCTGCGCGCGCATCGAGGATTCGCTGCCGCACCTCACTGACTGGCCCAAGGTCGAGAGCAGGCTCACCAGCACGCCGGCTCTGGAGGCGCAGGTCAAGGCCATTCTGGCGAAGATGACCCTGGCGGAGAAGGTCGGGCAGATGACGCAGCCCGAGATCAGCGCCATCACGCCTGCCCAGGTCAAGGAGTTTCACATCGGCTCCGTGCTCAACGGCGGCGGTTCATGGCCCGGTGCTGACAAGCACGCCACGCAGGACGACTGGCTGGCCCTCGCCGATGCCTTCTGGCAGGCCTCGCTCACGAGCAACGCGCAGACGCGCATCCCGGTCATGTGGGGCATCGACGCGGTGCACGGCAATAACAACGTCTACGGGGCGACGCTCTATCCGCACAACATCGGGCTCGGCGCGACCAAGGACCCGTGCCTGGTGCGTGACATCGGCGAAGCGACAGCGAAGCAGATCCGCTCGACAGGCCAGGACTGGGCCTTCTCCCCGACGCTCGCCGTCGTGCAGGACGACCGCTGGGGTCGAACCTACGAAGGCTATTCCGAGGACCCGCGCATCACGCGTGCTTACGGCTACGAGGCGATCACAGGTCTGCAGGGCTCGGACAAGCACAAGGTAGGCCAGGCCAACGTCCTCGCCACGGCCAAGCACTTCATCGGTGACGGTGGAACGACCGGTGGCAAGGACCAGGGCGTCACCGCGGTCTCCGAGGACGTCATGCGCAACGTGCACGCGCAGGGCTACTACGGCGCTCTGGCTGCGGGCGTGCAGACGGTCATGGTGTCGTTCAACAGCTGGACGAGCGAGGCTGACGGCATCAACGAAGGCAAGCTGCACGGCAGTGGCAAGGCGATGAACCAGATCCTCAAGCAGAAGATGGGCTTCGACGGCCTCGTCGTCTCGGACTGGAACGGCATCGGTCAGGTTCCCGGATGCACCAGCTCGAGCTGCCCGCGCGCCATCAACGCCGGTATCGACATCGTCATGGTGCCCAACGACTGGCAGGCCTTCATCGCCAGCACCATCGCTCAGGTCGGCGCGGGTGAGATCCCGATGGCGCGCATCGATGACGCTGTCACCCGCATCCTGCGGGTCAAGCTGCGCGCCGGCATCATGACCGCGAAGAAGCCCTCGCTGCGTCGTTTCGCCAGCAGCAGCGCGGCACTGATCAACCAGCCGCTCGCCCGTCGAGCGGTTCGCGAGTCCATGGTCCTGCTGAAGAACAACGGCAACGTGCTTCCACTGTCGCCCAAGTCCAAGGTGCTCGTCGTAGGCAAGAGCGCGGACAGCATGGCGAACCAGACCGGCGGGTGGACCTTGTCGTGGCAGGGAACCGGCAACAGCAACTCGGACTTCCCCACCGGTTCCACGATCCTCGCCGGCCTGACCAAGACGCTCGGAGCCTCGGACGTCACTTACAGCGCGACCGGTGAAGGCGTCGACCCGTCGGCGTACGACGCTGTCATTGCAGTGATCGGTGAGACGCCCTATGCAGAAGGCGTCGGCGACATCGGGCGGCGCAGCCTTGAAGCGGCCAGCCTGCACCCCGAAGACCTCGCCGTTCTCGACCGTGTCAGCGGCAAGGGCGCACCGGTCGTGACGGTCTATGTCTCCGGTCGCCCGCTCGAGGTCAACAAGGAGCTCAACCGCTCGGATGCATTCGTAGCGGCATGGCTGCCCGGCACCGAGGGCATCGGCGTGGCGGACCTCCTGGTCAAGGGTAGATACACAGGCAAGGGCTTCACCGGGAAGCTGTCCTACTCATGGCCGGCAACGGCCTGCCAGACGCCGCTCAACGCCGGTCAGGCCGATTATGCGCCGCTCTTCCCGCTGGGCTATGGGATGAGCAACGGCCAGGTGGCCCCCGTCGCAGCTCTCGACGAGACCCCGGTGGGCATCACCTGTGGATCCACCGGAGGCGGGGGCACAGCGACAGAAGACCTCTCCATCTTCGACCGGACGGACGTCGCCCCCTACAAGGCATTCATCGGCAGCCCCGACAACTGGGCCGGCACGGAAGTGGGCGATGACGTGAATGCCGTGGTGAGCCACACGAACATCAGCGTCTCCACCTCCGACGTCAACGTGCAGCAGGATGCTCGCAAGGTGACGTTCAACGGCACCGGACCGGCGCAGTTCTACTACAACAACACCAGTGGACCGGCCGATCTGCGCAGCTACCTCAATGCCAACAGTGCCCTCGTGTTCGACACGATCGTGACGAAGGCACCCACGGCGCGCGTCGTCCTCAGCGCGCACTGCGTCTATCCGTGCATCACCGAGCTCGAGGGGACGAAGCTGCTCACCGACCTCGCGGGGACCGGCAAGCAGACGGTCAAGATCCCACTGGCGTGTTTCGCGGCGAGCGGGACACTGGACTTCGAGAACATCGACAACCCGTTCCTCATCTACACCGAAGGTGCGCTCCAGCTGGCGCTCGCCAACGTGCGCTGGGTGCCAGGGGCGGGGGCAGATCCGGACGCGCGCACCTGCGCCAGCCTGACGTGATCCGACAGCGCTGAATCGCCGTCGGGCTCCGGTGTCACGATCGGAGCCCGACGGTCACCAGCAGTCCGACATCCATCACGGCGATGAGCAGAGTGAGGCGAAACGCGAGCGCGCTGTCGGGCGCTCGCGTCGCGGCAGCTGCGGCGACCAGGGCCGCAGCGACCCCGGTCGCGGAGACCGCCGAGCCGAACACCACCGATCCTGTTCGCGGCCCGAAACCGAGCACGACAGAGGCCGCAGCCAGTGAGGCGGCCATCACGAGGACTCCCGTCCGGCGCCCGAGCCGCTGCGGCAGCCCGCGCACACCGGCGGCCGCATCGGCAGCCAGATCCGGCAGCACGTTGGCGAAGTGCGCCGCGAATCCCAGCAGCGCTCCTGCGACTGGCGCCCACCACGGCGGCAGGTGACGCCCGGCCTGGGCGAGGTAGGGCACCGCGGGCAGTGCACCGAACCCGACGACGTACGCCGCCCCGGACCAGACCGAGCCCTTCAGCCCGATGTTGTAGGCCCACCCAGCCGCGACGAGCGTCAGGGCGGCCCCGCCGGCGCCCAGCCCGAGCAGCGCAGACAGCGCGATGGTGCCGGCCAGCGCGAGGGCCGCAGCCGTGGTGACGGCATTGCGGGAGATCTGGCCGCGTGCCATCGGCTTGTCCGATCGCCCGGCAGCCCGGTCGCGGCCCGCGTCGATGCGGTCGTTGGACCAGCCGATCGAGAGCTGCCCTGTCAGGACCGCGGCACCCACGAGCCCGATGCGGCCTGCGTTGAGGCCGACGCCGACCGACAGCAGCGCAGCCACGCTCGTCACGGCTAGGGTCGGTGCGGGGTGGCAAGCGCAGGCAAGGCCGCGGACCAGCTCGACCGCGGCATTGCCGGGCCTCGTGCGCTGGCCGGTCATCTGCCGAGCCTAGGGGGCCAGCATGCACGATGTCCTCGTCGCCGGTGGCGGCCCGGCAGGTCTGGCGGTGGCGCTCGGTGCATCGCGGGCAGGTCTCGACGTCGTCGTGTGCGACAAACGCCAGGGGATCATCGACAAGGCGTGCGGCGAAGGACTCATGCCCAGCGCTCTGCGAGCCCTTCATGCGCTCGGCGTCGAGGTGGCCGGGCACGACCTGCGCGGCATCACCTACGAGCAGGGCTCCACCGTCGCGCATGCGTTGTTCAGCAACGGTGTCGGTCGTGGAGTGCGGCGTACGACGCTGCATGCCGCGCTGCGCTGCGCCCTGTCCGAGCGTGGCGTACCCCTTGTGCAGCGCGCCATCTCCGACATCGAGCAGCGCTCTGACCATGTGCGCGCAGCTGGTCTTTCCGCGCGCTACCTCGTCGCCGCCGACGGTCTGCACTCGCCCATCCGCCGACTGGTCGGCCTGTCGGCGGCCGGGGGCGCGTCACCACCGCGATGGGGCCTGCGACGCCACTTCGCGATGTCGCCGTTCAGTGACTCGGTCCATGTCACCTGGTCGGACCGGAGCGAGGCGTACGTCACTCCGGTCGACGATGACACGGTCGGTGTAGCGATCCTGTCGTCGACAACGGGCAGCTTCGATGCGCAGCTAGCCGCATTTCCACAGTTGCGCGATCGGCTGGCCGGCGCACAACCGGTGACGAACGTGCTCGGTGCGGGTCCGCTGCGTCAAGCGTCCCGAGCCCGGGTCGCAGGGCGGGTGGTGCTCGTCGGCGACGCCGCCGGCTACATCGACGCGCTGACCGGGGAGGGGTTGACCGTGTCCTTCTGCGCCGCCGCCGAACTGGTCCAGTGCCTCGCCGAGGATCGGCCGAACGACTACGAGCGAGCCTGGCTGCGCGTGTCACGACGCTCCCGATGGCTCACGTCGGGGTTGCTGTGGACACGCAACCGCCCGATGCTGGCTCACCGCATCGTGCCGTTCGCTGCTCGTCACCCGCGCCTGTTCGCCGCTGCTGTCGATCAGCTCGGTCACTGACGCCGCCGGGCGCGCGTCGGGCTCAGCCGGCTGGGACCGCTTTGCGGGCGTGCAGCAGTCCGAGTGCGGCAAGGCCGCACAGCAGCAGTCCCGCGACCAGTGACAGCCACGCGGCGACAAGAGCGAGCTTGCCCATGGTGTCGAACGCGTAGGCATTGAGCAGCAGTCCCCGCAGTGTCTCGCCACGGAACAGCGTCTGGACCTGCCCGGACAGCTGCGTGTTGGTCGGGTCCGCCTGAGATTTGGCACTGACCTGCGAGTAGGTCGCACCGGCGGCGATCTCGGACAGGTGGACCTTGATGTAGTGGTCGGCGAAGGCCTTGGCCTGGTCACCGTTTTCCATGGTCTTACCTGCGTACTTCTTGATGATCGACTGGTCTGCGGGCGGCAACGACGTGAGCCCCTTGCTGCCCGCGGCCGGGAAGACGATCTGCTGCTCCTTCAACTGGTCCCGAACCTGCCCGTGGACATAGCTGTGGCCGTAGAACAGCAAGCCAGCCGCAACGAGGCAGGTGATGGCGATGACTGCACCGATTGCTGACACCAAGCGGTCGATGACGCTGCGGTTCACGCGACTTCCTCTCACTCGTGGAGGTGGTCGCGTCATCTGACCGACCGCCTGGGACCCGTCGGAAGGGGCCCGCTACGAGGTTGTCGGTGCTGGTGCATCGCTTCGCCCCGCACCTTGATCCTGTCGAGACCTGCACTGTCGCCACAGGAGCGAAGGACACCTCGGGACGGTGACCAACGTCCCGAGTCCACTGCCTGTTGCAGTCTCATCCTGCCCCGACGCACCGCCGCCACTGCCGCTTCATCGACGCAAGGAGCTGTCTCATGACCACGATCACTACCGCCCGCACACCGACGGGCCATGCGGCTCGCCGAGTGTGACGACCGGTCGCGGCGCCGGTCCCGTGCGGCGGGTGAAGTCCGCCGGGTTCCCGCGTGGAGAAGTGTGACTTCCACTTGGACTACGACGCGAACCCGAACGTCAACGGCGCCACGATCCACGCTCTCGCGTCCGGCGCGTGGGTCCGCAAAAGGGGAACCGTTGTGCCTCGTCGGGGACTCCGGCACCGGCAAGAGTCACCTGCTCATCGGCCTCGGTGCCGCAGGGCCGAGGTCGGGTTCCGGGTAAAGTGCACGCTCGCCACCAAGCTGGTCAACGAGTTGTGCGAAGCCGCCGCCGACAAGGTCCTAGCCGAGACGATCGCCCGCTACGGCCGCGTCGACCTGCTCCTGATCGACGAGCTCGGCTACCTGGAACTGGACCGACGCGGCGCTGAGATCCTGCTCCATGTCCTCACCGAGGAGAAAGCCTCCGTCTCCATCGCCTCCAACGAGTCGTTCTCCGGCTGGACCAAAACCTTCGCCGACTCCCGGTTGTGCGCCGCCATCGTCGACCGGCTCACCTTCGGCGGCCACATCATCGAGACCGCAACCGACTCCTTCCGCCTCGCGCACTCCCGCACCGCGCAGACGCACTCCGGCGTCTTTTGACGGACCGCGGTTGTCGGGCCACGCAGTCGCGTCTCCGGAAAGGGCCCAAGCAACGACCTCAATACGTCATGTGCAGACGGAGGTGCGGACGCGAATGTGACGGCATAACGTCTCAACCCGTACGGCGGCGGAACAGCACCCCCGCCGTGAGCATCGACAGCGCGAGCAGCCCGGCACACCACAGGACGGCGAGCAACGGCGCGTTGCCGG
>CAXSDR010000113.1:9865-10976 GCA_964236445.1 uncultured Motilibacteraceae bacterium | reverse complement strand
CCGAGGGCGACTTCCTCACCCTCGAGCGCACGTTCGCCGACAGCCTGCCGCCGGCCCTGCAACGTGTCACCGGACCGGCGGTCGCGTCGGTCGAGTCGCCCGTGCTGTCGATCGCGGCCGTCGCGGATGCCCGGGGCCACAAGCACCCGGTGCCCATCCCGGCCCTGCGCACGGTCTCGCTCTGGTCACGTGACGACATGCCCCTCACGTGGGTGCGCGGATCCGAGCCGCTCGGCACGGACCTGCCGGGGACGAACGTGGCCGACGGCATTCCCGTCGGCATGTCCGCCGATGTCGCCGCCGCGACCGGGCTCGACATCGGGGCTTCACTCACCGTCGAGCGCCGGGGCATCACCCTGCTCACGCTGCACGTGACCGGCGTGTTCGCGCCGGGCGACGCCCGTCTCCCGGTCTGGCAGCAGCTGCCTGGGCTGCTCGCACCGGTGCAGCGGGTCGACGCGGCCACGGCGAAGCTGCGTCCGGAAGCCGCGTTCTACCTTCCGCTGTCGTCCATCCCGACGCTGGAGCTCCCCCTGCTGCCGGCGCCGCTGATCGGCACCATCAGGAAGCCGGTCCTGGCCGATCGCTTCGACTCGGCCACGCTCGAGGCGGTCGAGAACGAGATCGCAGGGCTGCGGGCGGCTCCCGATGACGTCGCACCCGGTGCGACCCTGGGCTACACCTTCGTCACCGGGCTGGGCGACGCCATCTCGGTCTACCGACCGATCGCCCAGGCTGCGATCGCCCAGATGTCGCTGGCCGTCGTGGGGGTGATCGGCATCGCGGCCATCGTGCTGCTGCTCGGCGGCGAGCTCCTCGTCGGCCGTCGTCGCCGCGACATCGCGCTCGCCCGTGCCCGCGGCTCCTCGGTGTGGGGCGTCGTGATCGCGGCCGCGCTCGAGTCCGTGGCGCTCGCCGTGGTGGGCTGCGTCGTGGGTGCCGGCGTCGCGGCACTGGCGTTGTCGGCACCCCTGAGCTCGCGTGGCCCCCTGCTCGTCGTCGCCGTCGCGGCACTCGTGTCCACCCCCGTGCTGTCGGGGGTCTGCGCGTGGCGGTCCCTCGGGCAGCGTCGTACGCCCGCGAACCGCTCCGCACGGCGTCTCGTCCAGGC
>CAXSDR010000113.1:0-9855 GCA_964236445.1 uncultured Motilibacteraceae bacterium | reverse complement strand
GACGAAGCTGCGGCGGCTCGTCGGCGACGTCGTCCTGCTCGTCCTCGCCCTCGGTGCGGTCGTGGCGCTGCACGGTCGCGGCTTCGTCGCCGGCGACCGCCCCCGGGTCGACCTGTTCCTGGCCTCCGCACCCCTGCTGGTCGCGCTTGCTGTCACGGTGCTGCTCCTGCGGCTCTATCCCGGACCGCTTCGCGCCCTGGCCGCGCTGAGCCGCCGAGGTCGCCGCGCGCTGAGCGTGGTGTCCCTGGCCCGTGCGTCGCAGTCGCTGACCGCCATCCCGCTGCTCGCCCTGACCCTGTGCGTCTCGCTCGTGACGGCGTCCGGCCTGCTGGCGTCGACGCTGGTGTCCGGTCGCTCCGATGCCGCCTGGCAGCGGGTGGGGGCGGCCGCCCGTGCGGAGGGTCCCCGGGTCGAGGGTCGCGTCGTTGCGCTCGACCCCGGTGCCGCCGCCCGGGTCGCCAGGGCTCCCGGTGTCGATCACGTCGTCGCGGCTACGCTGCGCCGCCAGGTCGTCGTGCACGTGGGCAGCGAGATGCGCCAGGTGACGCTCGTCGCGGCCGACCCTGCCGACTATGCCGCCCTGCTGGCCGACACCCCGCTGCGCTACGACGGCGGCCTCTCCCGGCTCGCCGCCTCGGCGGCAGGCTCATCGCTTCCCGTCGTGCTCTCGGCAGGGGCGGGGGCAAAGCTCGGCGGAGCGCCGCGCGACCTGTTCCTGCCCGACGTCGGCTATGTCCCGATCAGCGTGCGCGGCACCACCGACCTGCAGAACGACGGCTGGATTGCCGGACCCGTCGTCTATGTCACCCGCGCGGCCCTGACCGGGGTCGTGAAGAAGGCGCGCTCGCCCGAGGGGGAGCTCGAGGACCTCGGCGACACCCTCCTGCTCGCCACCGGGCCCGGCGCCGAGCGGGCTGTCCGCACCGACCCCGTGCTGGGCCGGTCCGCCGACCTCCTGACCCGCCGGACCTGGACCGAGTCGCGCGGTGGCGTGGCCCTGCTCGATGACCTCGTGCGCCTGCTCCGGGTCGCCATCGCGTTGATCGCCGCCTTCGGCGCCGTCGTGCTGCTCGAGACGGTCGTCAGCGGCGCGTCCGAACGGGGGCGCACGCTGTCGGCGATGCGCACGCTCGGGCTGCATCCCCGCCAGGGCCGCTGGCTGGCGCTGGGCGAGCTGCTGCCGTTGGTGGCGACCGCGGCCATCGGGGGTGTGGCGGCGGGCGTGCTGATCCTGGAGATCCTCGGATCGACGCTCGGCCTGCAACAGCTCGCCGGCGGAGCGGTGTCACCGCCGCTGCGGGTGTCCGGCTGGTTCGTCGTCGCTGTGCCGGTCGGCGTCGGAGCGCTCCTGGTGGGTGCTGTGCTGCTCGAGGTGGCGGTGCACCGCCGCGACAGGGTGTCCGAAGTGCTCAGACTGGGAGACGGACGATGACCGGCAGGACGGGGGCGCCATGACCTATCTCGGTGAGTTCACGCTGAGCAGGAGTGAGCGGGATGCCAGAGACGCGGCGGGGCGTACGCCGCGGGCGCCCAAGCCTGAATACGGCGACGACGCGCTGATCGTGTGCGACAACCTGGTGCGCATCTTCCAGGTCGACACGATCGAGGTCCAGGCGCTGCAGGGGCTCGACCTGCTGGTGAAGGCCGGGGAGATGGTCGCGATCGTGGGCGCGTCCGGCTCGGGCAAGTCCACGCTGCTCAACGTGCTCTCGGGCCTCGACGTGGCGACGGCCGGGCGTGCCCGGGTCGCCGACTGGGACCTGCTGCGCATGAACCAGGCCGACCGGCTGCGCTACCGCCGCTCGGAGGTGGGGTTCATCTGGCAGCAGACCGGGCGCAACCTGCTGCCCTACCTCGACGCCACCGAGAACATCCGCCTTCCCATGGCCTTCGCCGGGGTCAGGCGCAAGGAGCGTGCCCAGCGCACGGGAGAGCTGCTCGAGGCCCTGGGCGTGGGCCACTGCGCCAGGCGTCGCCCGGGCCAGCTCTCCGGCGGTGAGCAGCAGCGGGTCGCCATCGCTGTCGCGCTGGCCAACCGGCCCCAGGTGCTGTTCGCCGACGAGCCGACCGGCGAGCTCGACACGGCGACCTCGGCCGACGTGTTCGGCGCCCTGCGCGCCGCCAACAGCGAGCTCGGCGCCACCGTCGTCATCGTGACGCACGACTTCGCCGTCTCCGAGCAGGTGCAGCGCACCATCGCGATCCGTGACGGGCGCACCAGCACGGAGACCTTGCGCAGCACCGGCATCAACGAGGAGGGCCACTCCCACGTGGTGGCGCAGGAATACGCCGTGCTCGACCGCGCCGGCAGGATGCAGCTGCCTCGGGACTACCGCGAGTCGCTTCACCTGCGCCACCGGGTGCGGCTCGAGCTCGAGGACGACCACATCGGGGTGTGGCCCGACAGCGCCGCTGTGCAGGCGTCACCCACCCCCGCGCCGCCGGGCACCCAGGAGGAGACGCCGTGACCATGGTGTCCGTCACCGACGTGACCCGCAGCTATGGCAGCGGCGACGGCGCGGTGCACGCGCTGCGGGGCGTGTCGTTCGAGGTCGAGCAGGGCGAGCTGGTCACGCTGGTAGGGCGCTCCGGCTCGGGCAAGACGACCCTGCTGAACTGCCTCGGCGGCCTCGACCGCCCCACGGCGGGGCAGGTCGTCGTGGACGGCCTCGAGGTGACCAAGCTCGGCGAGGGCGGCCTGGCTGCGTTGCGCCGTGACACGGTCGCCTTCATCTTCCAGACGTTCGGGTTGATCCCGGTGCTCTCTGCTGCGGAGAACGTCGGCATGCCGCTGCGCCTGCGACGTGCGCCCACGGCCCAGCGTGAAGAGCGCGTCGCCATGCTCCTCGAGCTGGTCGGCCTGGCCGACCACGCGAAGCAGCGCCCGGGCGAGCTCTCGGGTGGGCAGCAGCAGCGCGTCGCGATCGCGCGCGCTCTCGCGAACACGCCGCGGCTGCTCATCGCCGACGAGCCGACGGGGCAGCTCGACAGCGAGACCGGTCACGCGGTCATGGCGCTGCTGCGCGACGTCGTGCGGTCCGAGGGCATGACCGCGGTGATCTCGACGCACGACCCGTCGATGCTCGAGCTGTCCGACCGCACCCTGCACCTGGCCGACGGCCGCCTGGCCGAGAACGCCTGACGCGTCAGCCGCTCGCGGACGGCACGGAGGACGGTGTGGCCCCGGGGTCAGGGGCGTAGGACGACGCCGCGTGGCGCTGCACCCGGATCGAGCGCTCACCGAGGCCGCCGAGCGTGATGTCGTCGACAGCGAGCAGCGCGTGCGTCGTGGGATCGAAGTGCAGGATCGACATCTCGAGGTCCAGCGGCGTCTCACCTTCGAGGTTGCGCAGCCCCGCGCCGCCGCTCGAGCCCTGCGTGAGCTCGAGGGTGCTGTCGCGGTTGGCGTGTGCCCGGTGGTGGACGTGACCGTCGAGCACGAGGGGCACATGACCGAAGAGAGGTTCAGCCATCGTCGGGTCGTGCACGAGGGCGACGTCGACCGGGGTCGGACTCGCGTCGATCACGCCGACCAGCTTGTTGCCGAAGTCGTGAAGGAAGTCCGTGTCCTTGCCGGGTCCTGACTTGGCGCTCTTGTCGGGGGTGAACAGCGGGTCACCCATGCCGGCCCAGCGCAGGCCGGCGATGTCGGCGGTGCGGCCGTCGAGCACCGTCACGTTGGGCAGCTTCGCGACGTAGGCCTGCGTGGCACCGGTCGAGTCGTGGTTGCCGCGGACATAGATGTAGGGGACCCCGAGACCACCGATGGCGCCATAGAGCTGGTTCTCCGCCGCGAGCCCGTGGTCGCTGAGGTCACCGGTGTCGACGACCGCGGTCACCTTGAACTGGGAAATGAGCGAGCGCATGACGTCGAAGGCCTCGGGGTTGTCGTGGATGTCGGAGACCCACAGGACGCGGATGTCGTCGGGAAAGCTGGCGTCGCTCAGCGTCGACAGGGTGTTGTAGAGCTCGGTGACGTTGGTGACGACTGCGGTGAGCTGGCGGCGGTAGGTGTTGAAGCGCGCGTCGATGTCGCGCGCGCTGCCGATCAGTGCCGGCGCCTGCGCCAGCAGCCCGGTGTAGGTGGGCTCGGTCAGCGCCCGTGGTCGCACCGTCGCGGCGGCTGTCGCGAGCGACAGCAGCAGGACCACCGCCGTTGCGCCTGCTCCCACGGCCGCTGCAGAGAGCCTGCGGAACAGCATCAGGCACGCCAGCGCCGCTGCCAGGAGGGCCACGACCGAGCCGCGCACGAGCAGGCGCTCCACGCCCGCCCGCACGTCGCGGGTGGCTCCCTCGGCCAGGCTGTCGGAGGAAGCGCCCTGGGCGAGCGCTTCTCGCGCCGCCGCGAGCCGGATGCCCGTCACCCGTGCGCGCAGCTGCAGCGGTCCCTGGTGCGTGCGCAGTGCGAGCTGACCGAGCGGGGGCACGTCGACCTCGGTCCCACCGTGAAGGGATGGTCGCACGCTGAGCCGCACGTCGACCGGCCCGACCGGGTGCGCCACGCTCACGACCGTGGCCAGCGCCGTGAAGGCGGCCACCACACCGACGCACGAGACGAGCAGCAGCCGCAGCAGGCGAGCCGCGCGTGGGTGGGGGCGGCGCAACCGCAGCACGGCAACGGCGCGAGCGCCCGCGGCCGGCTGGCTCATCGCGTCGCAGACACGTCGACGCCGGCCGCCACGAGCTCCGTCACGGCACGTTCGCCGTCCTCCGTCGACAGTTCCACGGATCTCGTGAGCGCGATCGGGACGTGCACCTCGGAGCCCAGTCGGATCCCGCCGAGCGCCCTCGCCTTGACGCAGTAGTCACCGGCCAGGCCGACAACCACAAGTCTGTGCACACCTGAATTGTGCAACAGTGAACCCAATTGCGTGCTTTTTCTTCGTGGGATGCGAGATCTCGTTCTTGAGAAGCCGGAGTAGCCGTCATCCTTGCCCTGCCCTCGCGCACCACGGTTCGAGTGTCCGCCTCTGCGGTGAAGCAGAATGACGGTGAAGCAGAATGACCCGGTCGTCTGTGCGCGACCTGCATGCCGACGACGACGAGCGCGCTGGTCTCGTCGAGGGCGATCACCCCGACTGCTCGACATAGGTGACCGGGAGTGCGGGTTCACCGCGGGAGAGCTGCCGGGCCTGCGGCGGCAGCGCGGCGACCGTGGTGGCGTGCCGGTCGCGCGCCACCTGCAGGGGCTCGCGCCCGACGATCACGCCCTTGCGCACCAGCCGCCGCAGCAGAGCGCGTGTGCCAGGCTCGGCCGGGGCGGCCAGGGTCGCGTCGACCGGCCACGGACTGACGACCTCCTCCACCGCGATCCCCTTCTCGTCGTGTCGCCGCAGCGCCCACTTGCGTCCGCCCCGGCTCGGCTTGCCCACCGAGTGCTTGGCCACGGCGGTCAGCATCGCGCCGGGCTCGTCATCCTGTGCACGCGCCACCAGCTTGTAGACCAGGGCCGCCGTGGGACAGCCGCTGCCCGTCACCAGGCGCGTGCCCACGCCGTAGGAGTCGACCGGTGCCGTGCCGAGCGTGGCGATCGCCCACTCGTCGAGGTCGCTGGTCACCACGATGCGCGTGCCTGTCGCCCCGAGGAGGTCGAGCTGGGCGCGTACGTCCGTGGCCTGGGTGCCGAGGTCGCCGGAGTCCAGGCGTACGGCCCCCAGGGCCGGTCCCGCCACCTCGACGGCGGCGCGTACCCCCTCGATGACGTCGTAGGTGTCGACCAGCAGCGTGGTGCCGACACCCAGCGCCGCGACCTGCGAGGCGAAGGCGTCGCGTTCGGTGTCGTGCAGCAGCGTGAAGGCGTGGGCGCTGGTGCCGGTGGTCGGGACGCCGTAGTGGCGACCGGCCTCGAGGTTCGAGGTCGCGGCGAAGCCGGCGACATAGGCGGCGCGCGCTGCGGAAACCGCTGCGAGCTCGTGCGCCCGACGTGAGCCCATCTCGATGCAGGGCCGCCCGTCCGCCGCCGTGACCATGCGGCTCGCGGCGGTCGCGACCGCGCTGTCGTAGTTCAGGATCGAGAGGACGACCGTCTCCAGGAGCACCGCCTGCGCGAACGACGCCTCGACGACCAGCAGCGGCGAGCCGGGGAAGTAGGGCTCGCCCTCGCCATAGCCCCAGATGTCGCCGGCGAAGCTGTAGGACGCGAGCCAGTCGCACGTCGTCTCGTCGATGCCGGCCGCTCGCACCGACGCGATCTCCTCGGGACCGAAGCTGAACGCTTCGATCGCGTCGAGCAGCCGGCCGGTCCCGGCGACGACGCCGTAGCGCCGGGCTCCGGGCAGCCGCCGGGCGAAGACCTCGAAGACGCAACGCCTGTGGGCTGTGCCGTCCTTCAGTGCCGCCTGCAACATCGTCAGCTCGTAGTGGTCGGTCAGGAGGGCTGTCGAGAGGAGCGCCACGGTTGCGACTCTAGGCTGTGGTCGTGTCCGTCGCCCCCGTCGAGGTTGAGCGCCCGGACGCAGCGCTCGAGGGTGGGACGGCGCTGCGCGCCGACCGGCCGTGGATCACGCTGGTGTGGAACGACCCGGTCAACCTCATGTCCTACGTCACGTGGGTGTTCCAGAGCCACTTCGGCTATTCCAAGGAGAAGGCGACCGAGCTGATGCTCGACGTCCACGAACGCGGCCGTGCCGTCGTCTCCAACGGCACCCGCGAGGAGATGGAGCGCGACGTCGAGGCCATGCACGGCTACGGCCTGTGGGCCACGTTGACCCAGGACACCTGATGGCCCGCTGGACCTTCCGCCGCCGCCGCGGTCGCGTCGAGGCCCACTTCGAGCCGGCCGAGGTCGAGCTGCTGGGGTCGCTGCTGCAGCAGGTCATCTCGCTGCTGGACGACGACACCGGCCTCCCCGACCTCGCCGCGACGGATCCGCTCACGGCCTCGCTCGGCATCGGCACGGCCACCAAGGTGCCCGACGACCCCGCGCTGGCCCGGCTGCTGCCCGACGCCTATCCCGACGACCCCGAGGCGGCCGGTGACTTCCGGCGCTACACCGAGCTCGGGCTGCGCGAGCGCAAGCAGTCCGCAGCGCACCGGGCGCTGGCGACGATGGGGGTCGTCGACCAGGTGGTCGTGCTCGCCCACGACGATGTCCTCGCCTGGCTCGGTGCGCTCAACGACGTACGCCTGGCGCTGGGCACCCGCCTCGGTGTCACCGAGCAGGCTCTCGGTGACGACCTCGATCCTGATGCTCCCGACTACGCCACGCTGCTGGTCTATGACTACCTCGGCTGGTTGCAGGAGTCCCTGCTCCGCGCCATGGGTGATCCCTCGTAGGCTGGCGGCGTGCTCCAGCTCGACCGCGCGACCTATGACGCCATCGTGGCCCACGCCCGCCGCGACCATCCCGACGAGGCGTGCGGGGTGGTCGCCGGGGCCATCGGCAGCGACCGGCCCACCCGCCTCGTCGAGATGCTCAACGCCGCCCGCTCGCCTACGTTCTACGAGTTCGACTCGCTCGAACAGCTGCGCGTGTGGCGCGAGATGGACGAGCGCGACGAGGAGCCGGTGGTGATCTACCACTCGCACACCCACACCGAGGCCTATCCCTCGCGCACCGACGTCGCGCTGGCCCAGGAGCCGGGCGCTCACTACGCCCTCGTGTCGACCCGCAACGCTGACGATGTCGAGTTCCGGTCCTACCGCATCCTCGGCGGTGAGGTCACGGAGGAGGGCGTCACCGTGCTCGAGGGCTCTGCCACGGAATAGGCTCCGCGGGCGCAGTCGTTCTCAGCAGCGACATCAGACACAGAAGTGGGGACAGGCGGCCATGGCGATCGAGGTGCGAATCCCGACGATCTTGCGCACTTACACAGGTGGCGCGAAGGCTGTCGAGGGCGCCGGGTCGACGCTCGAGGAGCTCATCGGCGACCTCGAGTCCCGTCATCCCGGTCTTCGTGACCGGCTGGTCGACGGGGGTGCGCTGCGCCGGTTCGTGAACGTCTACCTCAACGACGAGGACGTCCGTTTTCTCGGCGGGCTGCAGGCAACGGTCGACGACGGCGACGCGGTGACAGTCCTGCCGGCCGTCGCCGGCGGCTAGCGCGGCCGCTCGTGCGCTTCTCGTCGCTGCTCGACTCTCTGGGTGGCACCCCGCTCGTGGGCCTGCCCCGGCTCTCCCCGTCGCCCGACGTACGCCTGTGGGCCAAGCTCGAGGACCGCAACCCCACCGGCTCGATCAAGGACCGGCCCGCTCTGGCCATGGTCGAGGCCGCCGAGGCCAGCGGGCGGTTGAAGCCGGGCATGACGATTCTGGAGCCGACGTCGGGCAACACCGGTATCGCGCTCGCGATGGCCGCCAAGCTCAAGGGCTATGACATCGTGTGCGTGATGCCCGAGAACACCTCGGCGGAGCGCACGCAGCTGCTTCGCATGTGGGGCGCCGAGGTCCACTACTCCCCGGCGGCGGGCGGCTCCAACGAGGCGGTGCGGGTGGCCAAGCGCATGGCGCTGGAGAATCCCGAGTGGGTGATGCTCTACCAATACGGCAACCCCGCGAACGCCCAGTCGCACTACGACACGACCGGCCCCGAGATCCTCGCCGACCTTCCCGAGATCACCCATTTCGTCGCAGGGCTCGGCACGACCGGCACGCTGATGGGTGTCGGCCGCTATCTGCGCGAGAAGGTGCCCGGCGTCGAGATCGTGGCCGCCGAACCCCGCTACGGCGAGCTCGTCTACGGCCTGCGCAACATCGACGAAGGCTTCATCCCCGAGCTCTACGACGCCTCGGTCCTCACGACCCGGTTCTCCGTCGGCCCCCGCGACGCGGTCCGCCGCACCCGCGAGCTGCTCGCGCAGGAGGGCATCTTCGCCGGCATCTCCACCGGCGCGATCCTGCACGCGGCGATCGGCATCGGCCGCAAGTGCGTCAAGGAGGGCAGGTCCGCCGACATCGCGCTGATCGTGTGCGACGGCGGCTGGAAATATCTCTCGACAGGTGCCTACGACGGCGACCTCGACGAGGCCGAGGACGCGTTGGACGGGCAGCTCTGGGCCTGATCGGGCCTCACCGCGGACTTCCCAGCACCACCCACCGGTCCCCGCGCGTACGCAGTGTCATCGCGACGAGCCGCGCCACGAGAAACGCGGCGAGACCCGCCCAGACGCCGGTCAGCCCCCAGCCCAGCGGCAGCGAGAGCACGGTCAGGGGAATGAAGGCGAGCACCGCGCTGGCGATCGTGACCCTCCGCAGATAGCGCGTGTCGCCGGCGCCCATCAGCACGCCGTCGAGGGCGAAGACGACGCCACCGACCGGCGACATCGCGATCAGCCAGGGCCAGAGGAGATGGATCTGGCGACGCACCTGCTCGTCGCTCGTGAAGACGGCAGGCACGACCTGCCGGCCCGCGGCGACGAGCGCGGCGAGCACGAGACCCATGCCGAGGCCATAGCGTGCGACCCGCCATGCCGTGTGACGGGCGCCGCCTGACTCGCCCCCACCGAGCGCCGCCCCGACCAAGGACTGCGCGGCCACGGCGAACGAGTCCAGCAGCAGGGCGATCATGGCCCAGAGCTGCAGGGCTATCTGGTGGGCCGCGAGCTGGGCGGCACCCATCCGCCCGGCGACCGCGGCGGCGACGAGGAAGGAAGCCTCGAACGCGGCCGCCCGCACCATCAGGTCGCGGCCCACCGTCAGCTGAGCCCGCATCACCACCGCGTCCGGTCGTCTCGCGGGGCGTTCCCGGTGCAGGAACCAGACGCAGAGCAGCCCACCGACCCACTGGGCCAGCACGTTCGCGACCGCGGAGCCCCGCAGCCCGAGGCCGCAGGGATAGACCAGCAGGGGAGAGGCGACCGCGGACGCCGCGTTGGCGCAGAGCACCACGACCACCGGCGTACGCGTGCTCTGCACCC
>CAXSDR010000112.1:0-11227 GCA_964236445.1 uncultured Motilibacteraceae bacterium | reverse complement strand
ACCAAGGGGAGGACCGGGTCAATGGCAACGGACTACGACACACCACGCAAGACCGACGACGAGATGAACGAGGACAGCCTCGAGGAGCTGAAGGCCCGCCGGGTCGACAAGTCCGCGAGCGCTGTCGACGTGGACGAGGTGGAGCTCGCCGAGTCGCTCGAGCTGCCGGGCGCTGACCTGTCCAACGAAGAGCTCAGTGTGCGGGTGCTTCCTCGTCAGGCGGACGAGTTCACCTGCACCCACTGCTTCCTCGTGCACCACCGCAGCCAGCTCGCGTCGTCCAACGGCGCCGACGTGGTCTGCAAGGAGTGCGCGGCCTAGCCGAGCTCGTGGGCCGTATAGGTTCGGGCACATGGGTCTGATGCACCGGCGCCAGCGTGACGACGAACCCTCCGAGGCTCGTCCGACCTCTGACGTCGGTGCCGAACTCGTCCACTTCGCCGCTTTCGACGACGACGACGCGGCCCCGGAGATCAGCAAGCGTGAGCGGGGCCGACAGCTCGCCCGACTTGCCGCTGCGCTCGGCAGCTCCGCGCGACAGGCGGGTGCCGGTGCCGTCACGAGTGGCCGGTGGCTCACGGACCTGCTGGTCGAGACGGCCCCGCGCATCCCGGTGCGTGACCGGGAGACGTTGCGGGCCCACCATCCGGGCCTCTCGGACGATGCCATCGCCGACCTTCTCATCCGCGGTGCCGCGCGTGCGACGGCTGCTGTCGGAGCCGGTGGCGGTGCGCTCGCCGCCGCCTCCTGGACGCTGCCGGCGACCCTCGTGGTGTCGGTGCCGGTCCAGCTCGCGGCCGAGTCGCTCGCTGTGGCGACCATCGAGACGAAGCTCGTGGCCGAGCTGCATGCCCTCCACGGGATCGTGCTTGCCGGCTCGTCGTCGCAGCGGGCCGTCGCCTATGTCAGTTCCTGGGCCAGCGGTCGGGGTCTGGACCCCACGGACGCCCGGATGCTGACAACCGTCATGGGCACGGCTGCCAAGGCGCGCATCCGGCGGCGTCTGCTCGGCCGCGCCACACGCGGGCTGACCTCGCTCGGCCCGCTGTTCAGCGGGGCCGTGGCCGGCGCCATCGTCAACAGCCGGGCGACCACCTCACTCGGCACCTCGATGTCGAAGCAGCTGCGCGGTCGCGTCGTGCCGGGGGAGATCATCCAGGACTAGGAGGAGGGACTAGGAGGGACCAGGAGGGACCAGGAGCTCGCCGGTGGCGGGCCGTCGTCAGGGCCTCGACGAGGCGGGCCGGATGCCGGGTGCTGATGAACCAGTAGGGCGCCGGGTCGTGCGGGTCACCGACCTCGACCACCACCGCCGTGCCCACCCAGCTGCGGATCAGGTGGAAGGCTGCCGGGTCGATGTCCCGTCCACGCAGCCGGGCTGCGTGCGCCGCGTCGAGCGCCCGTGCCTTCCCGAGCTCGCCAACCGGGATGCTGGCCCGACCCGCCCGCAGCCGACCGCTGCTCACCTCCACGACCGCGCCCATGCGCCATGCCAGGGCTCCGCACGCCGCGGTCGTGCCGAAGGCCACCAGAAGCACTCCTGACGGCGCCAGGAAGGCGATCGACACGGCCGCGACGCACACGCCGGCCAGCAGGCACATCAGCGCGGCGTACCACGGCACGGTCAGCCGTTCGCGGTAGTCCCCGGGTGCCCCGGGCGCGGTGGCCGTGTCGTTGCTCATCCGCCCAGCCAACCAGACGGGCGATGCAGGGAACCCGTTGTTAGCGTGACCGTGTGCCCGTTCCCCGTGGAGACCGCCCCTTCGACGCCCTCGCCGCAGAGTTCGTGGCCGACGAGCTCGAGACCGCCCCTACCCTCGCCACAGCGCTCGGGCTCACCGACCACGACGACCGTCTTCCCGACATGTCGCGCGCCGCCATCGCTGCGTGTGAGGCGCGCGACGATGCATGGCTCGCGCGGCTCACGCAGCTCGACGAAACCGGCCTGCGGCGCGCAGAGCGCATCGACCGCGACCTCGTCGTCATGCGCCTGCGGGCGAGGGCGTCGATGCGGGCGTGGTGCGACTGGCGGCGCAGCCCCGACCACTACGCAGGTGCGGCGCTGCAGGGCGTGTGGCTGTTGCTGCTCCATCGCCTCGCTCCCGAGCCGCAGCTGTCACGTTCGGTCGCTGCCCGGCTGCGTGCCACGCCACGCCTGCTGCAGCAGGGCATCGAGAACCTCGACCCCACGCTTGCCTCACCCGCCCTGCTGCGACGCTCGCTGGGCCAGATCGGCGCGGGTGCCGCCTACGCCCGGGCGGTGGCCGCACAGGTGCACCCCGAGCTGCACGACGAGGTCGCTGCGGCCGGGGAGGAGGCGGCCGCGGCCTACGAACGGTTCGGCGCCCACGTCGCCGACCTCGCCGACCGGGCGACGGGGAGCTGGGCGATCGGCGAGGGGCACTACGACGCGTTGCTGCGCGTGGGGGAGGGGCTCAGCTACGGCGCGCGCGAGATGCGCGAGCGGGGGCAGGCCGCCTACGACGAGATCGTCACCGACATGCGGCGCCGCTCGCTGGCGCTGCGCGGCGACGAGGACTGGCGTGCGGCGGTCGAGGCGCTCAACGACGACGCGCCCGGCTCACCCGAGGAGATGCTCGAGCTCTACCGCGTCGCGACGGCGCGGGCGCGCGAGTTCTGCGTCGAGCGAGAGCTCGTCACGATGCCCGAGGGCGAGGACTGCGCGGTGGTTCCCTCGGCCCCCTTCACCCGCGGCATGCTCGCCGTCGCGCACTACATGGCGCCGCCGCCGTTCGCCGACCTCACCGACTCCACCACCGGCCGGGGGCTGGCCAGCGGGCACTTCTTCGTCCCCTATCCGCCCGACGGTGCCAGCGAGCAGATGGTCCGCGAGCGCCTCGCCACCAACAGCCGGGCGACGATCTGGCCGATCGCGGTGCACGAGGCCTATCCCGGCCACCACTGGCACTTCTCGTGGGTGGCCGCCAACCGGCCCGTACGCCCGCTGCGCGTCGTCCTCGGCTCGGCCTACTTCGTGGAGGGCTGGGGGCTCTACACCGAGGAGCTGATGCGGGAGGAGGGCTTCTACACCACGCCCGAGCAGGAGCTGACGCAGCGCGACATGCGGCTGTTCCGGGCCGCGCGCATCATCGTCGACACGTCGCTGCACCTGGGTGAGATGACGGTCGACGAGGCGGTCACGTTCATGTCGACGAAGGCGTCGCTGACCGAGGAGACCGCGCGCGCCGAAGTGTTGCGCTACTGCGCGTGGCCCACCCAGGCCGCGTCCTATCTCACTGGTGCGCTGGAGATCGCGCGCATGCGGGAGCGCTGGTTCTATGAGGCACGAGGCCCGTTGCAGGAGTTCCACGACAGGGCGGCCGCGAGCGGTCGGCTGCCGGTCAGCCTCGTCGAACGGGTGTTGTTCGAGGAGCCACCGCCCGGGGCGCCGCCGCTGCCGGAGGAGTGATGCGACGAGGAAGGTGTCGCGGTGGATCTCACGCGCCGACCCCCCTGGCGCGCCAGCCGAGCGGTCACGGTGCCTCGGGTAAGATCGCGCCGATGCCCACCTCGAACGGTCTGCACGGCACGCCCGGCTCCGCCCGCCGCGACGGCACCGTCGACGTCCTCCTGCTACGCCTCGACGAGGCGCTGCCAGCTCCGGCGTACGCGCATCCCGGCGACGCCGGCGCCGACCTCGTGACAGCAGTCGACGCCCTGATCGCGCCCGGCGAGCGGGTGGTGCTGCCGACCGGCGTCGCGATCGCGCTGCCCGACGGATATGCCGCTTTCGTCCACCCGCGCTCCGGGCTGGCGGCGCGCTGCGGCATGGCGCTGGTCAACGCGCCGGGCACGATCGACGCCGGCTATCGCGGCGAGGTGCAGGTCATCGTCGTCAACCTCGACCCGACCACCCCCATCACGCTCACCCGCGGTGACCGCATCGCCCAGCTCGTGGTGCAGCGGGTCGAGCGTGCGGTGTTCCACGAGGTGCGCGCGCTGCCGGGGTCCGACCGCTCGGGTGGAGGTCTCGGCTCGACCGGCGGCGTCGCCTCGGCCGGGGTGCCGACTCTCGGTCGACCCGCACAGACCAGTCCGACCCATGGTGTGAACGACGTCTCCGACGTCGCAGAAGGGACGTGAGAGCCGTGTTCGGTCGTCGCAACAAGTCGAGCAGGGACAGCGGAGAGGCCGCGGCCCGTGGGTCGGACGTGCACGACGACGTCGATACCCGCGATGCCCGCGATGCCGACGGTGCGGACGGTGCGGGCTTCGGGAACACCGAGGATGACGAGGGAGGCGCCGACTTCGTCGACGAGCGGCCGGGCCGGTCGAGCGGACTGCGGCTCGAGGGCCCGTTCGACGTCAGTGAGCTGCACGATCCCCATGTCGGCGAGCGCATCGACCTCGGTGGCATGTGGCTGCCCGGCATCGATGGCGTCGAGCTTCGCATGCAGGTTTCCCAGGTCGACAACTCCGTCGAGTCGGTGGGTGCGGTCGTCAACGAGAGCGCCATGGAGCTGCGCCCGTTCGCCGCGCCGCGAAACGAGGGCATCTGGGACGACGTACGCGCCGAGATCGCCGCCGAGATCGCGACGCAGGGTGGTGCGTCGCAGGTCATGGAGGGCCCGTTCGGACCCGAGCTGCACACCCGCGTCGGGGTGCAGCTGCCGGACGGCACGCCGGGCATGCAGCCGCTGCGCTTCGTAGGAGTCGACGGTCCTCGCTGGTTCCTGCGGGCCGTGATCAGTGGTGCGGCGGCGATGGTCGACCCCAGCACCAGCGGGGCTTCCGGGATCGACGCGCCTCTGCTGGCGCTCCTGCGCGGCACCGTCGTCCTGCGCGGCGGCGCTCCCATGGCTCCGCGGGACGCGCTCGAGCTGCGGCTCCCGCCGCAGGCCGTCGCCGACGCACCTGCGAGCGCCGGTGCGGTCGAGCACACCGGTCACGACCACGACGTGCGGAGCGCGGACGATCTCCACCCGTTCGAGCGCGGCCCGGAGATCACGGAGATCCGCTGACCGGATGTCCGGTGGCGGCGCTAACCTGAGGGCGTGGGCATGAGCGAACGAACCGAAGACGGTGGCCGGCTACGCCGGGCGCTGTCCCGCCTGACCAGCAGCGACGAGCAGCTGGCCGCGCAAGCACTGCGCCAGCACTCCGAGCAGTGCGGTGCGCGGCCGATCTCCCGTTGCGCAGACCGCCAGCTGGTGACGGTCTCCGGAACGCTGCGCACCGTCACGCTGCGGCCGCGTGCCGGCGTCCCCGCGCTCGAGGCGGAGATCTATGACGGCTCCGGTGCCCTGAACGTCGTGTGGCTCGGCCGTCGTCGGATTCCGGGTGTCGAGCCGGGCCGCACGGTTCGCGCTACGGGACGCGTCGGGACCGTTGCCGGGCGTCGCGTCATGTTCAACCCGCGCTACGAGCTGCTCAGCGCCACGTCCGCGTGAGCGAGGCACCGAGCGTCCCGCAGCCGCCTGGCGGAACCGCCTTGGTTGCCCCGGAGCAGCTCTCGGCCGCCGTGGGTGGCCCCCGCGGGCTTGTCGAGAGCGCGTTGCCGGCAACAGTCTTCCTGGTCGGCTTCGTGTTCTGGCACGAGATCCGGCGACCGCTGATCGCCGCTGTTGTCGTGGCCGCTGTTCTGATCGCGGCTCGCCTGGTGCAGCGCAGCACGCCCAAGCACGCTGCGGGAAGCATCTTCGGCATCGCCTTCGGTGCGTTCATCGCCTCGCGCACCGGGCACTCCCAGGACGTCTATCTTCCCGGCATCCTCATCAACGCCGCGTTCTTCGCGGTGTTCCTGCTGTCGTTGCTCGTGCGCTGGCCGCTGCTCGGCGTCGGTTTCGGCCCGTTGCTCGCGCCGGAGTCCCCTATGGCGTGGCGCTCCGACAAGGTCCTGCTGCGCGCGTTCACGCAGGCCTCGTGGCTGTGGGTCGCGGGCTACGCGCTGCGGCTCGTCGTCATGGTGCCGCTTTATCTCATGGGGGCCACGGGCGCGCTCGGTGCAATGAAGCTGGTGCTCGGCTATCCGGTCTATGCCTTGACCCTCTGGCTCTCGTGGCGGCTGCTCACGGCGGCGAGGCCTCACCACGGCGCCCTGCACAGCAGCGAGGCGGCGGAGCCGGTTCAGCCTGCCTGACGCCCCCTCACGGGTGGCCCGCGCGTGTCGTGGCGTCCCCGGCCGCAGGGCTGAGGAGCTCCTGCAGGGCTTCGTCGGAGTTCGCGGACGACACGAACAGCAGCTCGTCGCCCGCTTCGAGCGGGTCGTCGGGGCTGGGCGCAATGGGGCGACCGCCACGCACGATCGCTACGAGAACGGTGTCGGGCGGCCACGGGACGTCGCCGACGCGCGTACCCGCCAGGGGCGATGCCTCGGGGAGCGTCAGCTCGACGAGGTCGGTCCCGGACTGCTGGAACGTCATGATGCGTACGAGATCTCCGACGCTGACGGCCTCCTCGACCAGCGCCGTCATCAGCCGCGGCGTGCTGACGGCGACATCCACGCCCCAGGCCTCGTCGAACATCCACTCGTTCTTCGGGTTGTTGACCCGCGCGACGACGCGCGGGACGGCGTACTCCGTCTTGGCCAGCAGCGAGACCACGAGGTTTGCCTTGTCGTCACCCGTGGCGGCGATGCAGACCTGGCAGCTCTGCAGCCGCGCCTCGTCGAGCGAGCTCATCTCGCACGCGTCGGCGAGGAGCCATTCGGCGCGAGGCACGCTCTCGACCTTGATCGCCCGGGGGTCGCGGTCGATCAGCAGCACCGTGTGACCGTTGTCGAGCAGCTCGCGCGCGATCGACCGCCCCACGCTGCCTGCCCCTGCAATGGCGACGCGCACCTAGTCCTCCTTCGCCGGCGACGAGCCGAGCAGCTTCTCGACCTGAACGCGCTCTGACTCCCGCAGCATCACGTGCAGCAGGTCGCCGTCCTGCAGCAACGTGTCGGCGGTCGGCAGCAGGCCGTCGCCGAACCGGGTCAGGAAAGCGACGCGAGCGCCTGACCGTTGCTCGATGTGCTGCACGCTGCGCCCGACCCAGCCGCTGTCCACGTGGACCTCGGCGAGGCTCACGGTGCCGGTGGGGTCGCGCCACTGGGTCGCGGCGCCGGCCGGCAGCAGCCGCCGCAGGATCTGGTCGGCCGCCCACGTGACGGTCGCGACGGTGGGAATGCCGAGGCGCTCGTAGACCTCCGCGCGGCCGGGGTCGTAGATGCGGGCGACCACTGTCTCGACTCCGAACGTCTCCCGAGCGACGCGGGCCGCGACGACGTTGGAGTTGTCGCCGCTGCTGACGGCCGCCATCGCGTCGGCGCGCTCGATGCCTGCCTCGAGCAGGGTGTCGCGGTCGAAGCCCTCGCCCTCGACCCGCGTGCCCTGGAAGCCGGCGCCTAGCCTGCGGAAAGCCTCAGCCTTGCGATCGATGACCGCGACGGTGTGACCCATCTCCTCGAGCCCGTGCGCGAGAGTCGAACCGACTCGCCCACAACCCATGATCACGAAGTGCACGCCATGCCCTCCAGAGGCAGCTCCGGTCCGGACAGCTGCCATCCAGCAGCCCAGCACGACGTCGTCAGACGCTACACGCGGTGCGTGGCGAGGCGTACGCCCGGGACCGTGAGGGCGTCGGCTCGGCCGGTGCCGCTGGCGGGAACGACCCGCAAGCGGTCCTAGCATTCATGCGTGCCCTCGTTGACCGACCTGTCCAAACGCGTCCTCATCGGGCGTGCTCTGCGCAGTGACCGCTTGGGGGAGACGCTGCTGCCGAAGCGGCTCGCCCTTCCGGTGTTCGCCAGCGACGCGCTGTCCTCCGTGGCCTACGCGCCTCAGGAGATCCTCATCACCCTCGCGGTCGCGGGGGTCGGATTCTACGGCCGCTACGCGCCGTGGATCGCGTTGGCCGTCATCCTGCTGATGGCGACGGTCGTGGCGTCGTACCGGCAGAACGTGCACGCCTATCCGAGCGGCGGCGGCGACTACGAGGTGGCGACCGTCAACTTCGCGCCGAAGGCCGGGCTCACCGTCGCGAGCGCGCTGCTCGTCGACTACGTCCTCACCGTCGCGGTCTCGGTGTCCTCCGGCGTGGACAACATCGCCGCGTCGGTGCCGTTCGTCGCGGGTCACCGCGCGCCGGTCGCGATCGCGATCGTCGTCCTGCTCACGCTGATGAACCTGCGCGGCGTACGCGAGTCGGGCGCGGCGTTCGCGCTTCCGACGTACGCCTTCATGGTCGGCGTCATCGGCATGGTCGCCTACGGCCTGCTGCGCAGCGTCGTGCTCGGTGACAGCCTTCGGTCGCCGAGCGCCGACTACTCCGTGCACGTGAAGGCCACCAGCGCCTTCACCGGGTTCGCGCTGGTGTGGCTGCTGATGCGGGCGTTCTCCTCGGGCTGCGCCGCCTTGACCGGCGTCGAGGCGATCAGCAACGGGGTGCCTGCCTTCCAGAAACCGAAGAGCAAGAATGCCGCCACGACGCTGCTGCTGATGGGCACGCTGGCCGTGACGATGTTCGCCGGAACGCTCGCGCTCGGCCTCATCTCCAAGGTGCACGTCGTGGCGAGCCCGACCGAGCAGCTGATGAACCCCGACGGCAGCTTCGTCACGGGCAGCTATCACCAGGCACCGATCATCGCCCAGGTCGCCGCCGCGGTGTTCGGCCGGCACACGGCGCTGTTCACCTACATGACGGTCGTGACTGCGCTCATCCTCGTGCTTGCCGCCAACACCGCCTTCAACGGGTTTCCGGTGCTGGGCTCGATCCTTGCGAAGGACCGTTTCCTTCCCCGCCAGCTCCTGACCCGCGGCGACCGGCTCACCTACAGCAACGGCGTGATCCTGCTCGCGACGTTCGCCTGTCTGTTGATCTGGGTCTACAAGGCCAATGTCAACGCGCTGATCCCGCTCTACACCATCGGAGTCTTCGTCTCGTTCACGCTGTCGCAGGCGGGAATGGTGCGACACTGGACCCGGCTGCTGCGCGGCGAGGCCACCGCCAAGGACAAGTCGCGTTGGCGCCGCATCCGGGTCATCAACGCTGTCGGGTTCACGTTCACCGGCATCGTGCTGGTCATCGTCGTCGTCACGAAGTTCTTCGCGGGCGCCTACATCGTGATCATTGCCATGCCGATCCTCTTCGCGCTCATGACGGCGATCCAGCGCCACTACGCCTCGGTCGCGCGCGAGCTGACGCCGGACGACGGCGACGAGTCCATGCTGCCGTCGCGCACCCACGCCCTGGTCCTGGTCTCCAAGATCCACAAACCGGCGCTGCGGGCGTTGAACTACGCGCGCGCCGCGCGGCCCTCCACGCTGGAGGCGGTGACCGTCAACGTCGACCCCGACGAGACCGCAGCACTGCAGTCCGAATGGGATCGGCGCGGGCTCCCGATTCCCCTGAAGGTTCTCGACTCGCCCTATCGCGAGATCACGGCCACGATCGTGGACTACGTGAGGAGTCTTCGTCTCGCGAGCCCGCGTGACGTCGTGGTGGTCTTCATCCCTGAATATGTCGTCGGTCACTGGTGGGAACAGCTGCTCCACAACCAGAGCGCGCTACGCCTGAAAGGTCGTCTGTTGTTCACACCCGGAGTCATGGTCACGTCTGTGCCGTGGCAGCTGCACTCCTCCGAAGGCAGTGACGGTCTCGAGGAGCGGCCGGCGCCCGGTGACGTACGTCGTGGCTCCACGGTCGGTGGTGACAGCAATGGTTGAGCCGGTTGTCGCAGCTCCTGCCGTCGACGCGCTGGTCTCCCTGGTCGGCAAGGACTATGAGGTCGAGGTAGGCGCCGTGGCCCACGGCGGGCACTGCGTTGCTCGGGCCGAGGGCCGCGTCATCTTCGTACGCCATGCGCTGCCCGGCGAACGGGTGGTCGCGCGCATCACCGAGGGCCACGAGGCGTCGCGGTTCCTCCGCGCCGACGCGGTGTCCGTGCTGGTCGCCGCGCCTGACCGCGTCAAGCCGCCGTGCCCCTACGCCGGGCCCAACCGGTGCGGTGGCTGCGACTGGCAGCACGTCTCGCTCCCGGCCCAGCGGGCGCTCAAGGCTGACGTCGTCCGCGAGCAGCTCGCCCGGCTCGCCGGCCTCGAGATCGCGGTAGAGGTCGAGCCGGTCGACGGCGACGTCGACGGGCTCGGCTGGCGCACGCGCGTACGCCTCGCCGTCGACCGCGCCGGGCGCACAGCGCTGCGCAAGCACCACTCGCACGAGCTCGTGTCGATCGAGCGCTGCCTGATCTCGCACGAGCTCATCGGCTCGACCGGTGCGTTCGGTGGGCGTTGGCTCGGCATCGACGAGGTCGAGTTCACGGTGGGCACGAGCACCGAGGAGCGGCTGGTGCAGGTGACGTCGCGACCCGCGCAGCACGCCGGCGCCGCGCCGCGGCTGCCCGACCTGCCGCCCGACGTCTCGGTCTTCGTGGACGGGCGCAAGGTGCGCGGCCGGTCCGGCCTGACCGAGCGGTCGCTCTTCCGGGACTACCGCGTCGCTCCGGGCGGCTTCTGGCAGGGCCATCCGGGCGCTGCCGACGCGCTCAGCGACGCGGTGGTCGAAGCGCTCGCGCCGCAGCCCGGCGAGACCGCGCTCGACCTCTTCGCCGGCGTCGGGCTGTTCGCAGGTGCGCTCGCACCTCTGCTCGGCGATGTCGGGGCGGTCGTCGCGGTCGAGGGCGACCCCCAGGCGTGCAGCGACGCCCGCGAGAACCTGGCCGACCTCACTACCGTGCGCGTCGAGCACGGGCGCGTCGACCGTGTGCTCGCCGACCACGAGCGGCTCGGGCTGGACTCGGTCGACCTCGTGGTGCTCGACCCGCCGCGGGAGGGCGCCCGCGCCAAGGTGGTCAAGCAGATCGCCGCCCTCTCGCCGCGCCGCATTGCCTACGTCGCGTGCGACCCCGCGCCGCTGGCGCGTGACCTGGCGACGTTCAAGGAGCTCGGCTACGAGCTTGCCTCCCTGCGGGCTTTCGACATCTTTCCGATGACCCAGCACGTGGAGTGCGTGGCCACGCTGGTGCGGGTCGAAGGGCTAGGCGGAGGCCGGCATTGATGGTGGAAGAGCGGTTGCCTGTGACAATCCACCATTTCTCGCCTTGTTCGCCGATCCATTCTGTCGGTGGTCGCGGCTAGTCTTTGCTTATGAGTTCGAGTCCTTCCGGTGTGGCTTTTGGTGACTTTCCGGTCGCTGCTATGCCCGGGGAGCTCGAGCGTCTTTTCCGGGCTGCGCGCGGGGTGCTGCCGGGGTCGACGGGTTGGTCTCGACGCAGTCGTGGTTGCGC
>CAXSDR010000111.1:0-11345 GCA_964236445.1 uncultured Motilibacteraceae bacterium | reverse complement strand
GCCGCGACGCCGTCGATCATCCCCTCGTCCATGTTGATGTCGATGACCTGCGCGCCGCTCTCGACCTGCTGACGCGCCACCGACAACGCCGTCGTGTAGTCGCCGTCGCGGATCAGGTTGCGGAACTTCGCGGAACCGGTGATGTTGGTGCGCTCGCCGACGTTGACGAACAGCGAATCGGCGACGATGTTGAGCGGCTCCAGCCCGGACAGGCGCAGCGCCGGCGGTCGGGCCGACGGCACGCGCGGGACCACGCCCTCGACCACCGCTGCCATCGCGGCGATGTGGTCGGGAGTGGTGCCGCAGCAGCCACCGAGCAGGTTGAGCAGCCCCGCCTGCGCGAACTCGCGCACGGTCGCGGCCGTCTCCTCGGGGGCCTCGTCGTATTCCCCGAAGGCGTTGGGCAGCCCGGCGTTCGGATAGCACGAGACGAAGCAGTCGGCGACGCGAGCCATCTCGGCGAGGTAGGGCCTCATCTCGGCCGCGCCGAGGGCGCAGTTCAGACCGACGAGCAGGGGGCGAGCGTGGCGTACGGAGTTCCAGAACGCCTCGGTCACCTGCCCCGACAGCGTGCGCCCCGAGGCGTCGGTGATCGTGCCCGAGATCATCACCGGCCAGCGACGACCGCGCTCCTCGAAAAGCGTCTCGAGAGCGAAGATCCCGGCCTTGGCATTGAGGGTGTCGAAGATCGTCTCGATGAGGAGCAGGTCGGCACCGCCGTCGACCAACCCGTTGGCCTGCTCGAGATAAGCCTCGACGAGCTCCTCATAGCTGACGTTGCGGGCGCCCGGATCGTTGACATCGGGCGAGATGGACGCCGTGCGGTTGGTCGGGCCGAGCGCGCCGGCGACGAAACGGGGCCGGCTCGGGTCGGCGGCCGTGGCCTCGTCGCAGACGGCTCTCGCGAGCCGCGCCGACTCGTAGTTGAGCTCGTAGGCCAGCGTCTGCATGCCGTAGTCGGCCATCGAGATCTTCTGCGCGTTGAACGTATTGGTCTCGACGAGGTCAGCTCCTGCGTCGAGGTAGGCACGGTGGATGGCGCTGATCGTCGCGGGCTGGGTGAGCGACAGGAGATCGTTGTTGCCCTGCAGGTCACGGTCCCAGTCGGCGAATCGCTCGCCGCGGTATTCAGCCTCGCTGAACATGCTGCGCTGGATCATCGTGCCCATGGCGCCGTCCAGCACGACGACCCGCGTGGCGAGGATCGCCGACAGCGCCTGGGTCGCATCGGGACGGTGCAGGTGCGGGAACGACATCGAGCCTCCGAGATCCGGAGGCGCCCTTCGTCATGGAACCAGCCGAGCGTGGCGGGCTCGAGCCCGTCGCAGCGCCTCTCGACCTGGGAGAAGTCTAACCGCCCGCGCGTAGCGCGAGACCGCCTTTCGCCGTGGCGGGTGAAGGGGCCGGGTCGAACCAGGCCCCGCCGGCCCCTGGGTAGGGCATGCTGCTGCAGACGAGCCACGTGGCGGCAGCTCCCGATGCAGGAAGCTTGCTGGCCGAGAAGGGACATGCGGAGGATGGCACTGTCGCACAACCGCCCCTCGCTACGCCCTGCCCACGGGCTTCTGCTGCTCGTCATCGGACTGTCGGCATGCACGCACTCTCGCGACGACGCCGGTCCGGCGACGGGCAGACCTACGGGGCAGACCCCGTCGTCGACTCCCCTGCCGACGCCATCGAAGGGAAGCCTCACCCAGACGCTCGACGTCGAGGGGGTGACTGTGCGGACCCCCGCCGGTTGGACCGTGAACTCCCGAGAGGACTGCGTGAGCGAGTCTCCGTTCGAGCGCAAGGCGTCCGAGACCTGTCCGGGCATCGCGTTCAACGGCTCCTTCCTGCCCGGCGGGGATCCGGACAAGCGCAAGCAGCGGCAGCCGGCCGATCCCTGCCATGACACGACCAGCCACGCCGAGTCCGTCCCGCGCGAGGTGAGACTCGAGCACGAGAGTGCCTTGACGGCGACGTTCGTCTGCGATCATGGACGCGGCCAGTCCTGGGTCGTGCCCTACGCCGACGTGCAGCTGTCTGTCGCGCCGCAACCGAACCAGCAGCGGATGACCGCCATCGTGGCCACCGTGCAAGATCTGCGGCACGACACCACGCGTGGCCCGGACGCCACCGAGCACGCCGTCATCTATGACGTCGTCGTCGACGTCCCTGTCTCGTGGCGCAAGGTGGACGAGTCCGAAGGCGGCTGCGTCGGCCCGGAGGCTGCCGTCGGCACGAGCGCGGATGAGTGCCGAGGCATCACCTACTCGCTCTCGGATGAGCCTCCCGTTGCCGGGACAGCAACGCTCTTCGCGAGCGTCAACCGTTACGGGTGCGACTCGAAGGGCGCCCTGCCCACCCAACCGACTCGACTCGAGGTCATGCACGGCATCGACGTGGTCCACCAGGTGTGCCCGAGCGACGAGACGTACGTCTTGCACGGCGAGTTCAACTCGAAGGAGATCCTGCGCACTGCTCGCCATGCGGCCACGGCCACCGCAGCCGCCGCGGCCGCGGCCGCGGCCGTGAGATCGATGCGCAGACTCAGGTGAGCAGGCGTCCCTGACCTAGTGGTTGGCATAGCGGTCCCAGGCCACCTCCTGGGCCGACAGCGCCCGCCCATAGACCGCGATCTCGTCGAGGGCACCCACGAAGCTGTCGCTCAGCGGGCGGTTGGGCCAGCCGCTGAGGTTGCCCATGGCCCAGCGCCAGTAGCCGTTATAGGTCTGTGAGGCTGTGTAGGTCGCGTTGCTCGCCACGAGGCCGCCGTCGACGTAGAGCGCCATGCCCGCCGTGCTGCTCAGCGTCGCCGCGACGTGGTGCCAGGCCCCGTCGACATAGGAGGAAGGGCTCTGCAGCACCTGGAAGCCCCCGCTGTAGGTGCCGAACGACAACCGGCCCGTCGAGTCCACGTAGAGCACCCGGTCGTACGTCGCCGGCACCGTCGTCACCACGTCGCCGAACTCCAGCAGGACTCCGCCCGTCGTTCCGGAGCTGCGGAACCAGCACTCGAGTGTGAACGCGGCCGGGTTGGTGAACAGCGCGCCGTTGTAGCCACCGCCGATGCCGCTGTAGGCCACAGCCTTCGTTGCGGTGAGGCCCTGCTCCGAACCCTGCAGTGCGCCGGTCAGCTGGGCGGAGGACAGCGCATACGACTGCGTCGTCGCCGCAAGGGCGCTGACCTCGGCGGCGGGCAGCACCCGCTGGTAGACCCGGATGTCGTCGAGATCGCCATACCAGGGGTCCGCCAAGGCGTTCGCATACTTTCCGCGCCCCGCGGTGAGGAACCCGGACGCGTTCCACATGCTCGACGTTCCGAGGGTGACCGTGTTCTCCAGAGTGCCGTTGACATAGATCGACATGAGATTTGTCGACGCGTTCCAGGTGCCGACGACGTGATACCACGTTCCGAGCGTCGGAGTCGTGGTGCTCTGCAGGATGGTGAAGCCCGGCGCAGCGACGTCCGCGAAGATCATCGAGAACGCGAACTTCGTGCTGGCGCTGTTGTTGACGTCGGTGCGGTAGTTCAGCTCGTACGCGAACGCTGTGTTGCCGCTCTGCGACACGGCCGCCTGGACAGTCTGGCTGTGGGCCGTCGGCTTGAGCCACGCGGCGACCGAGAAGCTCTGGTCCGTCCGCAGGACGGCCTTGCTGCCGACGACCGACGACGTGGTGGATCCCGGCCATGTCAGCGCCTCCCGATCGATCTTCGGGGTCGCGAACGCCACGCCCGTCGGGGTTCCCGTGTTGCCATTGCTGGAGAAGTCGGTGGTCGTGGCTGTGACCGTCGTGATGTCGTCGAACCCCCAGACCGTCTGCGGCGGGTCGTTGAGCCCGGCATAGACGTTCGTTGCTTCCGATGCGCTCAGGGCACGACCCCACACGCGGACGTCGTCGATGGTGCCCGACCAGGGGTCGACCTCAGCGGAGGCGTAGCGAGCCCGGCCGACCTGGAACGGCCCACTCGCGTTCCAGAGTGACGACGAGTAGCCACTGGCCGAACCACCACCGGTGTTGCTGTCGGCACCGTTGACGTAGAGCCGCGTCGTGGCACCACTCACGTCGACGACGGCAACGAGATGCGTCCAGACATTTGTCGGCTGCGTGATCGTGGGCCCCCTCGACCCGCTGAACACGCTCGGTGCGTTCGCGTCCGAGCCGATGGTCAGGAGCTCCCAATGACCGTTGGACCCGCTCTCGGTCGTCCACTTCAGGATGTAGGCGCTGGTGAACGTGCCGCTCTGGGCCGCAACCGTCCGAGTCACGTTCGCACCGGTCAGATAGACCCACGCCGACACGGTCAGGCTCGCGTTGGTAGGGACAGCCGCACGCGATGTGGCGATGTAGTCGCCGCTGCCGTTGAAAACGACTCCACCGCCGCTGTGACCGGACGTCGCGGTCGAGGCGTTGGTCGTCCAGGTGGCGCCCGACAGCGTGCCGGGCAGGTTGGCACCCGACTGGTCGGCGGCGGTGCTGCCGGTTCCGTCGTCGAGCTTCCACCACATCGACGGACCGTCGAGCCTCCCGGAATAGGTTCCTGGCTGAGCGTTGGTCGACGCATCAGCCGCTGTGCTGCCGGTGGTGTTCGTCCTCGCCTCCTCTTCCTTGTGGAAGAAGAGCGGCCCGTTGTTGAGGACCTGCGACGGATAGGTGCGGAACGTCGCGGCTGCGCCGAACGACGACGTGTTGGCCGTCGTGGCGGTGAACGCGGCGTAGGCAACCCCCGTGGCAAGGCAGAGCCACGCGACCGCGATCACGGCCACGGTTCGCAGCTTGCTCCGCCGGCTCATGGTCTTCGCCTGATCGGTCGAGGACCCCCTCGACCTGAGAACTCCCGAGTTCACTCAAGTGGGGTTGAAGCCTGCCGATCTGTTGGGGGACAAAGGAGCTGATCGTGACTTCCACGGATTCCCGAGGCAACCGCCGGGGCACGGCGACCATCGCGGTCGCCCTCGCTGCCGGTCTCATCGGCAGCGGTGTGCTCGTATGGCAGTCGTCCTACGCCGCGTTCTCGTCGACGACCACGAACCCGACGAGCTCGTTCAGCGCAGGTTCGGTGACGCTGTCGGACAACGACAGCGGCACGGCAGTCTTCTCCGTCACGAACCTCAAGCCCGGCGACTCAGGACGCGGCTGCATCGCCGTGGCGTACGGCGGATCACTGACACCGGCCGCGGCCATCCAGGTCTATGCGACTGCCGGCGCGACCAACACCTTGGCGCTCGCGAACAACCTCTACTTCTCCATCGAGCAGGCCAGCTCGAGCAGCGCAGGCACCGCGCCGATCGCCACGGGCAGCTTCAGCGCCAACGGCACGGCGGGCGGCGCGTGCGACATCCTGACGGGCCTGACGCCGATCTACGGCGGAGTCACTGCAGCGACCAGCGGCAACCCCACGGCTGCGAAGGCATTGTCGGACTTCCAGGCGCTCACGGCATACAGCGCCGGTGCGACGACGAGTGTGGCCTCGTTCACGCCCGCTGCGCAGACCGCCCCGGCGGTGGAGTACCGCGTGTTCCGCTTCCGCTACATGCTCAGCGCCACGGCACCTGACAGCGTCCAGGGCGGCACCGCCAACGTCTCCGTCAACTGGGAAGTGCGCAGCTCGTGATAGCGGGGAGGCGCGTCCCCCCCGGACGTGTGCCCTCCCTGCTCGGCTTCTCGGCACTGGGCGCCTGGGCGGTCGCGCGCGTCGCGGCGGGCGCGGCACTGACCGCGATGTGCGCGCTGCTGGCTATCTCGATGCTGCCGGTGGCTCTCGGCTGGCGCAGCACCGTCGTGCTCTCGGGGTCGATGATGCCGCGGATCGCACCGGGCGACGTGGTCGCTTCGGCGCCCTATGACGTACGCCTGCTGCAGCCCGGCCAGATCATCCTGGTGAAGAGCCCCGGCGAGCCCGGGCACCTGCTGATGCACCGGTTCGTGGGGCGCGACGGCAGTGGCCGGCTCATCACCCGCGGCGACGCCAACCGCGAGGCCGACACGTCTCCCGTGGCGACCGACGCCTTCGTCGGGCTGCCGCGGCTGCGCGTGCCGTGGGTCGGGCTGCCCACGCTGTGGCTGCGCGAGCACCGCACGACACCGATCGGGCTGCTCGGTCTGCTGCTGGTGCTCGGTTGCATGCTGGCGACGGGTCGCCGGCCGGCCCTGCGCCACCTGCCCCGCTAGGTGTTCTGGGCTTCCCAGGTCAGCGTAAGGTTCGAGCTCAGCCCCTGCGCGCTGTTGGTGTTGGCCAGCTGGTAGGTCAGCCGGAACGGCTGCGTCGTCGTCGAGCCACCCGCGACGGCCCAGGAGCCGAGGCCGGTGGCGTACGTCGCGTTCGTGGACGCCAGGGTGCTGGCGAGCCCGGAGTAGAGCTGGGTGGAAGCGCCGAACGCCGCACACGTGCCCGTTCCGCGCTCCAGCGTGACGGTGAGAAAGGCGCCCAGGCCGCCGGTGATCGCGGCACGCACCTTGACCGCCGCCGCCAGTGAACCCGAATAGCTCACGGTGAGGCACTGCGTGGCGGGCAGGCTGCCGGGCTGCAGCGCGGTGACGTTGAACAGCGCGACACCCGCGGCACTGTTGGTGAGGACCACGGTGCCCGCGGCGTAGGAGGTGGGCCCGTTGCCCGTCGTACGCGCGAACACCGCCCCGGCGACGTCCCAGGCGCCGGCCGCCGCGCAGAGGGTGACGAGCAGCGTCGAGCCGAGAACGGACGCCCGCCGGACCGTCCGTGCTCGCACGACGGCAGGAATCAGCCAACGAAGACGCACAGCCGCCCTATCGGCGGGCACGCCGATATCTGAAGTCGGCCGCGGCCAAACGGGGGCCCGTCTCCACCGCGGCGCGGAGTTGCCGATAACAGGGGCAGGAAGCGAGAGGGATGAGGGACGGAGGCGACGCGGATGCTGCGCGAAGCATGCTTCGGCGCGCTCGTCGCGGGCACCTTCGTCATGACGCTCCTGACGCCCGCGGGCACCGCGCTGGCGGCGTCGTCGTCAGGGCCCGGGCTGTCGACGGACGCGACCGGCCCGCTCGTGCCCGGAGTTGCGCTCTCCCCGGGACTGCTGCCGGCCACCTGTGTCGTCGTCTCGTGGAACGACCTGACCGATCAGGACCTCGGGCTCGACACGGCGGTCACCGGCGGCCTCGCCGACTTCGTCGACGTCACGGTCGCGACCGGCACCGGGGGACGCTACGGCGACTGCAGCGGCTTCGAGGGCAGCGAGTCCTACCGCGGCACGCTCGCCGACCTGGCCCGCGAGCACGGCTCGGCAGCGACGGCACTGCGCTCCTCGGTGACGCCGCTCCACGGCCAGGCGACCTTTCGCTTCGACTTCAGCCTGCGCGACGACAACGCGGCGCAGGGTCTGAGCACGAACGCGCAGTTCACCTGGCGAGGTCTGACGCCCGCGGCTGTTGCAGTGCCGACACCGGGCAGCGCGGCGCCGGTCCAGCCGGCGTCTACCCCGCCGGGGGAAGCGCCGGCTGGCGACCCCACACCGGTCGAGAGCCCGACCGTCACCACGACACCACAGCCCCCAGCCCCGGCCGAGCCCCCCGCTGGACCGCCCGTCGCCTCAGCCGAGCCGACGCTCGCCTCCCCGCCGTCGGGCTCGCCGGCCGCGACCCCCCGCCCCGCGCGTACGCCGCATGCCGTGGTCCCCGGCAGCCCCGCCCGGCCGCCTCGTGGGCGCACGACCGCGACGGTGCCACTCACCGGCCCCGTGCGTACGCCGCCTGTCGCCACGCCACGTCCGCCCGGGAACCTGCTGGAGGAGATCGCCGGGGTCACGGCCCAGGTCGTGCAGCGCGCGGCGTTCCCGGTCTTCCTGCTGCTGCTCGTGCTGTTCTACCTCGCCGCGCAGGACCGGATCGACCGCAGAGACCCCAAGCTGGCGCTGGCACCGTTGCACGCCGACCCGAACCTGGCGTTCCCCGCCGCCGGCGAGTGGAGCACGCCATGAGCACCGGCGCTCACGCCTCCCGCTTCGGCCTGGTGCCGCTGGCCGACCGCATCCTGTGGTCCACCGCGCTCCGGGGCGGCATCGCGGTCACGGTGCTCGGACTCTGGGTCGCCCTCTCCCACGACCGCAACGTGTCGGCCAGGACGATGGTCGCGCTGCTCGCGGTCTACGGCATCGTCGCGGCACTGGTCGCCCTCGCCCCGCGTGTCGGCCGGACCGCCTCGATCGTCGCGGTGAACGCCGCGCTGGTCGCGGACGGGATCTTCCTCGGCGGGACGCTGTATGCGCTCGGTGGGGTCGACGCGCTGAGCGGCCCCGTCAGCATGCTCGTCGTCGTCCACGTCAGCGCTGTCAGCCTGCTGACCTCGTTCCGGTCCGGGGTGAAGGTCGCGGCCTGGGACTCCCTCGTCGTCCTCTGCGTCCTCGAGGCCGACCGCTACCAGTTCGCCAACCGCCTTCCCGCGGACGTGGTCACGCCGGCCTTCCCCTATCGCGCCTACGGGGCCATGATCGCGGTCGTCTGGCTCGCCGCAATCGCGACGTCGACCTTCGCTGCGGTGAACGAGCGTGAGCTGCGACGGCGCCGCTACGACGCCGAGGTCCTGCACGACCTGGCCGTGAGCCTCGAAGCGGTGGACGACCCTGAGGAGATCGCGCGCCAGCTCGCCGTGCTCAGCGGCAAAGAGCTGCTGGCGTCGCGTGCGCTCGTCATCGTCCGGCCGCGCACCCACTCCCGGGAGGCGCCGCTGGGCAGCCTGCAGCACCGTTGGCCGACGCCGCTCCCGCGCTCGAGCCCCGCGCCGCAGTCCGCGCCGGGGTACTCACTGCTGGCCCGGGCGAATCGCACGGGCAAGCCCGTGCTCGTGTCGCACCTGGACCCGACAGCCGACGCCTGGCTCATGGAGCTGCTCCCGCAGGCCCACGGCGTGGTCGCGCTTCCGCTGCCGCTCGACAGCCGTGCCGACGGCTGGCTCGTGCTGGAGCTCGGCTCGACACGCGGCGGTGTCGAGCGCCGCCTGCTGTCCACGGCGCTGCAGGCGGCGTCCCACGCCGGCCTCGCGCTGATCCGCGCCGGTCTCGTCGAGCAGCTGCGTCAGGCCGCCCAGACCGACGGCCTCACCGGTGCGGCAAACCGCCGGGCGTTCGACGAGGCCCTGGCCCGTGAGGTGTCGCGTGCCGCGCGCACGCAGGCCCCGCTCGCCGTCGCGATGGTCGACCTCGACTACTTCAAGTCGATCAACGACACCCACGGCCACCAGGCGGGAGACGAGGCCCTGAAAGCCGCCGCGCGGTCCCTGCTGGGCAACGTGCGCGGTGCCGACACCGTGGCGCGCTACGGCGGCGAGGAGTTCGCGGTGATCCTCCCGGACACCGGCCGGACCGCTGCCCTCGAGACGGCCGAGCGGCTGCGGGCGGCGGTCACTGCCAGCGCCACGGCGTTCCCGCTCACCTGCAGCATCGGCGTGGCCGTGCTCCTGCCGGCTCAGCGATCGGCGTCGCTGCCCGCAGCTGGCACCTCCGCCGGGCGCTCGGACGATGCGCACACGCTGGTCGCGACGGCCGACCGCGCGCTCTATGCCGCCAAGCGCAACGGGCGAAACCGCTGCGAGCTGGCGCCGTTGATCCCGGCACCGCGGGGGGCTCGGGAGATGACGCCCGAGCAGCGCTGACGTCACCCGACCCGGGCCACCCGGGATCCGGGCTTGCTCGAGGCGCGGGCACGACATCGCCACGTGCTGAGCGGCGCGCCGCCGGGCCCTGTGGACAACGCCGTGCACCAGGCGCGCAGAGCGCTAACTTTCCCGGCGACCACACCACCGCGTCGAAGGAGGAGCCGTCGCATGACCGGCTTTCGCGTCACCCCTGAGCAGCTGTCCACCCTGTCCGGCCGCGTCGGCACCGGCGCCGGCACGATCGAGTCCGAGCAGCGCGCGCTCGCCAGCTCGCTGGCACCGCTCGGCTCCGACTGGGCCGGCGTCGCGCAGCTGCGCTTCCAGGAGCTCTGGGCCGAGTGGCAGCGCAGCGCGCTGGGCCTCAACCACGCCCTCACCGGCATCAGCGAGCTGATGGGCAAGGCCGGCGAGGCCTACGCACAGGCCGAGTCCGCCGTCGCGGCGAGCTTCGCGGGGTCCTGACCGCTTCGTCCACACACGCCGAAGGGCGGCTCCCTGCCGAGGGAGCCGCCCTTCGCGTCGTGCGGGCAGAACAGCGGGAGCGCGTGGACTAGAAGTCCATGCCTCCGCCACCTTCGGGCATGCCGCCACCGGCCGGGGTCTTCTCCGGCTTGTCGGCGATGACCGCCTCGGTGGTGAGGAACAGCGCGGCGATGGATGCCGCGTTCTGCAGTGCGGAGCGTGTGACCTTGGCCGGGTCGATGATGCCGGCCGCGATCAGGTCGACGTACTCGTTGGTGGCGGCGTTGAGACCCCAGCCCACCTCGAGCCCGCTGACCTTCTCTGCCACGACGCCGCCTTCGAGACCGGCATTGATCGCGATCTGCTTGAGCGGAGCGGAGAGCGCGGTGCGCACGATCAGCGCGCCCGTGAGCTCGTCGCCGTCGAGGTCGAGCTTCTCGAACGCGACCTTGCCGGCCTGCAGCAGCGCGACGCCACCACCGGCCACGATGCCCTCTTCGACGGCGGCCTTCGCGTTGCGAACGGCGTCCTCGATGCGGTGCTTGCGCTCCTTGAGCTCGACCTCGGTCGCCGCGCCGGCCTTGATGACGGCGACGCCACCGGCCAGCTTGGCGAGACGCTCCTGGAGCTTCTCGCGGTCGTAGTCGCTGTCGGACTTCTCGATCTCGGCGCGGATCTGGTTGACGCGGCCGGCGATCTGCTCGGCGTCACCTGCACCCTCGACGATGGTCGTCTCGTCCTTGGTGACGACGACCTTGCGGGCCCGGCCCAACAGGTCGAGGCCGGCGTTCTCGAGCTTGAGACCGACCTCTTCGCTGATGACCTGCGCACCCGTGAGGATGGCGATGTCGGCCTGCATGGCCTTGCGGCGGTCACCGAAGCCCGGCGCCTTGACGGCCACCGAGCGGAAGGTGCCACGGATCTTGTTCACGACCAGGGTCGCGAGGGCCTCGCCCTCGACGTCCTCGGCGATGATCGCGAGGGGCTTGCCGGACTGCATGACCTTCTCGAGCAGCGGCAGCAGGTCCTTGACGGAGGAGATCTTCGAGCCGACGAGCAGGATGTAGGGGTCGTCGAGGACCGCTTCCATCCGGTCGGTGTCGGTCACGAAGTAGGGCGAGATGTGACCCTTGTCGAAGCGCATGCCCTCGGTGAGCTCGAGCTCGAGCCCGAAGGTGTTGCTCTCCTCGACGGTGATGACGCCTTCCTTGCCGACCTTGTCCATCGCCTCGGCGATGAGCTCGCCGATCTGGCTGTCAGCGGCGGAGATGGA
>CAXSDR010000110.1:0-11393 GCA_964236445.1 uncultured Motilibacteraceae bacterium | reverse complement strand
CCGACATCGCGGCCATCGCCAACGCCGTACGCGCCTATGCCGAGAGCTCCGGCGCCGCGGTTCTCGCCGAGGGCATCGAGACCGTGCAGCAGGTGGAGGTCGCGCGTGCGCTGGGGGCGACGTACGGCCAGGGCTGGCACTTCGGTCGGCCCGGTCCGTTGCCGAGCCGGGTCCCGGCGACGTCGTACGAGCTCCCACGCGCTGACCCTCGGCCGCCGATCTCGCCGAGACGCCGCTCGACGCCGTTCGAGCTCGTCGCCGCGCATCGACCGACGGACACGATCGAGAAGCGGCTGCTTCAACCGACCAGCTTCCATCTGGAGAACCAGTCGCTGAGCCACGGGCCCGTCGTCCTGCTCTCGTGCTTCCAGCACGCCAAGCACTTCACACCGCGCACGGCGCAGCGCTACGCCACGCTCGCGCAGCACGCGGCATTCATCGCCGCACTGGGGGTCGGCATGCCGGCTGAGCCGCTGCCCGGCGTGCGCGGCTCGTCGCTCCTGGCAGGGGAGCGGCTCGTGGGGGAGTGGAACGTCATCGTCGTGGGCCCTCACTTCGCGGGTGTGCTCGTGGCGCGTGACGTGGGCGACGACGGGCCCGACCCGCTACGGCGTTTCGCCTTCGCCATCACCCATGACCGGGACCTCGTGCTGGCTGCAGCATCGACGCTGATGAACTGGATCGTGCCCGCGGTCCACTGACGCCTATCCTCAGGGGGCAAACCCGCTGACCGCCGTTGAGGAGCTTCCGTGCTGAGGATGTCGTCGCTGTTCCTACGCACCCTGCGCGAGGACCCGGCGGACGCCGAGGTGCCGAGTCACCGGCTGCTGGTGCGCGCCGGCTACATCCGCCGCGCTGCCCCGGGCATCTACACCTGGCTGCCGTTGGGGTGGCAGGTGCTGCGCAACGTCGAGCGTGTGGTGCGCGAGGAGATGGACGCAGCAGGCTTCCAGGAAGTGCACTTCCCTGCTCTGCTGCCGCGCGAGCCCTATGAGGCGACGGGCCGCTGGAGCGAGTACGGCGACCTCGTCTTCCGGTTGAAGGACCGCAAGGGCAACGACTACCTCCTCGGTCCGACACATGAAGAAATGTTCACCCTTCTGGTGAAGGACCTCTACAGCTCCTACAAGGACCTGCCGCTCTCGATCTACCAGATCCAGACCAAATACCGTGATGAGGCGCGTCCGCGCGCCGGCCTGCTGCGAGGCCGCGAGTTCGTCATGAAGGACTCCTACTCCTTCGACATGGACGACGCGGGGCTGCAGCGTTCCTACGACGCGCACCGGGCCGCCTACGTGCGCATCTTCGAGCGGCTCGGCATGGAGTTCGTCGTCGTGGCGGCCATGGCCGGGGCGATGGGCGGATCGGCGTCCGAGGAGTTCCTCGCACCGTGCGAGAACGGCGAGGACACGTTCGTGCGAAGCACCGCCGGCGACTACGCGGCCAACGTCGAGGCGGTCGTCACGCCGGTGCCACCTGCACTCGACGCGAGGTCCGTCCCCGCCGCCCGCGTGGTCGAGACGCCCGGCACCCCGACCATCCAGAGCCTGGTCGATCTGTTGAACGCGTCGCAGGACCTGTGGCGGGCAGACCGCGCATGGACCGCGGCCGACATGCTGAAGAACGTCATCGTGACGCTTGTTGCGCCCGACGGCACACGGACCCCATTGGCCGTCGGCGTTCCCGGCGACCGTGAGATCGACACCAAGCGTCTGGAGGCGCAGCTTTCCCCGCACGAGGTCGACGTGTTCACCGAAGCGGACTTCGCTGCTCATCCCGAACTGGTGCGTGGCTACATCGGTCCTGGCGTGCTGGGTGCCGAGGGGCCGAGCAAGATCCGTTATCTGGTCGACCCGCGCGTCGTCGCCGGCACGCGCTGGGTGACGGGTGCCGACGAGCGCGACCGCCACATCATCGACCTGGTGGTCGGCCGCGACTTCACGCCCGACGGCACGGTGGAGGCGGCGGAGATCCGCGCCGGTGACGCGTCGCCGACGGGCGCGGGCGTGCTGGAGCTGGCACGTGGCATCGAGATCGGTCACATCTTCCAGCTGGGCCGCAAATATGCCGACGCGCTCGGCCTGCGCGTGCTCGACCCGAACGGCAAGCTCGCCACGGTGACGATGGGCTCCTACGGCATCGGGGTGTCGCGGGCGGTTGCGGCTGTGGCCGAGCAGACCCATGACGAGCTGGGCCTGTGCTGGCCGCCCGAGATCGCGCCCGCCGAGGTGCACGTCGTGGCTGCGGGCAAGGACGAGGTCGTCGCGGGCGAGTCGGAGCGGATCGCCGCCGAGCTGGAGGCGCGCGGGGTGCGGGTGCTGCTCGACGACCGGCGCGGCGTCTCGCCCGGGGTGAAGTTCAAGGACGCCGAGCTGCTCGGCATGCCCACGATCGTCGTGGTGGGCAAGGGTCTCGCCGACGGTGTCGTCGAGGTGCGGGACCGGCGTACGGGTGAGAAGCAGAGCATCCCGGTGGCCGAGGTGGTGGAACGGCTCGCGGCGCGCTAGCTCACTGCCCAGCCGCGTCGAGCGCTGCGCGCAGGGCGGCCACGGCGGATTCGTCGCCGTCCATGTTCACATCAGCCGGACGTCCCCACAGCCACAGCAGCAGGTCTGCGGGTGATCCCGAGATGCCGGCATCGGCCGGTCCGTCGGTGGTGCTGACGTTCACCCAGCGGTGCGCGAGACGTACGCGCGTCACGACACCACCGGCGTCGATGCGGACGGTCCGCTGCGTCAGGGCCGAGGGCGTCTGCCCTTCCCATGCGGCGCCGCACAGGAAGATCCGCAGAATCTCGTCGATGCCGTCGAGCGCCAAGTTCTCGTCGAGCGCGAGTGGGTCACCGCCTGCCAGGTCGATGTCGGCGCGGTGGACGAGCGTCTCCTGGGCCATGCGTCGTGCCCAGAAACCGATGCGCTGCTCCGCCGGCCATCGCGTCCACGTCGGCTCGTCCTCGTCTCGGGTCTCGAGCTCGTGGAGCAGGAGCTCGGCTTCGTGGGCGTACCACGCCATGAGGTCCTCGCCCGGCTGAGGCCCGCGGGGGAGTGGCTCGGCCTCCTGCAGGCTCAGCGCTGAGGTGATGGTCGCTCGGCGCCGCAGATACATCTCGCCGGTGTGTCGTACGACGTCCGCCACGTCCCAGCCTGGGCAGCCGGGCGTCGGCGAGGTGAGCCTGTCCGGTGCGACGGCGAGGATGCGGGCCACGTCGCTGCGGAACGACGCGAGGAAGGCGGCGGTCGTGAGGTCAGCAGTCGGAGGCGTCATGGGACCATCGTGGCAGCGTTGCACCTTCCCGCGCCTGTCCATATCGGGCAGCCGCTGCGATGGTCGATCAGACGACCCGTTCGACCTCAAAACCGTAGAGCTCGCGCGGGTCCGTCGCGAGTTCGGCCCCTGCGAGAGTCGGCAGGTGCGACCACGACCAGACTTCGTCGAGCAGGCGGACCGGTTGATCGCTCAGGACGGCGCGCAGCTTCTCGTCGGTTCCGCTAGCGAGTCTCGGAAACCAGGCTGCCTCGGGATGTGCCATGAGATTCGGGTCTTTGGACAGCTCCTCGAGGAGCTGGCGTGTCGACAGCTCGTTGTCGTAGTCGCTGTCGTCGAAGCCGTCGGTCACCGACGTGACGAACTGAGCCTTAGGTCCAGAAGTCCAGCGGGCGTGAACGGGCCACGCGAGCGCCGGGCCGCGACGGACGCGGAGAAGGCGTCGACGAACTCTCGAGACGTCACAGTGCTCCCACAGGCGAAGTCGTTTTGGGGGTGGCAGCGTCGCTCCGGCGCATGCGGCATCAACGACGCCGAAGCAGATTCTCGGCTTCGGCGCCGAAGAGTGGGTCACCCTGAAGTGACTCCAGCACATCACGTCCGCGCGAACCTCCAACGCGCTTGATCGCGCCGAGGAAGTGGAGACGAGTCTGCCCTCGCGACTCGTCGGCGACGAGTGCCAGGAGGTCGTCCATGTGCGATGCGGTGGCAGCGGCGGCCAGAGCTGCAGCTAGTCCCTCTTCATCGCCCGGACCTTGCGCCGCAAGGTAAACGTCTCGCAGCGAAGCCCAAGCGAAGGAGGACGCGCGAACGGCCATGGCACGGCCGAGGCTCTCCATCACGCGGTCCGGGTATCCGCCGCGTTCAAGGTGACGCAGCAGCACCGGCAGGGCCTCCGGGTATGGCTCGGACGTGTTGACGAGGTCCCATACAGAGGCGATATCCAGGCCCAGCCCCCGCAGTTGTCGCACGATGGGCTGCTCGGCATCGTGCAACTGCTGAGTTCGAACGTCTCGCTTGAGCTGAGCAGCCGCGCTCTGGGAGATGTGGTGTTCATCTCCTGCCAGTTGCGCCATGAGCTCGGCCGCGCTGATGTCCACCTGCCGCTTCGCTCGTTCAGTCATGGTCGGAACTTTAGTCAATCGTTGCGTTGAGGATTCGTGCTCGGGCGTCCTGGCTCAAGTGGTCGATCCCCCCGAGCTACAAGCGCAACCGACCGGTTGGTGTCATGACCAGCGACACCGTGAAGTCAGCACAGGGGCTTACGGCTCTGGCGGACGTTTCCGGATCGAGCGGCGCCGTTGCAGGGCGTTCGGACTGACGAGCTCGACATTGATCTGGATGAAGTGCTGGTCGCTGGGCTGACCTTGAGCGCTATCCCAACAGTCGCTCTCGTATCGTGTTCAGCTCTTGCACCCATTCCGAGCCGTTCCGTGCTTCGTCCTCAAGCGCAAGCACGAGGCACCTGCTATCGGCTACGGCGAAGACTTGATTGGCCACGTCTCAGTCAGTAGGTGCTCGAAGTGGAAGGATCCCTCGAACGCAAACCATGCCCCTTCCGATCCCAGCCCGACCACTGCGGCAAGCCAGGACCTGACGATGACATCTAGATCCTTCGGCATGCCATCGAAGATCAGGTCGTACTCGTAGAGCTCCCTGTTACCCCAAGCGCCTTTCGGGATCTTCGAGCTGGTATGCCCTTACCATGTGTGGCTGCGTGCCTGGGCCACTCATACGTACGTCGTTTCCGGGATCGCTGGGCCAAACAGCAAAGAGGATGAGACTCACTTCTTTGCCACTCCACGAAAGGGCCTCGGTCAGACGGCTCATCGCAGGCCCCACTGGGCCATTTGGCTTGCGTCTGGAACTACAGCCGGAATAACGCGCCCCTGGTACGGCCCTTCCTTGGCCACGAAGACGACCACACGTCTGCCATTCACCGTGCCGGCGAAGCCCCGTGACACCGTCCCGCCGAGTTTCCAGTCGAAGGTACTTGTCGGGGACCGGAGGATCGGCGTCGTCAGTTCGTCGGACTTGCTGACTTGTGAAGCCAGGCTGCCTGAGTTATGACTCAACCCCTCGTCACGCACGATGTGCCGGACTATTAGGTCGACGCACACCCGGCGCCCCCTTCTTCTTCGTCACCGACGGGGTCGGAGCGGCGATCGAGCAGGCACAGGCAATCGCGGGTGACCGCGCGATCGCGGTGACCGGCGGCACTATCGCCGGGCAGTGCCTCGAGGAAGGGCTGCTCGACGAGGTGGCCCATCGACCTCGCGCCGGTGATTATGGGCGGCGGCCGCGCCTTCTTCCTCGGGGCCCCGCTCGCTGACGTGGCGCTCGGCGACCCAGGGTGTCGATCCAGGGTGAGCGGGTGACTCATCTGGTCTCCCAGTCAACCGCTGAGACGGCTCCTGCAATGCTCTTCGTCGCCGGGGATGGTGATGGTGCGGCTACGCATGGCGATGCGCTGCCAGGAAGGTAGTCCAGACGCACGATCCTGTCTGTCCTCCAATCGCCCGCACTGTCCGCCAGGTGATCGGTCAGGTATTCGGACCGAGACGAGCAAGGAACTTGTGGGCAAACAGGCGCAGGTCGGTGGCTTGAAGGTCGTCGCGATCCTCCACGAGAGCTAGGAGCGCGTCGATCTCACGGCGCGCGGTCGTGACGTCGCCCATGAGGTAGGCAATCACCGGAACCCGATATTCGCGATCTGAACCCACGTGTGACACGGCGACTTGCAGGATGCTGCTCAAGTCTCGATGAGCGTTGAAGAAGGGCAGGGCGTAAGTCTCCACAGCGTCAACCAGGCTACGGATTTCTGCCTCAAGACCATCGTCAGGATTGAGCAGCCAGTACGTGTAGCGCTTCTCCGGCATGATGTAACCGATGGGGGTCGAGACAGTGGGAGTCACGTATAGCTGGCCGTCGTCGCTGCGCAGCTCGTTCACCAGCTCCTCAACTCTGTGATGACGAACGCCCACTACCGGATTGATCTCTTTGGCGCCAGGGGGACGCTGCGCCGACGCGGAGTTCAGGCCCAGCCAACCGACCACATCAGCGTCCAGCTCGAACGTGTATACCTGTCCGCCAGCCTGCTTTCGGAAGCCCAAGCTCTGAAGCGGTGCCTGGACTTCTCGCCTCACGTCCGGCCTGCGCTTAGCGCCCGCGGTCACTGGAAGATCGTCCAGATCGTCGTCGGCCCCAGGGGGCTCCCGGGCGTCAGACCAGCATCAAGGGCATTTGATCCTGCCGGCACGGCATTGCCCGACCGCACGCCAGGAAACGCTGCTTTCTGGTTTTGTGTCCAGCGCGCGCGCGGACCCGTTTTAACTTCGATGAATGCCCGCTGACCGTTGGGGAGCTCCACCAGCAGATCGGGGCGCGTACGAACGCCGTTCACGTCCAGGGTGATTTCACGGCCGATCACCCGGCCACCTGCGGCCTCGATGTCCGCGACCACCTGGTCAACGCCCGCAGCGCCCCTTGCGACAGGTGCTGCTCCGCCGCAGCTGTTGTGCACGAGGACAGGCGTTTCGCCGGCGTAGTAGGTGTGGATGCCGTCGATCTCGAGGTTGTAGGCGGTGAGGTCCTCGGAGTACGTCCGCATCGTGCGGATGGCCACCTCGTCGCCCGCGGCGGTGAGGAGCTTGTCCCCCGTGACGAGGTCCTTGGCCTCGACGAACTGTCGGGTGGTGGCGTCGAAGATGGGGTGGCCGTCGGTGGCGGTGAGGGTGGTGCCGTCGGAGAGCCCGATGTCGACCATCGTGTGGGGGCCGTCGTGTCGGATGAGTTCCACGACTGCTTTGGACTCGGTGTCCCCGGTGTCGGGGTCGGTCGCTTTGACGTGGTCGCCGACCTTGATGTCGCGGATCGGCTTGGTGGTGCCGTCAGCGAGAAGGACGGGTGTGTCGCCGGTGAAGCTGTTCGGCATGAGCCGGCACGCAGCGGCTGCGCCTTCCGCGGCCTCTCCGCCGACGGCGAGCTCGGCGAGCAGCCCGACGCCCATCGTCATCGCGCACGCCACCGCGGCGTCGCGGGCGACCGTGCCCCATTGGACCTTGCGCCCGGACAGGCGTTGGGTGAGATAGCTGATGCCGCCACCGATGGCGGCGGCGGCGGCGCAGTCAGCGGGTGTGATGTTTCCGGAGGGGTCTGTGTTGGTGGTGGGCGTGTTGTTGGCGTAGGCGTAGAGGTTGGATCCACCGGCCTTGCCGATGGGGTCGGCGGAGATGAACCGGCCCAGGCTGGGGTTGTAGTAGCGGGCCCGGTAGTACATCAGCCCGGTGCCGTCGTTCTGGCGTCCGGTGAACCCGAGGTCCGCGCCATGGGTGTCACCGGTGACAGTGGCTACGCCGTGGGGGTCGTAGGCGTAGCGGGCGGTGAACGTCCCGTCCGCTGAGCCGAGCCCCACAGGGGAGCCGAGGGCGTCGGTGAGGATCGTGTCGGTGATCCCGGCCTTCGTTCTCGAGAACCACTGGTCCGTGGCGCCCGAGAGCATCGTCGCGTCCACAGAGTTCGTGCCGGTCAGCTCGGTCGACACGTTGCCCGCGTCGCTCAGGAATCCCTGGGAGGTGCCGCCGACCGTACGGGCGCTGCGCTCCCCAGAGCTGGTGTAGCCGAACACGCCCGCCAGTCCGGTCTTGGCGGTGTTCGTCAACTGCCCACGCGCGTTCCAGGTGTAGGCGGTGGTGCCGTCGTTGACCAGGTTGCCGTCAGCGTCATAGGTCAACGCCGAGCCGGCGTTCGACGTCAACCGGTTCGCGTCGTCATAGACCATCCCCGAGCGCGCCGCAGGCAGCGTGACGTTCGCGAACGACCCACCCACCGACGCCCGTTGCCCCGCAGCGTCATAGACGTAGGACAGCGCACCCTTGCCCACACCCGCATTGGCGTAGGAGATCGAGCTGATCTGTGAGGACGCGTCGTAGCCGTAGGTCTGGGTCCAGCCGCCGGGCAGGGTCACCGTGCCGGTGCGCCCGGCGCTGTCCTGTCCCACAGCGACCGAGGTGGCACCCTGCACGACCTTGGTCAGGACGCCGCTGGCGTCATAGGTGTAGGTGACCGCCGGCTGCCCCGCCGTCGTGACGGTGGCGGGGCGACTGTCGGCGTCGTAGGTGTAGGTGGTCGCGCCCTTCGGGGTCGTGACCGACGTGATCCGGTCGCGCACGTCGTAGGCGTAGGTCGTGGTGCCGTTCACCGTGTCGGCGACGGTCGCCGTGCGGTCGAAGGCGTCGAAGGTGGGCGTCACCGTGGACTCGACGACAGAGGCCGACGGTCCGTAGGTCACCTTGGCGGGGCGGTCCAACGCGTCGTAGGACAACAGCTTCGTGGTCCGGCCCGACGGTGCGGTCACGCTCGTCGGGCGTCCGGCAGTGTCGAAGGCCCACGTCGTCACCTTGCCCAGCGGGTCGGTGGACGACTTGGCGCGGTCCGAGCTGTCGAACGCCCAGCTCGTCACCTTGCCGCGGGCGTCGGTCATCGATGTCACGTTGCCGTTGTCGTCGTAGCCGAACGACGACGTGGCACCGAGTGCGTTGACGGTGTTGGTGACGCGGTTGAGCGAGTCGTAGGCGACCTTGCTCGACGAGCCGTCTGCCTTGGTGGTCGACACCGTCCTGCCTGCTCCGTCGACGAACATCTTCGACGTCTGGTTCAGCGGATCCGTGACGGAGGTGAGATCTCCTGCGGTGTAGCCGTAGATGGAGACCTTTCCGGCGGTGTCGGTGGTCGTGACGACCTGACCCTCCGAGTTGTAGGTCGACCTGCTGACCCGTGACATCGGATCGGTCACCGAGAGCAGGTTGCCGTGCGAGTCGTACGCGAAGTTCGTCACCTTGCCGGCGGGGTCCTTGGAGCTCATTGGAAGGTCGTACGCGCCGTAGGTCACCGTCCCCAGCGTCGCGGCGTCGACCGTGCCCGAGAGCACCGTGGAGCTGGTGAGGTGACCCGAACTGTCGTACGACATGGCAGTCGTACGACCGAAGGGGTCGACGACGCTGGTGACGCGGTGGTTCGTTCCACGGTTGTAGGTCGTCCGTGGGGCAAGCGAGGTGCCATAGGCCGCGGTGTCCGACGTGACGGCGCCTGCGGCGTCGAACACGGCGCGCCGCACGGAGCCGTTGGGCTGGGTCACGCGGGTCTCGGTCACGCGCGGCGGCGTCGCGGTGTCCAACGTGTAGGCGAACTTGTAGACCAGCCCGTCCGGAAGTGTCTGCTGCGACACGCGGCCGTTCCCGTCATAGACGTTCGTCAGGTAGACGATGTTGCGCGCATCGGTCAGCGTGCTGACCCTGCCGCTCGCGTCATAGGTGTATTTCGACAGCTTCCCGGCCGGGTTCGTCACCGTGGACAGCCGCCCGGCGGTGTCGTAGGTGTAGGTGACTGTCCGGCCGATGTTGTCCACAGCCGACGTGACGCGATGTGCGGTGTCGTAGCCCAGCTTGATCCAGCGCCCGTGCGGAGACGTGATCTGCGTCAGGTCGCCGTTGTTGCCACCGGTGCGCGTGAAGGTGAGCTGGTTGCCGTTGCGGTCACGGATCGCCTTGACCCGGGAGAACATCGGGAACACATAAGTGGTGCCGTCGGTGAGCTTGAGATCCCATCCAGAAAAGCCTGGGTTGGGATCCCAGCTGATCGTCGATCCTTCGTACGCCGAAGACGTGTCGGACGCCGCGAAGACCGCATCGACGTAACCGGTCCCCGCGCTCGTGCGTACGTAGTGGATCTTCGCGCCACCAGGGACATAGAGGTCGACCTGCTCGTACTGCTTCTCCGAGCGCAGGAACATGCCGTAGTCGGCGATCTGCCCGATGCCGAACTCGCGGGACGTCGTGTCGCCCTGCCAGAGCGTTCGAGTGAGCTCGATGGGCATGCTGTCCTCGACAGCGAGGTCGGTGCGAGAGTCGACGAGCTGACCGGTGGACAGGTCGACCGGGTCACCGGAGAGCCAGTTCTTGAAGTCGGCGAACTTGCTGAGCAGCCACGGGATCACGTCCCCAGCGTTGAACATTGCCCCGTCGAAGGCCCAGATCTTCGTGGTGGCGTCGGGCTGCACCTGCTTAGCATTGGCCGAGACATGTCCGTGGCCGTAGACGTACCACCCCTTGCCCTCGGGGTCGTAGTTCTCGAAGTCGACCTGCGTGCCAGGCGGCAGGTGCGTGTAGTTGGGGTAGACGATCTGCGCACCCTTGGGGAACACATAAGTGCCCCCCGGCTGGACGGTGAAGAACACCGGCACGATGCCGTTGGGTGGCAGCGGGTAGGGCGTGCGGTCGATCGGGATCGGCGTGATCCCCAGCTCGCGCACGACCTTGCCGTTCTCGTCCCGCACGACGGAACCGGCGGGGATGTGCACCTCCAGCCCGGGGATCAGCGGAGTGGTGAGGACCGTCTCCTTCGTGGACGGGACCGCAAGCTGCTGCGTGTGCTTCGTGTCGAGCCTCGGCAGCCAGACCGTCGCCGGCAGCTCGGTGGTCACGCCTGCCCGCACGGTGACCCGGATGCGGAACAAGCCATAGCGCTTGCCGCGGCTGCCGGCCGTCATTCCGTCGACGACGAGCGTCTTGTCCTTGTCGGACACTCCGCGCAGCAGGAACTGGCCCTTGCTGTCGGTGAAGGCAGACGCACCGCTCATGCGCACGTTGACGAAAGGCAACGGCGTGTCCGAGGTGTCGAGCACGACGCCGGTGACCGCGGTTACGCCCAGGGGCGCGCGCAGGCTGGATTGGACGACGGGACGGGGCTTCCGCGTCTGCCAGTCGATGCCGCCGAGGTTGGCGCGGTCAGGGCTCCAGGACGACGTGGACGTGGCGTCGGGCGCCACAGAAGACAAGCGGCTGAGCACGGCGGCGGCGCTCGCAGGCGCGGCGTCGGCCGGTGCCGCGTTCGTCTGTCCGGCGTCGGCCGGCTCGGCCGCGGTGATGCCAGCTGCGGCCGCCGTGAACGACATCGCGGCGACGAGCGAGCCCGTCACAGGCGACTCTGGTCGGAACTGAATGGTGTAGGAGCCGCTGACCGGGAGCGCGCCGAGCGACATCGTGCGCGTCGACCCGCCCGAGACGTAGGAGCTGGAGCCGAGCGCCGTGCCGTCCGGCTTGAAGACGTAGATGTCGGTGTAGCCGGAGATG
>CAXSDR010000109.1:0-11904 GCA_964236445.1 uncultured Motilibacteraceae bacterium | reverse complement strand
CAGGGCGCCTCCCACATCGAGGCGCGCTTCGGTGAACCCCTCGAAGAAGCCCATCAGCGCGCTCAGTAGACCAACGCGCGTACGCCCTCGCTGAAGATCTCCTCGACGAACGTGGCCGCTCCCGCAATGCGTATGCCCTCGATGACCTCCGCGGGCGTGATCGCCCGACGGGCGGCGCACTGGGTGCAGAGCGTGACGGTGCCGCTGGCGAGAACGGTGGCAAGCAGGTCCTCGAGCGGCGCGGCGTGGGGCAGCTCGAACTGCGTGGCCTTGCCCGGGACGGCGAACCACGCCGCCTCGCCGGTGAGCCAGAGCGAGACCACGACGCCGGAGGCAGCCGCTGTGGCCGCGACGGTGAAGGCCTGCGAGCAACGCTCGGGTGCCTCCGCTCCGGACGTCACCTTGACCACGAGCCGGCGGGCCTGCTCGGAGGCGGAATCGATCATGGCGTGCAGACTAGACTCGCCGGGTGCTCGAAGCTTTCTACACCACGGTGCTCATCGTCTCCGCGTTGCTGATCACCTGGTTCGGCGGCTACGTCGTCTTCAAGCTGTTCAAGGGTCAGAGCTGAGCCGCCTCATGGAGCTCACCACTGACCTTCCGGGTGCCCTCGTGCGCATCGCCTGGCTGCTCGGCACCTGGCAGGGCGTAGGAGTCGTCGGCTACCCCTCGATGAAGGAAGCGCAGTTCGGGCAGGAGATCGTCTTCGGCCATGTCGGCCAGCCGTTCCTGACCTACGAGAGCCGCACCTGGCTGCTCGACGCCGACGGGGGCGTGGGGGAGCCGTTCCTGCTGGAGTCGGGCTACTGGCGTCCCACCGGCGTCGACGGCGTCGAGGTCGTGCTCAGCCATCCGGGTGGCGTCGTAGAGATCTATGTCGGTGAGGTCGTGCCCGCCAAGATCGAGATGAGCACGGACGTGGTCGCGCGTACGCAGTCGGGCGACGACCACACCGCCGGGCACCGTCTCTACGGCCTCGTGGAGAGCGACCTGCTCTGGGCCTACGACCGGGCCGCGCAGGGCCAGGCGCTGCGCCCGTTCATGTCGGCTCGGCTCAAGCGCATCGCCTCGGGCGCAGGCGCCCGGGAGATGGGGCCGTCGTGACCGGGCTGACCGAGCCGGTCGAGCACGTCGAGCCGGGCGAGGACGGCGACTGGCGCGACATGCTGCGTGCGCGGGGCTACCGCCTGACGGCGCAGCGCCAGCTGGTCCTCGAAGCCGTCACCACGCTCGGACACGCCACGCCCGACGAGGTGCTCGTCGAGGTGCAGCGCACCGCGGGTGCGGTCAACGCATCGACCATCTATCGCACGCTGGAGCTGCTCGGCGAGCTCGGCCTGGTCACGCACACGCATCTCGGGCACGGTGCCCCGACCTATCACCCGGCCTCTGCGCACCACCACCTCCATCTGGTCTGCCGCAGTTGCGGGGGCGTGGAGGAGGTGTCGGTCGATGCGGCCGACGCCATGGTGGGAAGCCTGGCGCAGCGATACGGGTTCACCACCGATGTGAACCACTTCGCGATCTTCGGCCAGTGCGCGGCCTGCACGGCGACCGGCACGGCAGGCACGTCTGAGGGCTCCCACGCCGCCCACCACCATGCCTGAGCTCGCGGCCGCGTCCCCACTGCTCGATCAGCCCGGCGCCGTGGCGGGGAAGTTCCCGGACGACGCCGTCGCCTGGCACTACGGCGACCCCATGCGCGAGCAGCGCGCTCTCGTGAGCGGTGCCGGGTCGGTGGATCTCTCCCACCGCGAGGTCATCCGCGTGACCGGCTCCGACCGCCGCAGCTGGCTGCACGCGCTCACGACGCAGCACCTGCTCGCGCTCGCGCCCGCGGAGTCGACGTCGGCTCTCGTCCTCGACCACCGGGGTCACATCCAGCACGCCGCGCACGTGGTGGACGACGGCGCCTCGACCTGGCTCGTCGTCGAGCGAGGCACCGCTGCGCCGCTCGTCGACTACCTCACGTCGATGCGTTTCTGGACCGAGGTGACGATCGAGGACGTGACGGCCGACTATGCCGTGCTCTGGCAGCCGGTAGCCCTCTCCCACGAACGCTTCCTCACCTGGGTCGCTGCCGACGCCCTGGGCGGTCGTGAGCTGCTGGTGCCGCGTGCCCAGCTGCGTGACGCCGTGCTGGCCGCGGGCGCACCGGCCGGCACCTGGGCTCATGACGCGCTACGCGTTGCTGCCCGCGTGCCGCGCATGGGGTTCGAGACCGACCATCGCACCATCCCCCACGAGGTGGGCTGGCTCGGCTCGGCAGTCTCCCTCGACAAGGGCTGTTATCGCGGCCAGGAGACGGTCGCGCGGGTGCACAATCTCGGCCGCCCGCCCCGCCGCCTGGTGCTGCTGCACCTCGACGGCTCCGTCGAGCACGTGCCGGCACCGGCGACGCCGGTTCTCGACAGTGACGGTCGGCAGGTCGGCCTCGTGGGCACCGCGGCGCGCCACTTCGAGCTGGGCCCCATTGCCTTGGCGCTGGTCAAGCGCTCACTTCCGGGCGATGGCCCGTTGTTCGTCGACGGCGTCGCCGCGACGCAGGATCTCGAGTGACGTCGCCGGGCAACGCGCCGGCAAAACTCTCGTTTCCTTCTCGGAAAAGGCGCACCGAAGCCGACCTGTAGTCTGCCGACCGGGATGGACCCGCTGCGCAGCCAAAGCCGGACAGGTCACCATTTCGACGTCGAGAGAGGTGCGGGTGGTCCTCGAGATGCCTGGAGCGGCCGAGCGCGACGCGGCGCTCCCCCTGCTGCCGGAGGCCGTCGGGGTGGGTGCCGGTCAGTTCACACGACCGCCCTGGGTCCGTGCCGTCGAGCGCACGCTCTTCTTCGCTGACCTGCTCGTCGTGGTCGCGGCGATCAGTGTCGCCGTCGTCTGGCACCGCGCCGGTGAGGCGGTCGGCGTGGCCGGCCTGCCGCGCCATGTCATGGGCTCGTCCTACGGCGGGGTCGCTGTGCTGCTCGTCATGTTCTGGATGTCGAGCCTGTCCCTGCACATGGCCCGTGACCGGCGTGTCGTCGGCACCGGACCCGAGGAATACAAGCGGGTGGTCACGGCCAGCGTGCGCCTCTATGGCGTGGTGGCGATTATCGCCTACCTCGGCCAGGTCGACTATGTGCGCGCATTCGTCGGCATCGCATTTCCGCTCGGGGTCATGGGTTTGCTCGTCGAGCGCTTCATCGCGCGCAAATGGCTCCACCATCGGCGCAAGCACGGCGGCTGGGCCCACCGGGTTCTCGTCGTGGGCAGTCGCGACAACGTCTCCCACCTCTCGGCCGAGCTCAGCCGGGAGCGCTATGCGGGCTTCGAGGTCGTCGGTGTCTGTCTGCCGGGCGGCCCCGACGACGACCTCGACACCGACGACACGCTCAACGTCGTCGGCTCGCTCAGCACGGTGCCCGAGGCCGTACGCCTGACGGGAGCCGACACGGTCGCCGTCGTGCCGTCCGTCGGCATGACCCCCACGACGCTGCGCCGCCTCGGCTGGGCGTTGGAGAGCAGTGGTGTCGACCTGGTGGTCGCGCCTGCCCTGACCGACGTCGCGGGCCCGCGCGTGCACGTGCGTCCGGTGGCCGGCCTGCCGCTGCTGCACGTCGAGCCGCCGCAGTACGAAGGCCCGATGCGCATCGTCAAGGGCCTGTTCGACCGCATCGTGGCCCTCGTCCTCGTCGGGCTGCTGTCACCGCTGCTGCTCGCCGTCGCTGTCGCCGTACGCCTCGGCAGCCCGGGTCCGATCTTCTTCCGGCAGGAGCGCGTGGGTCGCACCGGGCGGACCTTCAAGCTGTTCAAGTACCGCTCGATGGTGGTGGATGCCGAGCGCATCCTCGAGACGTTGGCGGACAGCAACGAGCAGGACGGCGTGCTGTTCAAGATGCGTCGGGACCCACGCGTCACTCCGGTCGGACGCATCATTCGCCGCTACTCCATCGACGAGCTCCCGCAGCTGTTCAACGTGCTCAACGGCAGCATGAGTCTGGTCGGCCCTCGACCGCCGCTGCCGGCGGAGGTGGCGCAATATGCCCTCGACACCCGCCGACGCCTGCTCGTCAAGCCCGGCATGACCGGGCTGTGGCAGGTCAGCGGGCGGTCAGACCTGTCGTGGGAGGACAGCGTTCGGCTCGACCTCTACTACGTCGAGAACTGGTCCATGACCGCCGACATGCTGATCCTGTGGAAGACGTTGGCCGCGGTGGTGCGGGGGCACGGGGCCTACTAGGGCGTGCCCCGTGGATCATGTTCTGCTTCGGAGGACAGCCCCGCGCCGACCCGGTGACACCGTTGTCGCTAGCGGCCGAACAACCCGCGCTTCTTCTTCTTGTCGTGCTGCGACGGCATCTGCCGGGGCGCGGGAACATTGGCCGGAGCCGGCGTGGCGTCATCGCCGAACCCACCCAGGCTGCTGAGCTCACGCAGCAGTGCGGCCGTGTCGGTGTACTGCGGGGTGGTCTCGGTCTCGGCCGCGACCTCGGTCTCTGCGGTCGGCGGGTCGCCAGCGCGTACGTCCACCGGCTTCGGCACCTCAGCCGGGGCAGGTGCCGGTTCGGCGACGATGAAGTCGTCGCCCAGGGAGCGCGCGAAGTCGCCGAGGCTCATGTCGGAGGAGATGTCGGCCAGGTCGCCGAGGCCGTCGGCGTAGTCTGCGTTGGCGCTCGCAGAGACGGTGCCCGCGAACTCGGCGAACTCGTTGAAGTCGGCGAAGTCCGAGGCGACGCTCGCCAGGTCCTCCGCGCTCGGCAGGACGCCGGCATCGGCCATGTCCCTGGCCAGCTGTGCAGCAGCAGCGGTCTCGGCCGTGACACGCTCGGCTTCGACCCGGGCCGCCTCCGCCGATTCAGCCGCCACGCGCTCGGCTTCCGCCTCGGCTGCGGCTGCCTTGGCGGCGGCGGCCTTCTCCGTGGCGAGGCGTTGGGCTTCGACCCTGGCTGCGGTTGCCTTCTCGGCCGCGATGCGGGCAGCCTCGGTCTTGGCGGCGGTGGCCTTCTCTGTAGCAATGCGCTGGGCCCGCGCCTTCTCCGCGGCGGCAACTTTTTCCGCCTCGGCGCGCTCGGCTTCGGCGCGCTCGGCTTCACGCTCGGCTTCGGCCTGCTCGGCTGCTACCCGCTCGATCTCGGCTCGCTCGGCGGCGGCTCGATCAGCCGCAGCCTGCTCCGCCGCCGCAGTCGTACGCCGGCGGCGCGACTGCGCCCGCTCCTCCTGCACGTCGCCGGCAGTCGGCTCCGTGGGCGTGCTGCGGTGCGTCCGCTCGTCCTCGAGGCGCTGCGCTTCGGCGAGCTCGGCCTCGAGCTGAGCCTGGCGGTCCTGGTCCACCGACGGACGCAGGGGGATGGCGGCACGGGGTGAATGCTCGCTCGGCGTCTCGCCGCGCGCGCGGCGGCGCTCGGCCCGCTCGGCCGCACCCTTCTCGCTCAGCTGCGTGAGCTGCTCGGCGACCAGCTCGGCATCCGCCCGCTCGCGCGTCTGCTGGTCGTCGCGTTCGCGTCCGTGGTGACGTCCGGCCGCCGGCGCGGGAACCGTCGCCGGTGACGGCGCGACGTCCACCGCCCGCACCTCGGGCACGGCCACGCGCTCCGGCGCGCGGGTGGGAATGTCGGTGATCACGGTCTCGTCAGCCACGTCCGAGGCGATGACCGGCAGCACGAGGTCGGTCTGGGCCACCTCATCGGCGGCGACGATGGGCACGATCAGGGTCTGGTTGGTGGGCGCCGGCACGTCGACGACGCCGAGGCCGACGAGCTGCAGAACGACGTCGGCTGCTTCGTAGAGCGTGAAGCCGCAGGCGTCGGCGAGCTCTGTCACGGTGCGCCGCCCGTCCACCCGGCACAGCAGCGCCCACGAGCGCGGCGCCAACGAAGCCCCGTCCAGATGCGTGCCCGCGCGGGACAGGTGACACACGACGTCCACTCCGCCGAGGGCTGCCTCGATGTGCTGCCAGCGGGTGTTGCGCGCGACGGCCCGCGAGATGACCTCGGCGATCGCGACGGGAGGAGCAATGTCCTGGCGGGTCTTGCGGCCGGACTTCCAGCGCCAGGCGGTGGCCTCGCGCCCGACCAGGCCGGTGAGGGCATCCTCGAGCTGTTCGGTGACGTAGGACTCGACGATCGCCCGCTCGACCTGCCCGAGGTGCACGAGGAGCTCACCGAGCCGCCAACCCTGGAGCTCGGTCTTCTGGATCACGAGGGCTTCGCTGAGGGTGTCTGGCGTCAGCCGACCGGTGGAGATCAGGCGCGCACCGATGCGGGCGCGCCGCCCCGGCACGGTCACGGCGTAGAGCTCGCCGGACTTGAGGAAGAGGTCGACGACCTCGCCGTCGAGACGTGCCACGCTGAGGCAACCGGTCGCCTTGTCCGATGCGAGATCGAGCAAGACGCCCTCGACGGTTGCTACCGTCACGTCCTCCTCGAGCACGCGTTGCTCCTTCGTCGTGGTGCGGGATCGTGCGCTGTCCACCATTCGGCGCTACGGACCGTCCGGATGGCGGGTGTTGCCTCGCTGTCCTAGCGTCGGCATGCGGCTGGCGTTGATTGAGGTTTCCGGCCGCACAACTCATCCGCCAGCAGGCAGCGGTGGAGGCGCCCGAGGTGGCACGATGCGGGCATGAGTGACCTCGTACCCGGCGGACGCCGACGCATCGACCGCGTTCTCGCACCGGACTATCTGGCCGACCTCGTGGGCCAGGACCTGGAGGCCGTGCGCGGCCTGCGTCGCGATGCCGAGCAGGAGGAGGCCGACCTCTCCTACGTACGCCGCCTGCTTCAGGGCCGCCTCGACATCCTGCGCGCCGAGCAGTCGCGCCGCGCCGGTGGCGTTGTGGACACCCACGACGACTTCATCGAACGGCTGACCCGCACCCTGAGCGACAGCGAGGGCCCGCGCACCGGCGTACGCGCCGAGAGCCGGTTCGTCCACGTCGAGCCCTCGCGGGTCGGCGACCACCGCCGCCGGGTCGAGCAGCTGGTTGCCGATGTCGGGTTCTCCGACCTCGGTGCGCTCACCGACGAGAACCTCCTTGCCGCGATAGAGCGGCTCCGCGGCTTCGAGGACTCCGTCTCCCACGACCGGCGCGAGGTGCAGCACGTCGTCGACGCGTGCACCGCGGAGATCGGGCGTCGCTACAGGGAGGGCGACGCGTCGATCCAGGACCTGTTGACGGGTCGCTGATGCCAGGCATTCCCGGGTCGTTGTTCCATCCGGTCGACCTGCAGGGCTGGATCCTGCTCGCTCTCACGCTCGCCGAGAGCGGCCTCGTGCTGGTCGCGCTGACCGATGCGGTGCGCCGTCGCCAGGCTTCGTTCGTGGCCGCCGGCAAGCAGACGAAGCAGCGCTGGCTGATCTTCCTCGGCGTGGCGGCGGTGATCGTGCTGCTGATGCTGACCTCGCTGCTCGGCCCGCTGAACTTCCTGTCGTTGCTCGCTGTCGTCGCCGCGGGCGTCTATCTCGTCGATGTACGCCCGGCGCTGCGCCAGGTCGAGGGCGGCGGCCCCGGACGAGGTGGCGGACGTGGTCGATCCTCCGGCGGGTCCAGCTGGTGAGCGTCAGCTCCGGACGACGGGTGCGACGGCCGCCCAGCCCACGGTGATCTCCCCGAGCCGCCACCGCGGTTCGCGGTCGCGCACGTCCCAGCCCGCGTCACGCACGCTAGCGACGGCGCGCATCCAGCGTTGGCGCTGCCCGAACGGCGCGTACGCCGCGGCCTCGTCCCAGCCGCGGTCGAGCGCGACGAGCAGGGCGGCGACGGGCTGACCGGCCACGTTGTGGTGGATCAGCGACTTGGGCAGTCGGGCGGCGAGCGAGCTCGGGCGGTCGAGCGAGGGCACGTGCGTCGCGAGCGTCAGCGTGCGCGGGCCGTGGGCGTCGAGCGTGACCCAAGTGGCGCGACGCCCGAGCTCGTCGCAGGTGCCCTCGACCAGCAGCCCGTTCCCGAGGCGCCTGCACATCTCGCGCCATGCTGCTGCGGCGGCGTCCGGGTCGTACTGCCGGAGCACGTTGAACGCCCGGACCAACGTCGGTGTCCGCCCGTCGAGATCGAGCTCGAGCTCGAACCCGCCTCGCCGGAAGCCGACCCCGGGTCGCGCCCACCGTTGGGCCGTTGCCACGCGTGAGGGGTCGATCTCGAGCCCGACGATCTGGGCGTCGGCCCGCTCGTCATGGATCCGCCGGGCCAGCTCCAGCGTGGTGACGGGAGAGGAGCCGAAGCCGAGGTCGACGACCACGGGGGCGGCGAGGGCCGCCCGCAGCAGCCCGCCGTGGGTCGCCGTCAGCCACCGATCCACCCGGCGCAGCCGGTTCGCGCATGTCGTGCCGCGGGTCACGACGCCGGAGGGACGCACAGGCATGACCACATTGTCGGGTCTGGATGCGTGCCCGGCCGGTCGACGGGGACAATCGAGGCGTGCCCCCGACATCGCTGCCCTCCTCCCTGCGTTCCCGCAGGCTGCGGCGGGCGGTGGCGGCGCTCGTGCCGCCGCGGCGCGTCGCGATGCTCAGCATGCATACGTCGCCGCTGGAGCAGCCGGGCACGGGCGACGCGGGCGGCATGAACGTCTACGTCGTCGAGCTCGCCCGCCGGCTGGCCCAGCAGGGCACGGCCGTCGAGATCTTCACCCGCGCCACCCGCAGTGACCAGCCGCGCATCGTGCAGCTCGACGACGGGGTGCTCGTGCGACACGTGGCCGCAGGCCCCTTCGAAGGCCTGGCCAAGGAAGACCTCCCGGGCCAGCTGTGCGCGTTCGCCGCAGGCGTGCTGCGCGCCGAGGCGGCGCGCGAGCGTGGCTTCTACGACCTGGTGCACTCGCACTACTGGCTCTCGGGCCAGGTGGGTCTGCTCGCAGCCGAGCGCTGGGGCGTCCCGCTCGTGCACTCGATGCACACGATGGCGAGGGTGAAGAACGCGACGCTCGCGGCAGGCGACCGTGCCGAGCCGCTGGCGCGCGAGGTGGGTGAGCGCCACCTGGCGCAGGCCGCAGACCGGCTGGTCGCCAACACCGACGAGGAGGCTGCGCAGCTGGTCTCGCTCTACGGCGCCGACCCGGACCGTGTCTCCGTCGCCGCCCCCGGCGTCGATCTCGACGTGTTCGCGCCGGGTTCGCAGCGCGACGCCCGCACCGCTCTGGGGCTGCCGCTCGACGGGCTGGTCCTGCTGTTCGTCGGGCGCATCCAGCCGCTGAAGGCCCCCGACGTGCTCGTCGATGCTGTGGCGCGGATGATCGCGGTCGACCCGTCGCTGCGCTCGCGGCTCACGGTGACGGTCGTGGGCGGGCCGAGCGGGTCGGGCCTCGCCGAGCCGCACTCCCTCATGCTCATGGCGCAGCAGCTCGGGGTCGCCGACGTCGTCCGCTTCGAGCCACCCGCCTCCCGCGACCGGTTGCCGCTGTTCTATCGCGCAGCCGACCTGACGGTCGTGCCGTCGCGCAGCGAGTCCTTCGGCCTCGTCGCGATCGAGTCGCAGGCGTGCGGCACCCCCGTCGTCGCCACCCGTGTCGGCGGGCTTCGCACGGCGGTCGCAGACGGGGTGTCGGGCGTGCTCGTGGACGGTCACGACCCGGCCGTGTGGGCGGCCTGCCTGGCCGAGCTGCTTGCCGACCCCTCGCGACGGTCGCAGCTCGCACGCCAGGCACGTGGCCACGCGCTCGGTTTCAGCTGGGACGCGACCGCAGCTGCTGTGCGTGACGCCTACGCGGCCACTCTGCGCGCCGACCGGCGCCCGAGGCGCGACCTCGTGAGCGGCTGAGCCGGGCCCGCTCCCGCGACGGTCCCAAGCGTGGGCCTCGCTAGGCTCGGGGCATGCCTGCGACGACTTCCGCACACACCCTGGTCCTGCTGCGCCACGGCGAGAGCGAGTGGAACGCCAAGAACCTGTTCACCGGCTGGGTGGACGCCTCGCTGAGCGAGAAAGGCCGTGGCGAGGCCCGCCGTGGCGGCGAGCTGCTCGCCGCCAGCGGCGTCCTTCCGGACGTGCTTCACACCTCGGTCCTGCGCCGCGCGATCCAGACGGCCGAGATCGCCCTTGACGCCGCGCAGCGCCAGTGGCTGCCGGTGCGCCGGTCGTGGCGGCTCAACGAGCGCCACTACGGCGCGCTGCAGGGAAAGGACAAGGCACAGGTCAGGGCAGAGTTCGGCGACGAGCAGTTCATGCTGTGGCGCCGCTCCTACGACGTCCCGCCGCCGCCGCTCGCCGATGGCGACGAGTTCTCGCAGGCCGGGGATGCACGCTATGCCTCGCTGCCGCCGGAGCTCGCACCGCGCACCGAGTGCCTCGAGGACGTCGGCATCCGCATGCTGCCCTACTGGTACGACGCGATCGTCGCGGACCTCGCCGCCGGCAAGACGGTGCTGGTGGCGGCCCACGGCAACAGCCTGCGCGCGCTGGTGAAGCACCTGGACGGCGTGTCCGACGAGGACATCGCCGGGCTCAACATCCCGACCGGCATCCCGCTGGTCTACCGCCTCGACAGCGACTTCCGCCCGACGGTGACCGGCGGCGACTACCTCGACCCCGCCGCCGCGGCCGCGTCCATCGAGGCGGTCAAGAACCAGGGGAAATAGCCGCCCGGGGTTCAGCTCTGGGCGGCCACGTAGTCGTGGGCGTGCTCGCCGGTCACCAGATAGACGACCCGGCGGGCGACCGACACCGCGTGGTCGGCGAAGCGCTCGTAGTAGCGACCGGTCAGCGTGATGTCGATGCCCGCCTCCATCCCGTGGCTCCAGTCGTCGAGCAGGATCGTGAACAGCTCGCGGTGCAGGGCGTCCATCTCGTCGTCGTCCCGCTCGAGCTCGAGCGCGATCTTCACGTCCTTGCTCGCGATGACCCCGCCGGTCTTGGCGACGATGCGCGTGGCCACCTGCCCCATCTGCGTGAGCGTCGCGCGCAGCTCGACAGGCACGGCCGACTGCGGGAAACGCATGCGGGCAACCTGCGCGATGTGGCGGGCCAGGTCTCCCATGCGCTCGAGGTCGGCGCTCATGCGCAGGCTCGTGACGATGATGCGCAGGTCGGTCGCCACCGGCTGCTGGCGCGCCAACAGCAGATAGCACTTGTCCTCGAGCAGGTGGTGCAGGACGTCGATCTGCTCGTCTGCGGAGATCACGCTCTCGGCGAGGGCGAGGTCGGCGTCGATGAGCGCTGTCGAGGCGCGCGACATCGCTGAGGTGACGAGTCGTGTCATCTCCACCAGCTCGTCGCTGATGGCGTCGAGCTCCTCGTGATAGGCGTCGCGCACGTCGCATGCTCCTCGGTTCGGGCGGGGGTCGACCGTCGGATCGCTCGCCCACACTGCAGACTTCCCGGTTCATACCACCGTGGCGGCGCGAGGTGAACGCGCCCGGTCGCGAGGATGAACATCCCACGTCCGTTGCACACCCGCACGCCGCTGTGCACCGTTGCGGGCGGTGGCCGCACCTAGCATCGCCCTGTGGACGCCGAGACCTCCGTCGCGCTCGTGGCCGCGGTCTCGGCCCTGGCTGGGGGAGGCGCGGTGGCATCGGTCGGCGCTGCCCGTGCGCGTCGACGCGACGCCAACGTCGTCAGCTCCCCGCCGGGCGTCCGGCTGACCGACACACAGCTGCCCGACGGGCTCGCCGACATGCTGGCCGCCCTCAGCGCGTCCACGGTCCTGCTCGACTCCTCCGACCGCATCGTGCTGGCCAGCGCCACGGCGTACGCCTTCGGGCTGGTCCGCGGCACGTCGCTCGCGTCGTCGCAGCTCGTGGCGCTGGTGCGCCAGGTCCGCCGTGACTCGCAGGTCCGCGAGGAGCGGCTGGAGCTGGGGTCCACCGGTCACGGACCCCGGCTGCGCCCGGTCAAGATCCGGGTGGCGCCGCTCGCCGACGGGCTGGTGCTGGTGCTGGGCGAGGACCAGACCGAGTCGCGGCGCGTCGACGAGGTGCGCCGCGACTTCGTCG
>CAXSDR010000108.1:0-11952 GCA_964236445.1 uncultured Motilibacteraceae bacterium | reverse complement strand
CGAGCCGCAGCACCGCGAACCTCCCCGTGCCGGCATAGCCCTCCTCGTGCAGGTAGCCGGGCAGGAAGCCGACCACGTGCCTACCGACCGCCGAGACGTGCGGCACGTAGACCAGCACGACGGTCGCGACCGCCGCCGACACGAGCGCAGCGACCCGGCGGGGCGCCCGACGCAGCAGCGCCGGCCCGACCAGCACCGGCAGCAGCTTTGCGGCGAACGCCGCACCCAGAGCGACGCCGGCCCAACCGTCGCGCCGCGATGCCCTGTCCTGGGCGGCGAGCCCGAGACAGGCGACCGTGAGCAGTGCAGCGAGCACGTCGACGTGCGCGTTGTTGCCGGCTTCGAGGACCACCGTCGGGCACCACGCCCAGAGCACCGCGCGTCGGGGGTCACCGTGGCTCCCCAGGATCCGCAGCAGCAACGCCGTGGTGAGCAGTGCGAGCAACCCCGCCCCCACCTGCAGCGGCAGCCGGTGCCCCCGGCCCCCGAAAGACGCACCGTGCATGACGACGAACCAGCCCTCGGCGACCGGTGGATAGATGGTCGGCGAGGTCGGGTGGTTCATGTTCGTGCAGACCGGCACCCGGTCCTGGCACGCCGGGGGGAACAGCCACGGCGTACGCAACCGGGCCAGCGCAGGGTCGACGGGCTCATAGCGGTAGGGGTCCACGCCCGCCGCCTGAACACGGCCGTCCCACGCGTAGCGGAAGAAGTCGTTGGTCATCCGCGGCGGCGCGACGACGGCGACGGCTTGCAGCACGACGGCCCCGAGCACGATGAGCGGCAGCGCGCGCTCGCGGGGCATGCGCAGCACGAAAGCGGCTGCTCCCGCGAATACCAGCCAGTCGAGTGCGAGAAGCCCGAGCAGGTGCCAGCGACCGGTGTCGGGCGAGCCGCCTGCGAGCGCCGCGATGGTCATCGCGACGGGAAGCAGCAGCGCGACGCCGCGACAAGCCGCAGCGCTCGTCGGTCGAACGAGGCCGCCGTGCACGCCTCAACCTAAGCAGCCGGGGCGATATCGCACGAAGCGGGCAGCGAGTGCCTACCGTCATGGGGTGGCCGTCCGCGATCTCGACCTCCCCCAGCCCCCCGACTTCCTTCGCCAGGGGCCTTTCCGGGACGGGTCGTTCGGGTCGCATCTGCGTGATGAGCGGTCGGCGGCATTGCTCGGGCGGGCGCTGGGCATCGCGGTGACGATCTGCTTCCTCACGGGCTACATCAGTCATCTGCATCAGCATCCGCCATCGTGGTTGGACATGCCGTCGCGTCCGGTCCGGGGATATCAGTTCACGCAGGGGCTGCACGTCGCCACGGGGTTGGCGATGATTCCGATCCTGCTGGCCAAGCTGTGGATCGTGTGGCCGAAGCTGTTCGGGTGGCCGCCTGCGCGCACGGTGCTGCATGCGCTGGAACGCCTGTCGTTGCTGGCGCTCGTCGGTGGCGCGTTGTTCGAGGTGACGAGCGGGCTGATCAACATCACCCAGTGGTATCCGTGGCCGTTCTTCTTCCCGCGAACGCACTATCTCGTCGCCTGGCTGCTCGTCGGCGCCGTGCTCGTGCACATCGGCGTCAAGCTGCCCGCGATCCGGCGCGGGCTCGCGCGAGACGCCGACACCGCGGCCGGAGACCGCGCGGCGCCGGCCGGGGCGCTGACCCGTCGAGGTCTGCTGCTCGCGACCGGCGCGGGTGTGGCAGGGGTGACGCTCACGACGGTCGGGCAGACCGTACGCCCGTTGCAGCGGTTCGCGCTGCTCGCTCCCCGACGGCCGGACCTCGGCCCGCAGGGGCTGCCGGTGAACCGCACGTCGGAGCAGGCCCAGGTCGCCGAGCTCGCCCTGCACCCGGGGTGGGCATTGCAGATCGTGGGGGCGCGGACGGTGTCGCTGACGTTGGGACAGCTGCGCGCGATGCCCCAGCACACGTCGGTCCTGCCGATCGCGTGCGTCGAGGGATGGAGCTCGACGGCACACTGGTCCGGGGTGCGCATGAGCGACCTGCTCACCCTCGCCGGGGCACCGGCGGGGACCTCGGTGCGGGTCCATTCCCTGGAACCCCAGGGCCTCTACCGCGCGTCGACGCTCAAGCACCATCAGGCATCGGACGAGCTGACCCTGCTCGCGCTCGACCTCAACGGCGTCCCGCTGCACCTCGAGCACGGCTACCCCGCGCGCCTGATCGCCCCGAACCGACCCGGCGTGCTACAGACGAAGTGGGTTTCCCACATCGAGGTTCAGGCATGAAACTTCGCATAACTCTTGTCGCTCTCGGATCCGCTGTGATGGTGTACGCGCTGTGGCAGCTCGCGACGGGCGGCGTGGTCACCTCCCCCGCAGTGTCCGGGATGTGGGTCATCGGCGCGGCCCTCACCCACGACCTGGGCCTCGCCCCCATCGTCGCGGTCGTCGGCCTGCTCCTCACCCGACTCGCTCCACCCGTGGTGCGCCCCGTCCTGGCCGGCGGACTACTCGTCACCGGCTGCCTGCTCCTGATCGCCATCCCGCCGCTGCTCGACCGCGGCGGCGGCGGAAACCCCACCACTACCCCGCTGGACTACCCGCGCGGAATCCTGGTCAGCGTCGCCGTCGTCGCTGTCGCCACAGCGTCACTGGCCGCCGTGACAGCCGTACGCGCGGCGAGGAAGCAGCGACCCGCGACGGACCACGACTCCTCGACCGCATAGCCGGCGCCCTCGAAGACCTCCGTGGCCGCACCGAGCCCCACCCTCGCCCACGGAACCGGCGCCACGAACGTGCCGTCGAGCGCAGCGAGACGCATGAGCATCCGCTCATCCACGTCGTGGGCATCGACCTCGCACAGCACCAGGCCACCCGGCACGAGCAGCTCTGCGACCCGTTCGGCGAGGGCGAGCGGATGGCCGCCGATGCCGACGTTGCCGTCGGCCAGCAGCGCCGTGCGCCAGTGCCCGGTCGACGGCACCTGCTCGAACACCGACGTGTGCATTGCTGCCGCGCCGGCGGTGCGGGCGCTGTGGACCGCCCACTTCGCGACGTCGATACCGAGGGCCACGAGGCCACGCGTCGTGAGAGCGGCCACGAGCCGCCCCGGGCCGCAGCCGATGTCGATCGCGGGGCCGTGACATCGCTGCAGGAGCGCCTCGTCGGCATCATCGAGCGCAGCGTCCCAGCGGGTCACGTCGAGGTCGAGCAGCGACGAGAGCACCGCGCCGTCCCGCCAGTCGTCGAACTCGTAGGCAACCTGACCGCTCATGGCGCACCCCCGACCGCGCAGGCCGACCAGGCGGCGGCAAAACGGGTGCCCGGTGCCACCGCGGCGACAGCTGCGGCATCGGCCACCGTGTCGACGTCGCGCAGCATCGGCAGATCACGGCAGCGCAGCCCGCGAGCATCGATCGCCCGGCGCAACGCGTCGCACGTGTCCGACTGCGACATCGGCACACCGAGCAGCAGGCCGGGCTGCGGCGTTGCGAGGCCGATAGCCCAGAACCCGCCGTCCTCCGACGGCCCGAGCAGCACGTCGGCATCGCCGAACTCCACGTCGAGCAGCTGCGGCGTCACCTGCGGGGTGTCCATGCCGACGAGCAGCACGGGGCCCGTGACGGCCGCGAGGGCGGCGTCGAGGCGTACGTCGAGGCCACCGGACGGTTGCAGGATCACCTCCATGTTCGGAGGCACCCACCCGCCCGGTTGGCCCTCGAGAGCGAGGATTCGCCGGGTCGCCCGAGCGCGCATGACGACATCGAGCGTGTCGGCGAGTGCTGCGGCCGCGAGCGAAGCCGACTCGGCAGGGGTGCACAGCGGCATCAGGCGCGTCTTGGCACGACCCGGCAGCGGCTCCTTGGCGATGACGACGAGGGCGATCCCGGTCATGACCCGAGCACGCGACGCATGTCGGCGACGGCCTGCAGCGTGCCTCGCACGGTCCCGGTGACCTTGGACCGGCCGGCTCGGGGCAGGTAGTCGACGTCGACGCCGGCCAGCACCCAGCCGGCGCGCGTGGCCCGGAGCACCGTCTCGAGGGGGTATCCCGAACGCCGGTCGCTGATGTCGAGCGCGAGCAGCTGCTCGCGTCGCGCCACCCGGACCGGACCCATGTCGCGCAGGGGAGCCCCTGTGCTGCGGCGGACGCGCGCGGCGAGATAGCGGTTGGCGACCCGCGCGTGCACCGGCCAGGCGCCGTGCCGGGTGGGCCGGCGCTGCGCGACGACCAGGTCGGCGTCGCCGCGGGCGACCATCGCGACCATGGGGGGGATCACGCCGGGGTCGATGCTGGCGTCGCAGTCGCAGAACACGACGACCGGGGCCGTCGCAGCACGCAGGCCCGCGTGGCAAGCCGCGCCATAGCCGCGCTGCGGCGCATCGACCACCGTGGCCCCCAACGCCGTCGCGATGACGACCGAGTCGTCGCGCGAACCGTTGTCGACCACGACAGCGCGATACCCCGCGCCCAGCCGGCCGATGCGCTCCAGCACCCAGGGCAGCGCCGCCGCCTCGTCCAGGCACGGCAGGATCACGTCGACCTCAGCGATCACGCCCCTCCGACCTGAGCCACCGGCGCCCGCTGTGGAGCCGTCGCGAACTCGCGTACGCCGTCCTCGAAAGACACCTGCGGCGCCCAGCCGAGCACCTCGCGGGCCCGGGTGGAGTCGGCAGTCACGTGGCGTACGTCGCCCAGCCGGTAGTCCCCGGTGACGACGGGCTCGGGGCCGGCGCATGCCTTCGCCAGCTCGCGGGCCATGTCTGCGACGGTGCGAGGTTGGCCGCTGCCGACGTTGAGAGGCACGAGCCCGCCGACCGTCGCGTGTGTGTGCAGTGCGGCGACGTTGGCCGCAGCGACGTCGCGCACGTGCACGAAGTCGCGGCGCATCGCCCCGTCCTCGAACACGCGCGGCGCGTCACCTCGGGCAAGGGCCGACCGGAACAGCGAAGCCACGCCGGCATAAGGCGTGTCGCGGGGCATGCGGGGTCCATAGACGTTGTGGTAGCGCAGGGCGAAGACGCTGCCGCCCGTCACACGAGCCCACGACGCGGCATAGTGCTCCTGCGCCACTTTGCTTGCAGCGTAGGCATTTCTCGGGTCGAGACGCGCATCCTCACCGACCAGGGCGGCCTGCAGACCGTTGCCACAGACTGGGCACGGCGGCTCGAACCTGCCTGCGTCGAGGTCTGCCGCACGACGCGGTCCGGGAGCGACGTCACCGTGCTCGCTGCAACGGTAGCGACCTTCGCCATAGACGACCATCGAGCTCGCGAGGACGAGCGTGTCGACGCCGACCTCCACCATTGCTGACAGCAGAACTGCAGTTCCGAGGTCGTTGCAGCCCGCATAAGCCGGCAGGTCCGCGACGTCGACTCCGAGACCCACCATGGCGGCCTGGTGACAGACCGCGTCGATGCCTTGCAACGCCTCATGCATCGCCGCGAGGTTGCGAACGTCCGCAACGATGAGCTCGACCCCGTCGGGCAGGTCGAGTGTGGGCTCGGGTCCGTGCACCGCGGGGAGCAGGGCGTCGACGACGACGGGCTCGTCACCGGAGCCGACGAGAGCCTCGACCACATGGCCGCCGATGAAGCCGGCGCCGCCGGTGACCAGGATGCGCACGTGCCCGACGCTACCGCCATATGGGATGCTCGGCCCGTCTGCACGTCGGGCAGGCATACTCGAACCATGTCGGCCGCGGGCGACCTCACCCTTCAGGCGTACGAGAGCGCAGCAGATCTCTACGTCGCCAGGAGCCTGCACCCTGGGGCCGACGTGCGGCGCTACCTGGATCGGGTGGCCGACCTGGTGCGCGGGGGTTGCGTACTCGAGATCGGCAGCGGTCCCGGATGGGATGCCGACCACCTCGGAGGCCCGAGGCTGTTCCGTCGAGCGCACCGACGCCGCCATGGCCTTCGTCGACAGACTGCGGGCGGCGGGCCATGCAGCGCGGCTGCTCGACGTCCGCGTCGACGACCTCGACGGTTCCTACGATGCCGTGATGGCCAACGCCGTCCTGCTGCACCTGACCCGCGACGAGTTCGCGGATGCACTGCTGCGGGCACACCGCGCGGTCGTCGACGGTGGCGCGCTCGCTTTCACGCTGCGAGAGGGGAACGGTGACGGATGGAGCGACCACAAGCTTGGTCGACCGCGGCACTTCACCTTCTGGCGTGAGGACGACCTACGTGAGGCCCTCGACCGCACCGGGTGGCACGTCGTTTTCCTCGACCGCGTCGAGGGGCGCCCGGGACCGTGGCTGCTGGTCATCGCCCGGAGCTCGGGCCGATCAGACCGCTGACACCGGAACGTGCACGAGATAGGAGACGAAGGAGTCATCGGGCGCCCGCAGAACCGTGAGCGAGAACCTCCTCTCGCCCAGCGGCGGGTTGCAGAGTCGTCGTGTTCTGCTGCGCTGCTCTACGACGTAGTGCTCCTGCCACCACGCGTGGAACTCGGGGCCTCTGCGCGTCGAGCCGGGCGACGATCTCGAGCATCGCAGGATCCTGCAACCGCGTCGGCAAGCGGGCGCGCAGCCGCCCCACCAGGTCGTGCGCCTCCAGCTCCCAGTCAAGGAAGCGGTCCTTCGCGGCGGGGTCGCAGAACATCCACCATGTTGCGCCTGCCCTCCGGCAGCAGCGCGAAGTAGCCGGGGTCACCGGCCGCGAGTTTAGCCTCCGAGTCCGGCGTTGTGTCGGGCAATGTGTCGCTCGGTGCTCGCTGCCTGATCTGAGCAAGCCGCGGATTTTGTCGAACGGGTCGTCTCTGTGGCCGCGTCGCCTCAAGGTGTTCAGCCGCACGCGGCGCTGAACGTCGTACAACACTTGGGTGCCGCGGTCCGTGCCGTGGAAAGGGTCGAGGACGGCGACCGCGTCGGGGAGGTCGCCGCGAAGGGCGTTGGCGTAGCCGCGGGACGGTCCGGCGGCGTGTTTGATCCGCACGCGAACTCCTGCGCCTGGTCTCGCAGCCAAGCTCGCGTAGGCGGTTCCGGAGCGACCGACCTGTCACGACATGGAGTACCCGAGCGTGCAGAATCCGTCCTCGTCGCGGGTTACGTCGATTAACGCAGTCCCCGGAGCCGGCTCGTCAACCGAGTCGGTCACGCCGCGCAGCGAGTGCAACGAGCTGTTCGGCGATTCTCGTCATGGTCGCGTCAGTCGCGGCGATGTGGGCGTCAACGATGCGCATGGTCTCGTCATGCGTGGCGTTCTGCTCAGGGCTCATGTCGTCTCCTCTCTAGGCTGATCCGATGAGGTGAAGGCGATCGTCGATCTCGGGTGCTCATGCGTCGAGGGAGTGCAGGCGCTGCCAGCGAACGTCGTACCGGAGGCGCTGCACAGCACCGACACCAACGCGGCGCTGAGGCAGGAGCCCGACGTAGCGCACCCTCACGAGCCGCATGGACACCGACTGCGCTTCTCCAACTGCCGTCAACAACTGGCGGCTGCCGTCATCGCCCCAGGTCATCAGGGGTGCGGGACCGCCCGAGGAATGAGGGCGTGGGTAACACTGGTGCCGCGCTCATATCGCTCTGTGGGGACTTACGGGCCGGCGGTGGAGCCTGTGGGCGGTCAGCGACCAGGCGTAGAGCGGGTCTGCCTTGCTCCACGCCGCGAAGGCCGCCTCGCCAGCGAGCGGACAGCGCAGCACGATCGACGACGTATCGGCCTGCTGCTTGCACCAGCGGATCAGGTTGTCGGTGATCCACCAGCTGTGCAGAAGCATGTCGAGTCAGGGCATCTGCGTCACGGGTGGGGGCATGGTGCCAGAGCAGCGGGATGCCCATGACATGGCTGGCACTGGCGTGGGTCGGGGACATCTGAGCGGTTGACCCGAACCTCCGCCATCAGGCGCCGCCGAATCGACGCATGCGCGTTTAGAAGCGTGAGGCACGGAAGTAAGCGGAGGACTCCCTGTGCCACAACAGCATCAGCAGGACCACGGACACAACCGTCGAGACGAGAGACAGCACGCGCGAGAGCACGGTGGCCTCCTGCGTCAGGGTCAGCAGCGTGCCTCCCATGCCGAGCGCGGCGAGCAGCGTGGCGAGGGCGCGGGCCCAGCTGGCGCCCCCGCGCGCATAGAACGCCGCGAGCGACCACAGTCCGGCGCCGATCACGCCGAGGAACAGCGAGCCTGCGATCGTGAAGTTCATGGCGGTGTCGATCTGCGAGGGCGTGGCGCTGCTTCCGTCCTCGAACTGCTTGCGCAGGTCGTTCCGCTCGAGCAGCGGCACGAGCGCACCGACGATCGACAGGCCGGCCTTGGCCCACAACAGCATGACGGCGCGTTCGAGCGACGTGGGCGCCGGACCGAGACCCGTGTCGGGCGAGCCCATCTGGGGAGCCAACGGCAGGTTCCCCGCGCCGGCTTCGGCGTCGACTCCGTCGAGGCGCGCCTCGTGTCCCTCGTGCCGTCCCGGGCTCTCGCTCATGCGTGGCCTCTCCCGTCGTTGGTTCGGCGCAAACCTAGCGGCGCGACGGCCCCGGCTCGACCAGCCGTATGCGCTGGCGGATGTCCTCCCACTGGGACGTGCCCAACCAGGCATGCGAGCCGCACCAGGCTTTAAGTTCGCATGATGGAGCAGGCCGAGTTCCGCAATCCGCGCCTCGTCGAGGTCTACGACGCGCAGTGCCGGTGGTCGCGCGAGGACGACTTCTTCGTCTCCGTCGTGAGCGAGAGCGGCGCATCGCGCGTCCTGGATCTCGGCTGCGGGACCGGTCGCCTGGCGATCGGTCTCGCCGCTGCCGGCTTCGTGGTGACCGGTGTCGACCCGGCGGATGCGTCCCTGACCGCCGCACGAGCCAAGCCCGGCGCAGACCGCGTCACGTGGCTGCGGGGCACCTCGACGGTGCTGCCGCGGTCGACGTACGACGCGGTGCTCATGACGAGCCACGTCGCGCAGTTCTTCGTCGACGACGACGGGTGGAACTCCACGCTGGTTGACATCCGTCGGGCCATGGTTGCTGGTGGGACACTGGCCTTCGACACCCGCGACCCGCTGGCGCGCGGCTGGGAGCGCTGGAACCCGGCCGAGTCGATGCACCACATCACGCTTCCCCACGGGCATGGTGTCACCGTCTGGTCGGAGGTGACGGACGTGACGGGGTCCGTGGTCAGTTTCACCCACCACTACGCCTACCTCGACGGTGAGGAGCTGCGCAGCACCGCCTCGCTGCGCTTTCGCGGTGAGCATGAGCTCAGCTCGTCGCTCGAGCGTGCCGGCTTCACGGTGCAGGCTGTCTATGGGGGCTGGAACCGCGAGCCGCACCCGTGCGCGCAAGGTGAAGGCGACGGGGAGCTTCTGGTCGTCGCACGAGCCTGATCGCAGTTTCCTTCTTTGTCCGCAACCCGCTGGCCTCCCCGGCCAGCAGATGCGAAGGTCAGGTTCTGTCGTCCAACACGGGGAGCGCGTCGACGTGAGAACCACCCGCACATTGTTCTGTACAGCGGCGGTCGCCCTGGCGCTGAGCGCGTGCGGCGGCACCAGCTCCGGCGCCGCTGCGACCTCCACCGTCGCGCAGAGTGCACCTCCCGCCAGCGAGCCGGCAGCCGATCCCATCGCCGATTGCGTCGACACCGCACTGCAGGCGCAGAGCGGTGTGGAGGTGAAGAACTCCAGCGGGCTGAACGTCGACAGCCTCGTCCTCGGTGATGGCACGACAGGCCTCGTGTTCGCACCTGAGAGCGGCGGCAACGTGTGCCAGTGGCTGTCTACGGCTCAGCTTCTGACCAAGATCGGCTACCGCACGGCCGTCTTCAACTACTCCGGCGCTCCCGGCGACCAGGACGTCCTGGCTCTCGCCGACGAGCTGCGCCGACGAGGTGCCACATCGATCGGCCTCGTCGGTGCCTCGAAAGGCGGCACCGCCGTGCTCACTGCGGCGGCGAGCATCGAGGTCGGCGCGGTGATCGCGTTGTCAGCACCGACGATATTCGAGAACACGAACGCTATCGAGGGAATGCCTGCGGTCACTGCACCGACGTGGATCGGTGTCGGCGAGTTCGACACCGACTTCATTCTCGACTGCCGCAACCTCTACAAGGCGAGCGGCGCCAAGATCAAACACCTCGAAGTGGTGCAGTCCCCAGACCACGGCGTGGCACTGCTGCCGGACCTGCGGGCGAAGATCCTGGCATTTCTCATCAAGTACGCCCCGGCACAGGCCGGCTGAATGCCGCCCAGGCAGCCTCGGGAACGCATCCGGCGACGCCATGGTTGACACTGGTCACATGACCGCTGCAGGAGGTACCCCCGCGTGACCGATGGTCCCCTGATCGTGCAGTCGGACAAGACCCTGCTGCTGGAGATCGACCATCCCCTGGCGACGGAGTGCCGCAAGGCGATCGCTCCGTTCGCCGAGCTGGAGCGGGCTCCCGAGCATGTCCACACCTATCGCCTGACGCCGCTGGGACTCTGGAACGCCCGTGCCGCGGGCCATGACGCCGAGCAGGTCGTCGACATCCTGCTCCGCTACAGCCGCTACTCCGTGCCCCACACGATGCTCGTGGACGTCGCCGAGACGATGTCGCGCTATGGCCGGCTGCGCCTGGAGAAGGACCCCGTCCACGGGCTCCTCCTCTCCACGACCGACCAGCCGATCCTCGAAGAGGTGCTCCGTAGCAAGAAGATCGCTCCGCTCGTCGGCGTCCGCATCTCCCCCGACAGCGTCGCCGTGCACGCGAGCGAGCGAGGTCACATCAAGCAGGTGCTGCTGAAGCTCGGGTGGCCGGCCGAGGACCTCGCCGGCTACGTCGACGGCGAGGCGCACGCGATCTCGCTCAACGAGGACGGCTGGACGCTGCGTCCCTATCAGCAGGAAGCGGTCGACAACTTCTGGCACGGCGGCTCGGGGGTCGTCGTGCTGCCATGCGGTGCCGGCAAGACTCTCGTCGGTGCGGCAGCAATGGCGCGAGCCCAGGCGACCACGCTGATCCTGGTCACCAACACCGTCTCGGCCCGCCAGTGGCGCCACGAGCTGCTCAAGCGCACGTCGCTGACCGAGGAGGAGATCGGGGAATACAGCGGCTCCAAGAAGGAGATCCGCCCGGTCACCATCGCGACCTATCAGGTGATGACGACCCGACGGAAGGGCGTCTACACCCATCTGGACGTGTTCGACGCGCGTGACTGGGGCCTCGTGATCTATGACGAGGTGCACCTGCTGCCGGCGCCGGTCTTCCGCTTCACCGCCGACATCCAAGCCCGTCGCCGCGTGGGGCTCACCGCCACGCTCGTCCGCGAGGACGGCCGAGAGGGCGACGTGTTCTCCCTCATCGGCCCCAAGCGCTACGACGCGCCGTGGAAAGACATCGAGGCGCAGGGCTGGATCGCGCCGGCCGACTGCGTCGAGGTGCGCGTGACCCTGACCGACGCCGAGCGGCTGTCCTATGCGGTTGCGGAGCCGGAGGAGAAATACCGGCTCTGCTCCACCACCGCGACCAAGTCGGCAGTCGTGGAGAACATCGCCCGCAACCACGTCGGTGAACGCATCCTCGTCATCGGTCAATATCTCGACCAGCTCGACGACCTCGGCGTACGTCTCGACTCCCCCGTCATCAAGGGTGAGACGACGGTCAAGGAGCGCGAGCGGCTGTTCGAGGCCTTCCGCACCGGCGAGATCACGACGCTCGTGGTCAGCAAGGTGGCGAACTTCTCGATCGACCTGCCCGAGGCCGCGATCGCGATCCAGGTGTCGGGCACGTTCGGCTCACGTCAGGAGGAGGCGCAGCGGCTCGGTCGTGTGCTGCGGCCGAAGTCCGACGGGCGCGCGGCGCGGTTCTACTCGGTCGTCGCCCGCGACACGCTCGACCAGGACTACGCCGCCCACCGGCAGCGCTTCCTCGCCGAGCAGGGCTACGCCTACCGCATCCTCGACGCCGACGACCTGCTCTCCGGAGCGGGTGACGGCGGAGCGGGTGACCCCGGAGCCCCGGAGCACTAGGGCCCTGTCCATGTCACGCACGCCCCTCCGCTGGTGGCGCCGCTCCTAG
>CAXSDR010000107.1:0-12485 GCA_964236445.1 uncultured Motilibacteraceae bacterium | reverse complement strand
CGTTCGGGTTCACCGGGTGGCGACCACCGGAGGTCTTGCCCTCGCCACCACCATGCGGGTGGTCGACGGGGTTCATCGCGACACCACGGACCGTCGGGCGCTTACCGCGCCAGCGGTTGCGGCCTGCCTTGCCCCAGTTGATCGAGGCCTGCTCGGCATTGCCCACCTCGCCGATCGTGGCGCGGCAGCGCACGTCGACGTTGCGGATCTCACCCGAGGGCATGCGCAGCAGCGCGTAGGCGCCCTCGCGGGCAACCAGCTGCACGCTCGCACCGGCCGAGCGAGCGATCTTGGCGCCGCCACCGGGCCGCAGCTCGATGCAGTGCACCGTCGTGCCGACCGGGATGTTGCGCAACGGCAGGTTGTTGCCAGGCTTGATGTCTGCTGTCGGCCCCGACTCGACGAGGTCACCCTGACGGAGCTTGGCCGGAGCCACGATGTAGCGCTTCGTCCCGTCGGCAAAGTGAAGTAGGGCGATGCGTGCGGTGCGGTTCGGGTCGTACTCGATGTGAGCGACCTTCGCCGGAACACCGTCACGGTCGTCGCGACGGAAGTCGATCACCCGGTAGGCACGCTTGTGCCCGCCGCCCTGGTGTCGCGTGGTGATGCGTCCCTGGGCATTGCGGCCACCCTTGCGGGGCAGCGGCTCCACCAGTGACTTCTCCGGCGTGCTGCGCGTGAGCTCAGCGAAGTCGGCAACGCTGGAGCCGCGACGCCCTGGCGTCGTCGGCTTGTACTTGCGAATCCCCATGTCCTGCTCGGCTCCTCGTCGTGCGTCTGCGGGTGGCTGGTCGGTCTAGCGGCTTGCAGTGCTGACACTGCTAGGCGACAGGCCCTCCGAAGATGTCGATGCGGTCGCCCTCGGCCAAGGAAACGATCGCGCGCTTGGTGGCCTTGCGTTGGCCGACGCCGAAGCGACTGCGCTTGCGCTTGCCCTCGCGGTTGGCGGTGTTGACGTTGGTCACGCGCACTCCGAAGACCTTCTCGACCGCAATCTTGATCTCGGTCTTGTTGGCGCTGGGCTGCACGAGGAACGTGTATTGGTTCTGGTCGAGCAAGCCGTAGCTCTTCTCGCTCACGACCGGAGAGACAAGCACGTCGCGATGGTCCTTGGTGGCGCTCACGCGTCGCTCCCGTCTGACTGTGCCGATGCCAGCTCGCTCTCGCGAGCCACTGCCTTGCTGGTGCGCGCAGGAACCGCGATCGGTCCGGTCAGGAACGCGTCGAGCGCCGCCGTCGTGAAGACGATGTCGTCTGCGATCAGCACGTCGTAGCAGTTGAGCTGGTCGGGCGCTAGCAGGTGCACGCCGTCGAGGTTGCGCAGGCTGCGACGGCCTACCTCGTCGGCGCGATCCACGACGAGGAGGACCTTGGTGCGGCCGTCGCGCGGCACCGCAGCGAGAGCCGCAATGGCGCCGCGCGTCGTCGGCACGTCACCCGCGACGAGCGAGGACAGCACGTGGATGCGCTCGAACGCGGCCCGGTCGGAGAGGACCCCGCGAAGCGCGGCGACCTTCATCTTCTTGGGGGTGCGCTCGGAGTAGTCGCGCGGCTTGGGCCCGTGCACCACGCCGCCACCCACGAACTGCGGAGCGCGGGTCGAGCCCTGACGGGCGCGACCGGTGCCCTTCTGCTTGTGCGGCTTGCAACCGCCACCGCTGACCTCACCACGACGCTTGGTCGAGTGGGTGCCCTGCCGGGCCGCGGCGAGCTGGGCGACGACGACCTGGTGGATCAACGGGACGTTGACCTGGACGGCGAAGATGTCGGCGGGCAGCTCACGCGTGCCGTCGGTGCCGCCCGTCGGCGTCAGCACGGACACCACGATGGGATCGGCGACAGCGTCGAGGTCGTTGGTGTCGGCGCCGTTGGTGTCGAACGCGGCGGTGCTCACTTGCCGCCTCCCTTGGCTGCGGTGCGGACCAGCACGAGGCTGCCGCGAGGACCGGGAACCGCGCCCTTGATAAGGACGAGGCCCTTCTCGAGGTCGACGGCGTGAACGGTGAGGCTCTGCGTCGTGACGCGCTCGGCGCCCATGCGACCGGCCATGCGCACGCCCTTGAAGACGCGTCCGGGGGTCGCGCAGGCACCGATGGAGCCGGGCGAGCGATGCGCGCGATGCACGCCGTGGCCGGCGCCCAGCCCCTTGAAGCCGTGGCGCTTCATGACACCGGCGAAGCCCTTGCCCTTGCTCTTGCCGATGACGTCGACCTTCTGGCCGGCGGCGAACACCTCAGCGGTGATCTCCTGGCCGAGGTTGAAGTCGCCGGCGTCGGTCGTACGGACCTCGACGAGGTGCCGCCGAGGCGTCACACCTGCCTTCTCGTAGTGGCCGGCGAGCGGCTTGATGACCCTGCGAGGGTCGATCGCGCCCCAGCCGAGCTGGACGGCGGAGTAGCCGTCGACCGCGTCGGTGCGCACCTGCGTCACCACGCACGGACCGGCCTGCACGACCGTCACGGGGACGAGCTTGCCTGCGTCGTCCCACACCTGCGTCATGCCGAGCTTCTCGCCGAGAAGCGCGCGCACAGCGGATACTTGAGGAGCCATGAAACGAAATCCCTCGCCTTGATCTCGGTGTCGACTAGATCTTGTTGCGGATCGACTCTGGTGGGAGCCGGGTCCAACGTCGAGCTAGAGCTTGATCTCGATGTCGACACCAGCCGGCAGGTCGAGACGCATGAGCGAGTCGACGGTCTTGGGCGTGGGGTCGAGGATGTCGATGAGACGCTTGTGGGTGCGCATCTCGAAGTGCTCGCGCGAGTCCTTGTATTTGTGCGGGGACCGGATCACGCAGTAGACGTTCTTCTCGGTCGGCAGCGGCACAGGGCCGGCAACCGATGCACCGGTGCGGATCACCGTCTCGACGATCTTGCGCGCCGAGCTGTCGATGACCTCGTGGTCGTAGGCCTTGAGCCTGATGCGGATCTTCTGTCCCGCCATCGTCCGTCGTGTCCTTCGTCTCGTTGCGCCGGGCTGGGCTGTTCGGGTGGCCCGCCGACCCCCGAGGTCGGGCGTGTCGCAGGCCGGCCCAGACGTCTGCCCACACACCGAATCGGTGGCGAGGAGTCGTACGGGCGGGTCGTCCACGGTGTCCGTCATGAGGTGTCGAAGAGCAGACAACTCGGACCACCGGCGTCGCGCCGCTGCCCTCGCTTGCGCAGGGGCCGTGCGGACAACTTGTCTAGTATGCCGCACGGGCGGCGTGCGGTCCAATCGCGCCCCGTCCCCCTCGCTGCTGGAGCGCAGCGCCTGCGGGGACGAAGCCGACCGGCCGGTGCGCGCATGCGCACGCACCGGCCGGTCAGGAGCTACTTGAGGATCTTGGTGACTCGCCCGGCGCCGACGGTGCGGCCGCCTTCGCGGATGGCGAAGCGCAGGCCTTCCTCCATGGCGATGGGGTGGATGAGCTGCACGGTCATTTCGGTGTTGTCACCAGGCATGACCATTTCCGTGCCCTCGGGCAGGTCCACGACACCGGTGACGTCCGTCGTCCGGAAGTAGAACTGGGGACGGTAGTTGTCGAAGAACGGGGTGTGGCGGCCGCCCTCATCCTTGGAGAGGATGTAGACGTTGGCCTCGAACTGGGTGTGAGGCGTCGTCGTGCCAGGCTTGATGATGACCTGACCGCGCTGAACATCCTCACGCTTGATGCCACGCAGCAACAGACCGACGTTCTCGCCCGCGCGACCCTCGTCGAGCAGCTTGCGGAACATCTCGACGCCGGTGACGGTCGTCGTCTGCTTGGTCTCGAGGATGCCGACGATGTCGACGGTCTCGTTGACCTTGACGATGCCGCGCTCGATACGACCGGTCACGACGGTGCCGCGACCGGTGATCGTGAACACGTCCTCGACGGGCATCAGGAACGGCTTGTCGATCTCACGCTCCGGCTGCGGAATAGCGGTGTCGACGGCGGCCATGAGCTCCATGACCTTCTCGCCCCACTCCGCGTCGCCCTCGAGCGCCTTGAGCGCGGACACCCGCACGACCGGAAGGTCGTCACCCGGGAACTCGTACTCGGACAGCAGCTCACGGACCTCGAGCTCGACCAGCTCGAGGATTTCCTCGTCATCGACCATGTCGGCCTTGTTCAGCGCGACGACGATGTAGGGGACACCGACCTGGCGAGCAAGGAGCACGTGCTCCTTGGTCTGGGGCATCGGGCCGTCGGTCGCCGCGACCACGAGGATCGCGCCGTCCATCTGGGCTGCGCCGGTGATCATGTTCTTGATGTAGTCGGCGTGACCGGGGCAGTCGACGTGTGCGTAGTGACGCGCCTCGGTCTGGTACTCGACATGCGCGATCGAGATCGTGATGCCGCGCTGACGCTCTTCGGGTGCCTTGTCGATCTGGTCGAACGGCGTGAACGGGTTGACGTCCGGGTAGCGGTCGTGCAGGACCTTGGTGATCGCCGCCGTGAGCGTCGTCTTGCCGTGGTCGATGTGCCCGATCGTCCCGATGTTGACGTGCGGCTTCGTCCGCTCGAACTTGGCCTTCGCCACGGGGGATCCTCCTAGGACCTGATGTCAATGATGGGCTGTGCGGTGTGGGGTGGAACGTGTGCTGTGCTGCTGTGTTCGCCTCGCGTCGGAACTGGGTCGGAACTGGTACGGGACGAGCTACTCGCCGCGCGCCTTCTTGATGATCTCCTCAGCCACGTTCTTCGGGACCTCGGCGTAGGAGTCGAACTGCATAGAGTAGCTGGCTCGCCCCTGGGTCCTGCTGCGCAGGTCCCCGACGTAGCCGAACATCTCCGATAGCGGCACGAGCGCCTGGACGACGCGAGCACCGCTGCGCTCCTCCATGGCCTGGATCTGGCCACGGCGGGAGTTGATGTCGCCGATCACATCGCCCATGTAGTCCTCGGGCGTCGTGACCTCAACGGCCATCACGGGCTCGAGCAGGATCGGATCGGCCTTGCGGGCAGCCTCCTTGAACCCCATGGATCCGGCGATCTTGAACGCCATCTCCGAGGAGTCCACCTCGTGGTAGCCACCGTCGAGCAGCGTGACACGCACATCGACCATGGGATAGCCGGCGAGCACGCCGAGCTCCATGGCCTCCTGCGCGCCCGCGTCGACCGAGGGAATGTATTCGCGCGGGATGCGCCCACCCGTGACCTTGTTCTCGAACTCATAGCCACCACCGGTCGCCCCGGTCGGGGCGATCGCGATCTGGATCTTCGCGAACTGACCCGTGCCACCGGTTTGCTTCTTGTGGGTGAAGTCGTGGCGTTCGACCGTCTTGCGAATGGTCTCGCGGTAGGCGACCTGCGGCTTGCCGACGTTGGCCTCGACGCGGAACTCTCTGCGCATGCGGTCGACGAGCACCTCGAGGTGCAGCTCGCCCATGCCCGCGATGATCGTCTGGCCGGTCTCTTCGTCGGTGCGGACCTGGAACGTCGGGTCTTCCTCGGCGAGGCGCTGGATGGCGATGCCCAGCTTCTCCTGGTCGGCCTTCGACTTGGGCTCGATGGCGACGTGGATGACCGGCGCCGGGAAGTTCATCGACTCGAGGATCACGGGCTGGTTCGGGTCGCTCAGAGTCTCACCGGTGGTGGTGTTCTTGAGGCCGGTCACGGCGACGATGTGGCCGGCCGTGATGCGTTCGATCTCCTCACGCTTGTTGGCGTGCATGCGGTAGACCTTGCTGATGCGCTCCTTGTTGCCCTTCGAGCTGTTGAGCACCTGCGAGCCCGAGTTGAGCGTGCCGGAGTAGATGCGCAGATAGGTCAGCTTGCCGATGTTGGGCTCGGTCATGATCTTGAAGGCAAGGGCGGAGAACGGTGCGTCGTCCTCGGGGGCCCGGGTGATCACCAGGGACTCGTCCTTGATCGAGTGGCCCTCCACGGCGCCGATGTCGATCGGGGAAGGCAAGTAGCGGACGACGGCATCCAGCATGGGCTGGACACCCTTGTTCTTGAAGGCAGAGCCGCACAGCACGGGCGTCAGCTTGCCGCTGATCGTGGCACGGCGGATCGCGGCGATGAGGTCGGCCTCGTTGGGCTCCTCACCCTCGAGGTAGAGCTCCATCATGGCGTCATCGGCCTCGGCGATGGTCTCGAGCAGCGTGCCGCGCCACTCGGCCGCGGCCTCGGTGTGCGTGGCGGGGATCTCGAGCGTTTCGTACATCTCGCCCTTTGCCGCTTCAGCGGACCACACCAGCGCCTTCATCGCGATCAGGTCGACGACACCGGCGAAGGCACCTTCGGAGCCGATCGGGAGCTGTAGCACGAGCGGCGTCGCGTTGAGGCGCGACACGATCATGTCGACGCAACGATGGAACTCGGCACCCGTGCGGTCGAGCTTGTTGATGAAGCAAATGCGCGGGACGTTGTAGCGGTCCGCCTGGCGCCAGACGGTCTCGGACTGTGGCTCGACGCCGGCGACACCGTCGAACACGGCGACAGCACCGTCGAGCACGCGCAGGGAGCGCTCGACCTCGACCGTGAAGTCGACGTGGCCGGGAGTGTCGATGATGTTGATCGTGTGGCCGTCCCACATGCACGTCGTTGCGGCCGACGTGATGGTGATGCCGCGTTCCTGCTCCTGCGGCATCCAGTCCATCGTCGCAGCACCGTCGTGCACTTCGCCGATCTTGTAGTTGATGCCTGTGTAGAACAGGATCCGCTCAGTCGTCGTGGTCTTGCCCGCGTCGATGTGCGCCATGATCCCGATGTTGCGGACCGTGGTCAGGTCGACAGCCTTTAGGTCGGTCGCCATGAGTGTTAAGCGTCCCTCATCTGTTCGTGGAGCCGGTGAAGCATGATCACCAGCGGTAGTGGGCGAAGGCCTTGTTGGACTCCGCCATCTTGTGCATGTCTTCACGACGTTTGACGCTCGCGCCAAGGCCGTTGCTCGCGTCGAGGAGCTCGTTCATGAGCCGCTCGGTCATGGTCTTCTCACGGCGCTGGCTGGAATAGCTCACGAGCCAGCGCAGGGCCAGCGTCGTGGCACGGGTCGGCTTGACCTCGATGGGGACCTGGTAGGTCGCGCCACCGACACGACGGCTCTTGACCTCGAGCGCGGGCTTGACGTTGTCGAGGGCCTTCTTGAGCGTGACGACGGGGTCGAGGCCGGTCTTGGTGCGGCAACCTTCGAGGGCGCCGTAGACCAGGCGCTCAGCAAGGCTCTTCTTGCCGCTGTCGAGCACCTTGTTCACCAGCTGGGTCACCAGCGGCGAACCGTAGACCGGGTCGACGACGAGCGGCCGCTTCGGAGCTGGGCCCTTGCGCGGCATTAGCTCTTCTCCTTCTTCGCGCCATAGCGGCTGCGAGCCTGCTTGCGGTTCTTGACGCCCTGGGTGTCGAGCGAACCGCGCACGATCTTGTAACGGACACCGGGCAGGTCCTTCACACGACCACCACGCACCAGCACGATGGAGTGCTCCTGCAGGTTGTGGCCGACACCGGGGATATAGGCCGTCACCTCGATCTGGCTGGTCAGGCGCACACGGGCGACCTTGCGCAGCGCAGAGTTGGGCTTCTTGGGGGTCGTCGTGTAGACGCGGGTGCACACACCGCGTCGCTGCGGGCTTCCCTTGAGCGCCGGCGTAGAGGTCTTGCTGACCTTGTCCTGCCGGCCCTTGCGGACGAGCTGCTGGATCGTGGGCACCGCGTTCGGTCGTCCTTCCGGTTCTTGCTCGAGATGCCGCAGACGGCGGGTTCTCGACCCACGCGCTCGGGTGTGTCGCTGATGGCGACAACCGCAGGGCGGGCTCGGTGGAATGACTCCCACCGAGGAGAACTCGCTGTGCACGGCGATGCGCACGCGCGCGAGAGCCCGGACGAGCCGGGCACGAATAACCAGACTACCCAGGGGTTGGGCAGAGGTCAAAGCAGGACGGTGACGGCACCGGCCCGCCGACTAGTAGTTCGACGAGCCCGAGTTGCTGGACAGGACGCTGGCAAGGATCAGGCCGCCGAACAGGAGCACGGCCAGAACCGTCAGGCCGATGGCGATCCAGCTCATGATCTTGCCGGCCCGCAACTGCCCCTCCCCGCTGAGCGTTCCGCCCGACTCGGCGATCTCGCGCCGCGCTCCGGGAGCCAGGCACAGCGAGACGATCGCGGGGATGAAACCGAGGCCGCACATGAAGAGGAGGACGAGCGACACGATGCCGAGCACCATCACCGTCGTCGCGCGACCCGACGTCGTCGGCCCCGGAGCGCCGTAGCCGCCATAGCCGGGCTGCTGGCCATAGGGACTTGCGGGCTGCTGGCCGTACGCGGGCTGTTCTCCGTACGCAGGCTGCTGGCCATAGGGACCTGCCGGCTGCTGTCCCTGCTGGCCATAAGCCGGCTGCTGGCCATACGCCGGCTGCTGTCCGTACGCCGGCTGCTGGCCATAGGTCGGCGCCGAGGCGTAGGGAGGCACCGGTTGCGTGGGCTCGTCCCCCGCGGGCTTCTCGAAGGAGACCGTGGCACCGGAAGGGGATGGCTCGGGCGCGCTGGATGGGCCGGGCGGGGCGAACGGGTCCGGCTTGGGGGCGGCGCCAGGTGCGTCGTGCTCGCTCATATCGCTCAGGATTCCCTCGTTCGCGCGGGTCGCCGACCGCGGCTGCATCGGACGGACGCCATTGTGGCACTGAACTGGGACCAGGCACCTTTGCCGCGACTGCTGACTGTCACCACCGGCGACGGTAGGCCGCCACGCGCAAACGGCCACCCACCCGCCGGAGCGGGTGGATGGCCGTTGTGTGCAGCTGGGGCCGCTAGTTGGTATAGGGGCCGTAGTCGTAGTCGTCGAGCGGCACAGCCTGGCCGGAACCCTGACCGAAGCTGTAGTCGAGATCGTCGTAGCCGGGAAGTGCGTACATCGCTGCACGGGCCTCCTCGGTCGGCTCGACCCGGATGTTGCGGTAGCGGGGAAGCCCCGTGCCCGCCGGGATGAGCTTGCCGATGATCACGTTTTCCTTGAGGCCGAGCAGCGGGTCGGACTTGGCGTGGATCGCCGCGTCCGTCAGCACTCGCGTCGTCTCCTGGAACGAGGCGGCAGACAGCCACGACTCGGTGGCAAGCGACGCCTTGGTGATGCCCATCAGCTCGGGGCGACCCGATGCCGGCTGGGCACCTTCAGCGACGACGCGACGGTTCTCCGTCTCGAAACGCCCGCGCTCGACCAGCTCGCCGGGCAGCAGCTCGGCGTCGCCGGACTCGATGATCGTGACGCGCTTGAGCATCTGGCGCACGATCACCTCGATGTGCTTGTCGTGGATCGACACACCCTGCGAGCGGTAGACCGCCTGGACCTGCTCGACCAGGTGGATCTGCACCTGACGCGGGCCGAGGATGCGGAGGACCTGCTTGGGGTCCACGGCGCCCTGCACGAGCTGATGCCCGACCTCGACGTGCTCGCCGTCCGTGACCAGCATGCGCGCCCGCTTGGAGATGGCGTAGGACGTCTCCTCGGAACCGTCGTCGGGAACGACCGTCAGCTTGCGCTGCTTGTCGCCGTCCTCGATCTGGACCCGGCCGGCCGCCTCGGCGATCGGCGCGACGCCCTTCGGAGTGCGTGCCTCGAACAGCTCGACCACACGCGGCAGACCGTGGGTGATGTCGTCACCCGCGACGCCACCGGTGTGGAAGGTACGCATCGTGAGCTGCGTGCCGGGCTCGCCGATGGACTGCGCGGCGATGATGCCGACAGCCTCACCGACGTCGACCGTGAGGCCGGTCGCGAGCGAGCGGCCATAGCACTTGGCGCACGTGCCCACCTTGGAGTCACAGGTGAGAACCGAACGGACCTTCACCTGCTCGATGCCGGCATCGACGAGCGCGCCGATCTGCACGTCACCCAGGTCGGCGCCACCCTCGAGCACCACGGTGCCGTCGGAAAGCTCGGCGTCGACGGCCAGGGTGCGCGCGTAAGCGCTGGTCTCAACGTTGTCCGACCGGCGAAGACCCGATCCGTCGGCCTTGCGCTCCCCGATCAGTACGACGATGCCGCGGGTGGACCCACAGTCCTCCTCGCGGATGATCACGTCCTGCGAGACGTCGACCAGACGACGGGTGAGGTAGCCCGAGTCGGCGGTGCGCAGGGCGGTGTCCGCGAGCCCCTTGCGGGCGCCGTGGGTGGAGATGAAGTACTCGAGGACCGAGAGGCCCTCGCGGAAGTTCGACTTGATCGGGCGCGGGATGATCTCGCCCTTGGGGTTGGCCACGAGGCCGCGCATGCCCGCGATCTGACGGACCTGCATCCAGTTCCCGCGGGCGCCGGAGTTGACCATCATGAACACCGGGTTGAAGCGCGGGAACTCCTGCTGCATGGCGTCAGCCACTCGAGCCGTCGCCTCGGTCCAGATGTTGATGAGCTCCTGGCGACGCTCGTCGTCGGTGATCAGGCCCTTTTCGTATTGGCTCTGGACCTTCTCCGCGCGCAGCTCGTGCTCGTCGAGGATGCCCTGCTTGGCCTTCGGGGTGACGACGTCCTCGATGGAGATGGTCACGCCGGAGCGCGTGGACCAGTGGAAGCCGGCGGCCTTGAGCGCGTCCAGCGTCGCGGCGACCGCGACCTTCGGATAGCGCTCGGCGAGGTCGTTGACGATGCCGGAGAGCACCTTCTTGTCGACGTTGGTGTCGACGAAGGGATAGTCCATGGGCAGCGCCTCGTTGAACAGGGCGCGTCCCAGCGTCGTCTCGAGCTGGTAGGGCTGACCGGGCTCCCAGCCCTCGGGCATCGCCGCGCCGCGCGGCGGGACCACGTCGGAGACGCGGATCTTGACGCGGGCGTGCAGTGCCAGGTCCTTGGCGTCGAACGCCATGAGCGCCTCGGCGACGGATCCGAAGACCCGACCCTCGCCGGCAACGCCCTCGTGGGCACCGGTGAGGAAGTAGATGCCCAGCACCATGTCCTGTGTCGGCGACGTGATCGGTCGACCGTGCGCCGGGGACAGGATGTTGTTGCTCGACAGCATGAGGATGCGCGCCTCGGCCTGCGCCTCGGCGGACAACGGCAGGTGGACCGCCATCTGGTCACCGTCGAAGTCGGCGTTGAACGCGGTGCAGACCAGCGGGTGGATCTGGATGGCCTTGCCCTCGACCAGCTGGGGCTCGAATGCCTGGATGCCGAGTCGGTGCAGCGTAGGCGCGCGGTTGAGCATGACCGGATGCTCGGTGATGACCTCTTCGAGGACGTCCCACACGACCGGGCGGGCCCGCTCGACCATGCGCTTGGCCGACTTGATGTTCTGCGCGTGGTTGAGATCGACGAGTCGCTTCATGACGAAGGGCTTGAACAGCTCGAGCGCCATCTGCTTGGGCAGACCGCACTGGTGCAGCTTGAGCTGGGGACCCACGACGATGACTGAACGGCCGGAGTAGTCGACGCGCTTGCCCAGCAGGTTCTGGCGGAACCGGCCCTGCTTGCCCTTGAGCATGTCGCTCAGGGACTTGAGGGGGCGGTTGCCGGGACCCGTCACCGGGCGGCCACGACGACCGTTGTCGAACAAGGCGTCGACGGCCTCCTGCAGCATGCGCTTCTCGTTGTTGACGATGATCTCGGGCGCACCGAGGTCGAGCAGCCGCTTCAACCGGTTGTTGCGGTTGATGACGCGGCGATAGAGGTCGTTGAGGTCGCTGGTCGCGAAGCGGCCACCGTCGAGCTGCACCATCGGACGCAGGTCCGGCGGGATGACCGGCACGCAGTCGAGCACCATGCCGTTGGGGCTGTTGGTCGTGTTGAGGAACGCACTGACCACCTTGAGCCGCTTCAGGGCGCGGGTCTTCTTCTGACCCTTGCCGTTGGCGATGGTGTCGCGCAGGCTCTCGGCCTCGGCCACGAGGTCGAAGTTCTGCAGCCGGCGCTGGATCGCCGCGGCACCCATGCCGCCGTCGAAGTAGTTCCCAAAGCGGTCGCGCATGTCGCGGTAGAGGATCTCGTCGCCCTCGAGGTCCTGGACCTTGAGGTTCTTGAAGCGGTCCCAGACCTCGTTGAGACGGTCGATCTCACGCTGCGCGCGGTCACGGATCTGCTTCATCTCGCGCTCCGCACCTTCACGCACCTTGCGGCGCACGTCGGACTTGGCGCCCTCCGCCTCGAGCGCCGCGAGGTCCTGCTCCAGCTTGCGCTGGCGACCCTCGACGTCGCTGTCACGGCGCTGCTCGAGCACTCCTCGCTCCGAGGAGATCTGGGCCTCGAGCGACGACAGGTCGGTGTGGCGTCGGTCGACGTCCACGTCGGTGATCATGTAGGCGGCGAAGTAGATGACCTTCTCGAGGTCCTTCGGCGCCAGATCGAGCAGATAGCCGAGCCGGCTCGGCACACCCTTGAAATACCAGATGTGCGTGACAGGCGCGGCGAGCTCGATGTGACCCATGCGCTCACGACGGACCTTGGCGCGGGTGACCTCGACGCCACAGCGCTCGCAGATGATGCCCTTGAAGCGCACACGCTTGTATTTGCCGCAGTAGCACTCCCAGTCGCGGGTAGGACCGAAGATCTTCTCGCAGAAGAGCCCGTCCTTCTCCGGCTTGAGGGTGCGGT
>CAXSDR010000106.1:4425-12549 GCA_964236445.1 uncultured Motilibacteraceae bacterium | reverse complement strand
CCGGCGCAACGACCCCGACCGGCTCGAGATGAAGAAGTTCTGCCCCAACTGCCGCGCGCACACCTCGCACCGCGAGACCCGCTGATCCAGCGGTCGACTTCGGTCGTCCGACGATCTTCATGGCGCTCGACTCATCGGCTGTCGGCCGCACCTACCCACCCACGGCTCCCTACACCGTGGGCGCCGAGAAGCTGCGCGAGTTCGCTCGTGCGGTGGGGGAGACGTCTCCGGTGACGCTCGACACCGAGGCCGCGTGCGCGGCTGGCTACGGCGGCCCGGTGGCCACGCCCACCTTTGCGTTCGTGCTGGCATGGCGGGCGCTCGACGCCATGGTCACGGACCCCGACCTCGCCATCGACTTCGCCCGTGTCGTCCACGGGGAGCAGCGGTTCGCGATGAGCCGCCCGTTGGTCGCGGGGGACGTCGTGACAGGCACGGCAACCCTCGAGCAGGTCAAGCGCCTCGGGGGCAACGCCATGATCACGGGCCGGGTGGACATCGCGGCCGCCGACGGCGAGCTCGTCGCCAGGGCATGGTCGCTGCTCGTGGTGCGCGCCGTCGAAGACCCCGCATGAGTGACCCGGCCGCCGAGGCGCCGTCCGACCTTTCCTGGGACACCGTCGAGGTCGGCACCGAGCTGCCGGGCATCGACGTCACGCTGACCCGCGCCGACCTCGTGCGCTATGCCGGTGCGTCCGGCGACTTCAACCCCATCCACTGGGACGAGCGGTTCGCCCGCGGCGTCGGCCTGCCCGACGTCATCGCCCACGGGATGCTCACGATGGCTCACGCGGCGCGCGTCCTCACCGCGTGGACGGGTGACCCGGGCCGGGTCGAGGAGGTCGGTGCCCGCTTCACCAACCCGGTCGTCGTCGGCTATGACGACGGCGCACCGTTGCACGTGGGCGGCAAGATCACCCAGAAGCTCGACGACGGGCGGGTCCGCGTCGAGCTGACGGCGACGAGCCGCGACGCGAAGGTGCTGGGCAAGGCATACGCCGTCGTGCGGCTCAGGTGACGGACGCCGCTGCGTGACCACGTCGTTGGCTTCCCTGACCACCTTCGACGTCGGCGGTCCCGCCCGACGCATCGTCGAGTGCCTCACCACCGAGGACCTCGTCGACACCGTCCGCGCCTGTGACAGTGAGGGCGAGCCGCTGCTCGTGCTCGGTGGCGGCAGCAACGTGCTGATCTCTGACGAGGGCTTCGCCGGCACGGTGGTGCTGGTGCGCACGTCCGGGCTCGAGGTTGCCGAGCTGGGTTGCGGCTCCGCGCCTGTGCAGGCCGAGGCGGGCGTCGTCTGGGACGCCCTCGTGGCCGCAGCCGTCGGCGCCGGCCTCGCCGGCGTCGAGTGCCTGTCCGGGATTCCGGGTTCGACCGGGGCGACCCCCGTCCAGAACGTGGGGGCCTACGGCCAGGAGGTCGGCGCCGTCGTGGCGAGGGTGCGCACCTATGACAGAAGCCGGGCCGAGATCCGCACGTTCGCGGCGGCCGACTGCGCGTTCGGCTATCGCACGAGCCGCTTCAAGCAGGAGCGAACGGCCGACGGCGGCGTGCGCTTCGTCGTGCTCGACGTCGAGCTGGCCCTGCGCATCGCGACTCTGTCGGACCCGATCACCTATCCCGAGCTGGCACGCTCGCTCGACGTGCCGGTCGGGGGCCGCGCGTCGCTCGAAGCGGTCAGAGCCGCGGTCCTGGCGCTGCGCCGATCCAAGGGAATGGTCATCGATCCCAGCGATGCTGACACCAGAAGCGCTGGGTCGTTCTTCACCAACCCCGTGCTGAGCGTGGCGGTTGCCGCGGCCCTCCCGGCGGATGCGCCGCGCTGGCCGCTCGCCGACGGCACCGTGAAGACCTCGGCGGCATGGCTCATCGAGCACGCGGGGTTCGTCCGCGGCTACGGCGTCGGGGCAGCGCGGTTGTCGACCAAGCACACGCTGGCGCTGACCAACCGCGGCGGAGCGCGCGCCGCCGACCTGCTGGCCCTGGCACGCGAGGTGCGTGACGGCGTACGCCAACAGTTCGGGATCACCCTCGAGACCGAACCGCAGCTCGTCGGGCTCACCCTTTGAGACTGCGCGCCGCAGACGCTCTCAGCCCCCGCGAAGCGACGGCGCCGCGGTGAGCCAGCGCTCGATGCCTGCGACCAGGTGGGCCTTCACCGGCTCGGGCGCCAGTGACGCGGTCACCGAGCAGCGGGCCAGCTGCGCGAGAAGCTCATCGTCGAGGCCGAGCGCGTGGCGACACAGGAGATATTGCGCGGCGAGCCCGGACCCGAAAAGAACGGGGTCGTCGGCCCCGAGCGCCACCCCCACGCCCGCATCCAGGAGCTGTCGCACGGGCACGTCCTGCGCGGTGGCATAGACGCCGAGAGCGACGTTCGACGCCGGGCACACCTCACACACCACGCCCGTGTCGGCGAGCCGGCGCAGCAAGCTGGGATCTTCCACCGCACGGATGCCGTGGCCCACCCGCCTTGCCCCCAGCTCGTCCAGGCAGGCCCGCACCGCGTCGGCGCCGCGCAGTTCCCCGCCGTGCGGCAATGACGCCAGGCCCGCCTTGCGGGCGATAGCGAATGCCGGCGCGAAGTCAGCCGTGACTCCTCGGCGCTCGTCGTTGGACAGGCCGAAGCCGACTACGCCCCGAGCGGCGTACTGCGCCGCCAGGCGGGCGAGAGAGCGGGCGTCGAGCGGATGTCGGGTGCGGTTGGCCGATACCACCAGCCCGATGCCGACACCTGTCGCGGCCGAGGCGCTGGCGGCGGCATCGAGCACGAGTTCGAGGAACGCGACGCTGCCGCCGAAGAGCGCGGCATAGCCTGACGGATCCACCTGCAGCTCGAGCCAGCCGGAACCGTCCGTGCGCTCGTCCTGCGCCGCCTCGAGCACGAGGCGGCGGACGTCCTCCTCGCGACGCAGCACCGATCGGGCGATGTCGTAGAGTCGCTGGAAGCGGAACCAGCCGCGCTCGTCGGTTGCGCGTAGCCGCGGAGGCCACTCGCTTCGCAGGGAGTCCGGCAGACGTACGTCGTGCTGCTCCGCCAGGTCCACGAGCGTGGGATGGCGCATGGACCCGGTGAAGTGCAGGTGCAGATGAGCCTTCGGAAGCGCCGCGACGTCGCGATAGTGCGTCGTCCGGTGGCTCAGGTCCATCGCGTCGGTCGGCAGCTCGCTCACCGGCGTCGCTCTCCGGTCGCTCAGCTGCTCTCGCTGAACAGCTTCTGCAGCCGGGTGACCCCCTCGACCAGGTCGTCGTCCCCGAGGGCGTACGACAGGCGCACGTAGCCCGGCGTGCCGAAGGCCTCACCGGGCACCATCGCGACCTCGACCTCGTCGAGCACTAGTTCGCACAGTGCCGCCGAGCTCTCGATGCGCCGGCCACGCAGCTCGCTGCCCAGCACACCCTTGACCGAGGGGTAGGCGTAGAACGCACCCTCGGGCGTGGGGCACACGAAGCCGGGAACGTCGTTGAGCATGGCGACGATCAGCGTGCGACGCCGGTCGAACGCGGTCCGCATGTCGCGTGCGGCCGAGAGGTCGTCGGTGACGGCGGCCAGGGCGGCGGCCTGCGACACGTTCGAGACGTTGGATGTGGCGTGCGACTGCAGGTTCGCGGCGGCCTTGACGATGTCGGCCGGTGCGATCAGCCAACCCACCCGCCAGCCGGTCATGGCCCAGGTCTTGGCCACACCGTTGACGACGATCGTGCGGTCGGCGAGCTCGGGCACCAGTGCGGGCATCGAGGAGAACGTGGCGCCGCCATAGACCAGGTGCTCGTAGATTTCGTCGGTGACGACCCAGAGGCCACGCGCGAGGGCCCAGCGTCCTATTGCCTCGACCTGCGCGGGCGGATAGACCGCGCCCGTCGGGTTCGACGGTGACACGAAGACGAGGGCCTTGGTGCGCGGGGTCAGCGCCGCCTCCAGTGCCTCGATGCTCACGAGATAGCCGCTCGCGTCGTCCGTGACGATCTCGACCGGCACACCGCCGGCAAGGCGGATGCTCTCGGGATAGGTCGTCCAGTAGGGCGCCGGGAGCAGCACCTCGTCGCCGGGGTCGAGCAGGGCGGCGAAGGCGTTGTAGAGCGCCTGCTTGCCGCCGTTGGTGATCAGCACCTGCGAGGCAGTGACCTCGTAGCCGGAGTCGCGCCTGGTCTTGGCGGCGACGGCCTCGCGCAGCACAGGGAGGCCGGCGGCGGGGGTGTAGCGGTGCATCTTGGGGTCGCGGGCAGCGCGCACCGCTGCCTCGACGATGTGGGAGGGGGTCGGGAAGTCGGGCTCCCCAGCCCCGAACCCGATCACGGGGTGCCCCGCTGCCTTGAGGGCCTTCGCCTTGGCGTCCACGGCCAGCGTGGCCGACTCTGCGATGGCTCCCACGCGCGCGGACACGCGGGTCTTGCTCTGGTGCGGCGTTGCTGGCTCTCCCATGACCACCATTTTTGCAGATTTGTCGGAGCCGCGTGCACCGCAGGGTTTCGCTAGGGTCAAAAGCCTGGTCGTCACTCCGGCCCGGAGTGGTCCGAGTCGGTGAGGCACGGCCCAGAACGGCCCAGAACGGCCGAGTTCGACTGGGCCCCTCCGTACGCCGTACACTGGCCCGTCGGCACCGTGGCTGTGCTTCTTGCCTGTTCATGTTCGGGTGTGCCGCGTGCCCATCGCCGATCCGATCGACCCACTCCATCGACAAGGAGCCGTGCCTGTGACCGAGCTGTCGGGTACCACTGCGCCGGCCGAGCGACGCCCCGCGCCGGAGCGACGCAAGCTTCCGGCCCGGCTGAGCACGTTCTACCGTCAGGTGCTGGCAGAGCTGCGCAAGGTCATCTGGCCGAGCCGCAACGAGCTGGTCACCTACACCACCGTCGTGATCGTGTTCGTGCTCGTGATCATCGCGATCGTCGCCGGTCTCGACCTGCTGTTCGGCAAGCTGGTCTTCTGGGCGTTCGGCTGACCCAGCCGCAACGGCCTCACCGCGACACAGCACTACCAGCGCCACCTGCATCTGCACCCGACCTGAGCGAGGACTTCCGCTGTGACCGACACGCCCGACGCGCCCTCAGCCGTCGACCCCGACGAGCTGCTCAGTGAGAGCGGCGAGGCGGCGGCCGCCGAGGCGGCGTCTGACGATGCGCACGGCCCGGTGGGGATCGACCCCACGTCGCTCGACGCCGCTGACGCCGGCCTCGGTGCCGACCCCCTCGGTGGCAACGACGACCTGAGCGCGGGCTATGTGGACGGCGATGCCGTCCCGAGTGCCACCAACGACGAGCTCGCCGGCGCTGCCGAAGACCAGTCCACCGAGGACGAGACCCCTGAACTCGACGAATACGAGCAGTTCGCCGCTGACCTTCGCACCGCGGCCGGTGACTGGTATGTCGTGCATTCCTACGCCGGCTACGAGAACAGAGTGAAATCCAATCTCGAGCAGCGCATCGTCTCGCTCAGCGTCGATGACGTCTATCAGATCGAGGTGCCTCAAGAAGAGGTCACCGAAATCAAGAACGGTCAGCGCAAGCTCGTCAAGCGCAACAAGTTCCCCGGCTACGTGCTGGTGCGCATGGAGCTGACCGACGAGTCCTGGGGCGTCGTACGCAACACTCCCGGAGTCACCGGTTTCGTGGGGCACACCCACCGCCCGTCACCACTGTCCTTCGCCGAGGTGCTGCCGATGCTGGCACCCAAGCAGGAGAAGAAGGGTGCAGCGGCAGCAGCCGAGGTCAAGGTCGTCGATTTCGAGATCGGCGAGTCCGTCACGGTCATGGACGGTCCTTTCGCGACCCTCCCGGCCTCCATCAACGAGATCAACCCAGACGCCCAGAAGCTCAAGGTCCTGGTGTCGATCTTCGGTCGGGAAACCCCGGTCGAGCTCTCGTTCAACCAGGTACAGAAAATCTAGAAGGACACCAGCATGCCTCCCAAGAAGAAGCTCTCAGCGATCATCAAGCTGCAGATCAAGGCCGGTGCGGCCACCCCCGCACCGCCCGTCGGCCCTGCGCTGGGTCAGCACGGCGTCAATATCATGGAGTTCGTCAAGCAGTACAACGCTGCGACGGAGTCCCAGCGTGGCCAGGTGGTGCCGGTGGAGATCTCGGTCTACGAAGACCGTTCCTTCACCTTCATCACCAAGACGCCGCCGGCCGCTCGACTCATCCTCGCCGCGGCAGGGATCGAGAAGGGCTCCTCCGAGCCGCACAAGACCAAGGTCGCGACGCTGACGCGTGACCAGGTGCGGGAGATCGCGCAGACCAAGCTGCCCGACCTCAACGCGAACGACATCGACGCGGCCGAGAAGATCATCGCCGGCACCGCGCGCCAGATGGGCATCACCGTCGAGGGCTGAGCCCCCCCGGCTGCACCAGCCCGCAACGATTCACCGCACGACCCGTGGGAGGGCAGGCACACCCGTGCCTGTCCGTGAGGACCACGACTCCCGCCATCCCGAGGAGCAGCGCCATGAAGCGCAGCAAGACCTACCGCGCGGCCGCCGAGAAGATCGACGCCGACAAGCTCTACGCCCCGCTCGAAGCGGTTCGTCTGGCCCGGACCACGAGCAATGTGAAGTACGACGCCACCGTCGAGGTCGCCATGCGCCTCGGGGTCGACCCTCGCAAAGCCGACCAGATGGTCCGCGGCACGGTCAACCTGCCTCACGGCACGGGCAAGACGGCGCGGGTTCTGGTGTTCGCCACCGGGGACCGCGCCGAGGCGGCCATTGCTGCAGGCGCCGACATCGTCGGCGCCGACGAGCTCATCGACGAGGTCGCCAAGGGCCGCCTCGACTTCGACGCCGTCGTGGCCACCCCCGACCTGATGGGCAAGGTCGGCCGGCTCGGCCGGGTCCTCGGGCCGCGTGGCCTGATGCCCAACCCGAAGACCGGCACCGTGACCAACGACGTCGCCAAGGCCGTGACCGAGATCAAGGGCGGCAAGATCGAGTTCCGGGTCGACCGGCACGCCAACCTGCACTTCATCATCGGCAAGGTCAGCTTCGACGACACGTCGCTGGTCGAGAACTATGCCGCGGCGCTCGAGGAGATCACCCGCCTCAAGCCGTCCGCGTCGAAGGGCCGCTACATCCGCTCGACCACCATGGCCACCACGATGGGCCCCGGAATCCACATCGACCCGACGCGCACCCGTGCTCTGCTCGAAGAAGAGGTCGCAGCCTCCTAGCTGCAACACACCCCTGCTCGACGCACCGACGCGGCTCAGCCGCTCGCCAGGGCTGCTCTCAGGCCCGGTTCGACTTCTGGGCCGCTCGGTGCGTACCCTGTCCTCAGCCACAGACCGTCGGTAGCTCCGCGAGATCCCTCGTGTAGCCGAAGGTCCGCGTCAGCGGGCGACCCACGTAGGCGTGCGGAAGTGAGATCCGCGGATGTTCCCAGCTCGCTGGGTTCTCCGCGCCCCACGCCCCGAGCGCCCTGCGCCGGGGCGTCTGTCGTTTTCGGAGCGGTTTCGCCGTCTCGCGACGACTCCTGACGAGGCCCTGGCACGCCGGCCCGAAAGGAGACCCATGGTGAAGCCCGAGAAGGCGACTGCTGTCGCCGAGCTCACCCGCGAGTTCCAGGACTCCGGTGCCGCCGTGCTCACCGAGTACCGCGGCCTCACCGTCGGCCAGCTCAAGACGCTGCGCCGTACGCTCGGTGAGACGACCACCTACGCGGTGGTGAAGAACACCCTGACCAAGATCGCGGCGCGTGACGCCGGGGTCCAGGGTCTCGACGACCTGCTCGTCGGTCCTTCCGCCATCGCCTTCGTCAAGGGCGACGTCGTCGAGGCGGCCCGCGGGCTGCGCGACTTCGCTCGTGCCAACCCGCTGCTCGTCATCAAGGGCGGCGTGCTCGACGGCAAGCCGCTCACGGCCGACGAGATCCGCAAGCTGGCGGACCTCGAGTCCCGCGAGGTGTTGCTGGCGAAGTTCGCCGGTGCGGTCACTTCCGCGCTCTCGCAGGCTGCTGCGCTGTTCCAGGCGCCGCTGTCGCAGGCCGCCCGTACGTTCGAAGCGCTCCGCCTGCAGCGTGAGACCGACGAGCCGGCCGTGGCCGACGCTGTCGCGGCGGCACCCGCAGCCGACGCACCCGCAGCCGACGCACCCGAGGCCGACGCACAGGCCTGATCCCTCCGCTCTT
>CAXSDR010000106.1:0-4325 GCA_964236445.1 uncultured Motilibacteraceae bacterium | reverse complement strand
GCACCCGCAGCCGACGCACCCGAGGCCGACGCACAGGCCTGATCCCTCCGCTCTTCCGCTCATAGACCGCACGACCCCTTTCAGGAAGGACCCGCCATCATGGCGAAGCTCAGCAACGACGAGCTCATCGAGGCGTTCAAGGAGCTCACGCTCATCGAGCTCTCCGACTTCGTGAAGCAGTTCGAGGACACCTTCGGCGTCACCGCGGCCGCGCCTGTCGCCGTCGGCCCCGTCGGTGGCGCCCCCGCCGCCCCCGAGGCCGTGGAGGAGCAGGACGAGTTCGACGTCATCCTCGAGGCCGCAGGCGACAAGAAGATCCAGGTCATCAAGGAGGTGCGCACCCTCACGAGCCTCGGCCTCAAGGAGGCCAAGGACCTCGTCGACGGCGCACCCAAGACCGTCCTCGAGAAGGTCGCCAAGGACGCCGCGGAGAAGGCCAAGGCCTCGCTCGAGGGCGCCGGTGCCACGGTGACCGTCAAGTAGATACCCGCTCCCGCGGGGCTGGCGCTACGCCAGCTCACTGCACGCCCACGAGCCGCCCCGGACCTCGGTCCTGGGCGGCTCCTGGCATTTCGCCGCAGGGTGAAACAGCGCCGGGCCAATCAGGCAACACGCCATCGGCGCCCTCAGGCCTACCTACGCCGTTGGCCCGATCCGGTCGAGAAGGAGCCGTTTCGTCCACAGGTCTCGCGGGGAGCCTTGACGCACTGCAGCAGCGGGCGCCATCCTCGTCGCACCGGTTAGGTGTTCAGCGTGGTTCGTTCGGGGCGCGATGCTCAGCCGGTGCGGTGCGGTGCGGTGCGGTGCGAGCCGAGCACGAGCTCTCGCGGCGAAGACCTGCAGGTTCAGACCCAAGTGTCTGGCAGGTGACACGCAGGTGACGCGCGACGACCGTGCCGGTGTCGCAAGGGTTGGCGGTCGCATGCCTGCGGGGGTATGCTAACGCTTTGCGCTGCTCTCTGACCGGCACTCGTCATCGTTCGTGCTCCTCTGGGAGCACGCTCAGACGAGTCCCGGGGCATCGAGCATGCGCAGGCAACTGCCGCGAGCTCCACCCCGGAAGGACCCCTCTTGGCCGCCCCGCGCTCCGCGAGCAAGACCGTTCAATCTCAGAACACCCACTCTCCACGATTCGCCGGCACGCGCAGCAGCACAGCGCCCCGCCGCGTCTCCTTCGCCAAGATCCGCGAGCCGCTCGAGGTTCCGAACCTGCTGGCCCTGCAGACCGACAGCTTCGACTGGCTGCTCGGCAACAAGAAGTGGCAGGCGCGCGTCGAGATGCTCGTCGCCGACGGGGTCGAGGTGCCGCGCAAGTCAGGGCTCCAGGAGATCTTCGAGGAGATCAGCCCCATCGAGGACTTCCAGGGCACGATGTCCCTGTCGTTCTCGGAGCCCGAGTTCTACGAGCCCAAGTACTCCGTCGAGGAGTGCAAGGAGCGCGATATCACGTTCTCCGCGCCGTTGTTCGTCACCGCGGAGTTCATGAACAACAACACCGGTGAGATCAAGTCGCAGACGGTCTTCATGGGTGACTTCCCGCTCATGACCGACAAGGGCACGTTCATCATCAACGGCACCGAGCGTGTCGTGGTGAGCCAGCTCGTGCGTTCTCCCGGTGTCTATTTCGATCGTTCGATCGACAAGACGTCCGACAAGGACATCTACGGCTCGAAGATCATTCCCAGCCGCGGTGCGTGGCTCGAGTTCGAGATCGACAAGCGCGATCAGGTCGGCGTCCGCGTGGACCGCAAGCGCAAGCAGTCCGTCACCGTGCTGCTCAAGGCGCTGGGCTGGGACGACGCGAAGATCCTCGAGGAGTTCGGCGAGTTCGAGTCGATGCGCTCGACGCTGGAGAAGGACCACACGGTCAGCCAGGACGACGCCCTGCTCGACATCTACCGCAAGCTGCGACCGGGTGAGCCCCCCACGCGCGAGGCTGCCCAGACGCTGCTCGACAACCTCTACTTCAACCCCAAGCGCTACGACCTCGCGAAGGTCGGTCGCTACAAGATCAACAAGAAGCTCGGCACCAACGGTGAGCTCGAAGCCGGTGTGCTGACCGTCGACGACATCGTCGCGACGATCAAATACATCGTCGCGCTGCACGCCGGCGAGACCTCGCTCGACACCCCGCGCGGTGAGCGCCGCGTCGAGGTGGACGACATCGACCACTTCGGCAACCGTCGCCTCCGCACGGTAGGCGAGCTCATCCAGAACCAGGTGCGCACCGGCCTGAGCCGGATGGAGCGCGTCGTCCGCGAGCGCATGACGACGCAGGACGTCGAGGCGATCACACCGCAGACGCTCATCAACATCCGTCCCGTGGTGGCGTCGATCAAGGAGTTCTTCGGGACGTCGCAGCTGAGCCAGTTCATGGATCAGACCAACCCGCTCGCCGGCCTGACCCACAAGCGTCGGCTCTCGGCGCTGGGTCCGGGTGGCCTGAGTCGTGAGCGTGCCGGCTTCGAGGTCCGCGACGTGCACCCGAGCCACTACGGCCGGATGTGCCCGATCGAGACTCCTGAGGGACCCAACATCGGTCTGATCGGTTCGCTCGCGACCTACGCGCGCATCAACGCGTTCGGGTTCGTCGAAACGCCCTACCGCAAGGTCGAGAACGGCAGGGTCACCGACGACGTCGACTACCTGTCCGCCGACGAGGAGGACAAGCACGTCATCGCGCAGGCCAATGCCCCCATCACGGCGGACGGCACCTACGTCGAGGCGCGCGTCCTCGTCCGGCGCAAGGGTGGCGAGGTCGAATACATTCCCGCCGCCGAGGTCGACTACATGGACGTCTCGCCTCGTCAGATGGTGTCTGTGGCGACCGCGATGATTCCGTTCCTCGAGCACGACGACGCCAACCGCGCGCTCATGGGCTCCAACATGCAGCGTCAGTCGGTGCCGCTGCTGCGAAGCGAGGCACCCCTCGTCGGCACGGGCATGGAATACCGCGCCGCGGTCGACGCCGGTGACGTGGTCTCGTCGCTCAAGGCGGGTGTCGTGCAGGAGGTCTCGGCCGACTACGTCACCATCGCCAATGACGACGCCACGACGCAGACCTACCGCGTCCAGAAGTTCCGTCGCTCCAACCAGGGCACGAGCTTCAACCAGAAGGTCGTCGTCGAAGAGGGTGACCGCGTCGAGGTCGGCCAGGTTCTGGCAGACGGTCCTTGCACGCAGAACGGCGAGATGGCCCTCGGCAAGAACCTGCTCGTCGCGTTCATGTCGTGGGAAGGCCACAACTACGAAGACGCGATCATCCTGTCCCAGCGCCTGGTGCAGGACGACGTGCTCTCCTCGATCCACATCGAGGAGCACGAGGTCGATGCCCGTGACACCAAGCTCGGGCCCGAGGAGATCACCCGCGACATCCCCAACGTCAGTGAGGAGGTCCTCGCCGACCTCGACGATCGCGGCATCATCCGCATCGGCGCTGACGTCGTGCCGGGCGACATCCTCGTCGGCAAGGTCACGCCCAAGGGCGAGACCGAGCTGACGCCCGAGGAGCGCCTGCTCCGGGCCATCTTCGGCGAGAAGGCCCGCGAGGTGCGCGACACCAGCCTCAAGGTGCCGCACGGCGAGTCGGGCAAGATCATCGGCGTCAAGGTCTTCGACCGAGACGAGGGCTACGAGCTCCCGCCGGGCGTCAACCAGCTGGTGCGCGTCTACGTCGCCCAGAAGCGCAAGATCACCGACGGTGACAAGCTCGCCGGTCGTCACGGCAACAAGGGCGTCATCTCCAAGATCCTGCCGGTCGAGGACATGCCGTTCCTCTCGGACGGCACGCCGGTCGACATCGTCCTGAACCCCCTGGGTGTTCCGGGACGCATGAACGTCGGGCAGGTCCTGGAGACCCACCTCGGGTGGGTCGCCAAGACGGGCTGGGAGGTCACCGGTGAGGACGCGGGTGAGGAGACCTGGCGCACGGCGCTCCGCGGCATCGGTGCCGATGCGGCGAACCCCGGCACGAACGTCGCCACCCCGGTGTTCGACGGTGCGCGCGAGGAGGAGATCACCGGCCTGCTCGACTCGACCCTGCCCACCCGTGACGGCGTCCAGCTGATCGGCGGCTCAGGCAAGGCGCAGCTGTTCGACGGACGCAGCGGTGAGCCCTTCCCGGCCCCCGTCTCCGTCGGCTACATCTACATCCTCAAGCTGCTCCACCTGGTCGACGACAAGATCCACGCTCGTTCGACCGGCCCCTACTCCATGATCACCCAGCAGCCGCTGGGTGGTAAGGCGCAGTTCGGTGGTCAGCGATTCGGTGAGATGGAGGTGTGGGCGCTCGAGGCGTACGGCGCCTCCTATGCGCTGCAGGAGCT
>CAXSDR010000105.1:0-12772 GCA_964236445.1 uncultured Motilibacteraceae bacterium | reverse complement strand
GGTGGAGTGGCCGAGAGGCGAGGCAACGGCCTGCAAAGCCGTCTACACGGGTTCAAATCCCGTCTCCACCTCGGCGAGAAGTCTCATCGGTCCCACCCGAGGAGATCGCACGGGCGATTAGCTCAGTGGGAGAGCGCTTCCCTGACACGGAAGAGGTCACTGGTTCAATCCCAGTATCGCCCACATGTCGGCACGGCCCCTGATCCGCCGAGAGGCGGGTGAGGGGCTTCGTGCGTTTCCCGGCCTTGTCGCGGTCGTCCTGGTTTGTCCCGGCGTACGACTCACACCCCGTGACGGCGTCGCGCCATTGTCGTGAGGGCTAGCGACTTTTTCGGTGACAAGGCGTAGCGTTCCCCGCAGCCTAGGGGGGCCCACTGATGTCTGTCCGTTGCCGCGTCGCGCTGCTCGCTGTCCTGTCGGTGCTCAGCTCGCTGCTGCTGCTGGCGCCGGTGCCTGCTGCCACGGCAGCGGTCTCGAGCCCGGTGACGGCATCGCCCGGGCGTGGTTTCTACACCGCGCCGATCGATGTCGCGCTCACCGCACCCGATGCCGGAGCGCAGATCCGCTGGACCGTCGACGGGACGACCCCCACGTCGGCCGTCGGCACGCCCTACACCCGGGCGATCCACGTGACGTCGACCACGACGCTGCGCGCAGTCGCCTACGCCGCCGGGGTCGACCCCGGTCCGGTCGCGACCATGACCTACGTCTTCGTCAACGACGTCGTGCACCAGCCGGCGACCGTTGCGGGCTGGCCCAACTTCAACGTCTCGGCCGGCAGCGACGGCGCCGTTGTCCAGCACGACTACGAGATGGACCCGTCGATCGTCGACCCCGACCCGGGCCGGGTCGAGGCCGCGCTCACGGCAGTGCCGACGTTGTCCATCACGTCGCAGTTCGGCGACATCTTCGGCCCGGCGGGGTGGTACGACACGAACGACATCGAGAAGCGCGTGTCGGTGGAATACATCGATCCGACCGACCCCTCGAAGAACACCCAGGCCGACGTGGGCATCGAGGGCCACAGCCACGACCGGCTCAAGCGCGCCCTGAAGCTGAACTTCCGTTCGGACTACGGCACCGGCAAGTGGTCGACCGACCTGCTCAAGGGCGCTGCGGTCAACGGCGCCAGCGCGCCCACCAAACTCGACAAGCTGGTCCTGCGCTCGGGAAACAACCGCTGCTGGTGCCGGACCAGCAACCCGTCGAAGACGACTTACACAGAGGACCAGTGGTTCCGCGACTCCCAGATCGCCATGTCCGGCTACGGCTCGCACGGTCAGTTCGTCCAGCTCTACATCAACGGCCTCTACTGGGGCCTCTACAACGCAGTCGAGAATCCCGATGACGCGTTCCAGGCCGACTACTTCGGTGGCAGCGAAAACGACTACTGGTCGGTGAGCCACGAGGGCGCACACGGCGCGGCGAGCCCGGCGCGCTGGAACTACCTCTCCACGACGCTGGTCAACAAGGACATGACCGATCCCGCCAACTACGCCGAGCTCCAGGACTATGTCGATCTCGACAACTTCGCCGACTACCTCGCGCTGCAGTTCTACGGCGGGGTCACCGACTGGCCCAACAACAACTGGTGGGCCGGCAACCGCGCGACGCCGACGCCCGGTCCGCTGCGCTACTTCGAGTGGGACGGCGAGTGGTCCTTCGACGTACGCCTGGGCGGTCCCTCCCAGAACGGTGCCTGGGTTCCCCCGAGCTTCCGCCCGGGCGCGAGCGACACGTCCGTCATCAACGCCATCTGGCGTGCAGCAGTCCAGAGCCCCGAGTTCCGGCTGCGCTTCGCCGACCGGGTCAACCGGGCGGTCTACAACAACGGCGCGCTGACCGAGGCGAACGCGAAGGCGCGTTTCGCCGCGCTGAACAGCTACGTCAGCGAGGCCGTCGTGGCCGAGTCGGCGCGCTGGGGTGACTCGCTGAAGTCCCTCGGCCAGCCCACGCGCACGCGTGACGTCGACTGGCAGAACGAGGTCAACGCGATCAACGACGTCATGACGGGCAATCCGGCCCGACTCGTCACCGCGCTGAAGACCTACGGCTACTACCCGAGCATCAACGCGCCCACGATGAGCCAGCAGGGGGGCGACATCGCCCCGGGCTTCGCGCTCACGCTCACGAACCCCAACGCGGCAGGCTCGATCTACTACACGACCGACGGCACGGACCCGCGGGCGGTCGGCGGCAGCGTCGCCGCCGGCGCGACGCTCTACAGCGGGCCTCTCACCATCAGCACCACGCAGAAGGTCCGGGCGCGGGTGCTGTCCGGCACCACGTGGAGCGCCGAGGACGCCGCGACGTTCACCACCCCGAACCTCCCGACGCTCGCCGTCACCGAGGTCCACTACAACGCCACCGGCGGCAACAACTACGAGTACGTCGAAGTCACCAACACCGGCTCCGCGCCCGTCCAGCTCGCCGGTGTGCAGCTCACGACGGCGGTGACCTTCACCTTCCCGGCAGGCACGCTCAACCCGGGTGAGCGCATCGTCGCCATCAAGTCGGCACCCGACTTCGTCGCCCGATACGGCAGCACCCCGCGCGTAGCCGGTGTCTATGGCGGCAACCTCGCCTCAGAAGGCGAACGCGTCGTCCTCGTCGACTCGTTCGGCCGCACGCTGTCCGACTTCTCCTACAGCCCGTCGTGGTATCCCGCGACGAACGCGGGCGGCTACTCCCTCGTGGCCCGCGCCGATGCGCGCAACCTCAACCTCGCCTCGTCGTGGCGTGCCAGCACGCTGGTCAACGGCTCCCCCGCAGCGGTCGACCCGATCGGGGTCAGCGTCGACGACGTCTCGACGGGCGAGGGCGGCGCCGCGCACACGGTCGGCGTGACCGTACGCCTGAACGACGTGCCTACGTCCCCGGTGAGCGTCGGTTATGCAACCGCTGACGGCACAGCGACGTCACCGGCCGACTACCAGAGCACCTCCGGGTCGCTGACCTTCGCCGCCGGCGGTGCGCTGACGCAGGCGGTCAGCGTGCCCATCGTCGGCGACACGGCCCACGAACCCGATGAGACGTTCGCCGTGAACCTGACGTCGCCCACCGGTGGGGTGCTCACCGATGCCACAGCCACGGTGACCGTCACCGACGACGACAACGCCACCGCGCCTCCTTCGCTGACGGTGCGCGACGCAGCCACCAGCGAAGGCGATGCAGGTGAACACGACGCCCTCGTCGACGTCACGTTGAGCACGCCCGCCACGACAGCAGTCACGGTCGACTGGTCGAGCGCCGACGGCACGGCGGGTGCCGGTGACTACACCGCGCGTTCCGGAACAGTTTCGTTCCCGCCCGGTCAGACCAGCGCACAGCTGGCCGTCCCCGTGCTCGGTGACACGATGTGGGAGCCGGACGAGTCCTTCACCGTCACGCTCTCGGGGGCAACCGGCGCCGCCCTGGCCGATGCCGGCGCCACGGTGACGGTGTCCAACGACGACCCACTCCCGACCGTGAAGGTCGACGACGTCAGCGTCACCGAGGGCGATGTCACCGCCCACGTGCCGGTGACCGTCACGGGCACATCGTCCGCCTCGGTCACAGTTCCCTGGAGCACCGGGACCGGTTCAGCGGCCGCGGGGAGCGACTACGTGGCCGCGAGCGGCGTGTTGACCTTTGCGCCGGGCGGGCCGAGCACGCAGCTGATCGACGTGGCGGTGAAGGGTGACGCGAGCGATGAGCCGGACGAAAGTGTCCCGCTCACTCTCGGGTCGGTGACGGGTGCCACCGTCTCGGACGGCTCGGCCGTGCTGACGATCGTCGATGACGACGCCGCGGCGCCGAAGGCACTGTTCATCGCCGGGGCGCTTCCACTCTCGGCCGCCGACCAGGTGGTCGTCGACCGGCTGGGTGGTCTCGGCTTCACCGTCTCGCTCCTCGACGACGCCGACACCAGTGCAGCCGCCACCACCGGAGCTGCGTTGGTCCTCTACTCCGCCACGGGTTCCTCCAGCTTCATGTCACGGCTGAGCGGCGTCGCCGTCCCCGTCGTCACGTGGGAGGCAGCCGGCTACGACGACCTCGGGATGACCGCGGCAGGCGGCAACGTCGCGGCGAAGCGCGCGCTCGATATCGTCGCCGGTGACCCGATGTCCACCCGTCTGACCGGACGCCTCGACGTGCTGGCGACGGCTGACAAGGTCGCCTACGGCTCGCCGGCAGCCGGCGCGCTCATCGAGGCACGGGTCGCCGCGAGCACCAAGGCGTCGGTGTTCGGCTACGCGGCCGGCGCGCAGATGGCCTCCCGCGTGGCACCCGCCCGCCGCGCTGCGCTCTTCCTGTCAGAGACATCGGCCACCACGCTGACCGCTGCGGGCAAGACCTTGCTCGACAAGGTGCTGCTGTGGACAGCCGGGACGCCGGCCGGCCCGCCGCTCCCGCCGGTCAACGCCGCGCCCTCGGTCGATGCCGGCCCCGACAGGAGCGCTCCCCTCGCCGCCGGATCGACGTCGCTCGACGCCACGGTGACCGACGACGGGCTGCCGGACGGCGCGGTGACGAGCTCGTGGGCCCGGGTGAGCGGACCCGGCGCCGTGTCGTTCGGCGACACGACCGCCGTCGACACGACGGTGAGCTTCACGGCGGCCGGCACCTACGTGCTGCGGCTCACCGCAGGTGACGGCCAGCTCAGCGCCTCGGACGACCTGACCCTGACCGTCACGCCGCCCGGCTCGCCCCCCGCCGCGGGCGGTGCGGCGGTGTTCATCGCCGGGTCGCTCCCGCTGTCTGCCGCGGACCAGGTCGTCGCCGACCGCGTGTCGGCCCTGGGCTACACGGTGTCGCTACTGGACGACAACAACACCAGCGCGGCGGCAGTGTCCGGCGCGTCGCTGGTGCTCTTCTCCGCGAGCGGATCTTCGACGTACCTCGCCAAGCTGGCGACAGTCGCCGTGCCCGTGATCACCTGGGAGGCCGCAGGCTACGACGACCTGGGCATGACCACCTCGGGTGGCAACGTCGCGACCTCGCGCGCCGTCGATGTCCTCGCCGCTGACCCGATGTCGACTGGGCTCACCGGACGTGTCGACCTGCTCGCATCCACGGGCACCCTGTCCTACGGCTCAGCGCCGGCCGGGGCCACCGTGCAGGCCTACGTCGCCGGCAGCACCAAGGCGGCGGTGTTCGGCTTTTCCGCCGGCGCCCAGATGGCGACCCGGGTGGCCCCAGCCAGGCGGGTGGGTGTCTTCCTGTCCGAGACGTCGGCCACGACCCTGACCGCCTCAGGCATCGGAGTGCTGGACCGGGCGATCACCTGGGCGGCCGGCTGACCGAAGGTCCTGGACGTCGGCCCGAGTGGAAGCCGGCGGGAGGGCTCGGAACCAGAGGGTTCCGTCGACGAGGACATAGATCGCATCCCCGACGAGCTGGGCAGCAGACAGCGACCCGGCCGGCGCGGGAAGCCGCACCCAGTCGTGGCCCGCGGCGAGCCACACCGTCGGACCGTCGACAGACTGCGTGGCAAGCACCAGCGACCGGCCGATCGGCTTTCCGGCAACGAAGACGCTCGGGCAGAGCGGGTCGAGCGAGGTGTCGGGCACGGCCAGCTCGGCGCCTGCCGCCGAGTCGAAGTCGTAGACGACCGGCTTCATCCCGCGGTGCCCGGCCACCCACCAGCCGGCATCCCACGACGCGATGTCGGTCAGTCCATCGGGCACAGATGCCAGCATCGCTCGCTGCCAGCGCCCGCCGGGCGTCGCTGGACCGTCGTCGCCGAGCGTCCAGACCGACCACGGTGCCGCGGCGTCGGGCCCCCTCTCGCTCAGCTGTCCCGCAACGACCACCTCACTTTCGGTCGTGCCGCTCAGCAGCGTCCGGGGCGCCGGCACACGGCCCAGTCGGAGCTGCGGGAACGCGTCGAGGGACTCCCACGTGGCGTCGGCCCGCCAGGCGCGGATGTCCCAGCCGCCTGGCACGGGAACCGCACCGACGCTGCGGAAGCCCTCCTCCCCGTCGAGCAGCGGCGTGGCCCACATGGGTGCCCGGCCTTCGTCATCGCGAGGTGGCTTGTGCTCTGACCTGGTGTCCGCGCTCATGCCCCCGATCCAGACCGTGGCGGGTGCCCGCGCCGCATCGGAGACAACCTCGCTGACGGCAATGTTCTCGCCGTCGCTCGACACGGAGTCGAGCCCCTGTCGCTGCTGGCGAGGAAGCGCCGTGCTCGAGAGCTCCGTCGCCACCCCGTCGGTCACGTCGGCGAGCAGCGGACCGCCACCCCAGTGTCTGCCCGCCGCGAGCACATGGGGACGCGGATTCTCCCGAGTCCAGGCCCGCGATACTGCGCAATGAGCCCGGAGCTCGCACCCGGTGCCAGCCCGCTGCGCGATTCGGTGCCGTGGCGGGCGGCGTGTGATCGGCCGCGCAGCCAGCGAGCGCGCCGTCGAGGACGAACGCTGCCACGGTGCCCAGGCGGACGAGCCCAGCCCTGTCCATGGCGACAGTCTGACACCGGTCACCAAACGCACACGATCAGGTGCGCTGCGCGACTAGACGTAACCGCCGGTTGCCGCGCTCGTTAGTCAGCCCGCAACCCGCTCCACGCGACCCGACGGAAGGCCCCAAGCCATGCAGGTCCTCGACATCGTCACGCTGCCGGTCGACGTCGACGCTCCGAAGAAGGCCCGCACGGCTGTGCTGCGGATGATGGAGCAACGGGGCTGTGTGTGCCGCGTCGAGGATGTGGCCCTGGCCGTCAGCGAGCTCGTCACGAACGTCGTGCGCCACACAGAGTCGCCCGAGGTGCGGCTCTGCGTCGAGCTGACCGGTGAGGTCGTGCGGGTCACGGTCAGCGACTCGGCCCCGGGAACTCCGGTGCCGGCCCGCCTGACGACGGCGGAGCGGCGCCTTTGCGCCGGGGACGCAGCTCCGGCCGGCCGGGGTCTGATGCTCGTGTCCGCCCTGACGGACGCCTGGGGCACCGCGCCGGCGCAGACCGACGGCAAAGACGTGTGGTTCGAAGTCGCCTGCTGAGCAGGACTCGCTAGCGAGAGGCCCCGTTGAAGAGGTAGGCCGCCCAGACGGCCACCCCGAGGAGGAAGGCGATCCCGCCCGCGAGGAGCGCGACCCTGGCGAGAGCATCCCAGGCGTCGTCGCTGCCCCGACGGTCCTCTCGCTGCCACCGCTGCTCCATCGGCGTCGCCAGGGTGCTGCTCGTCTCCGGCTGCTCGGTCATGCCGTCAGCATGCCGCATCCAGCGCTCCGGCGACCCCGCAGGGCCTAGATATCCGGAAGCGCCGGCGCTCCGTCAGGTCTGGCTCCGGTCATCGCCTCGGCATGGACGCCGACGGAGGTCCCGATCGCCTCGCCAGGCATGTCATGCGCCTCCTGACGTGCGACCACGGTCTCGACCGTCGGAAACTCCACATCGACCGCCGCGTTGAGTGCGGCGCCGATGAGCACGCTGATCGCGATGAAGTAGAGCCAGATGAGCACGATGATCGGCGTCGAGAGCGGTCCGTAGACCGACGTGCTGCCCAGGCTCTCCGAGATCACGACCCGGAGCACGAAGCTCAGCACGATCCACAGCGTGACCGACAGGGTCGCCCCCGGCAGGTTGCGCCGCCACTTCGTCCGCACCGGCACGGCCAGGTGGTAGAGCGTTGTCAGCGAGAAGACCGACAGCACGAGGACGGTCGGCCAGTAGACGCCCGACACGAAGGCATAGCCGCCGGGAGCCGTCCTGCTCACGAGATCGGGGCCGGCGAGCACGAGCGGGAGCACCACCGTGCCCGCCAGCAGGGACAGCACATACAGCGAGAACGAGAGGGCCCGCGTACGGATGATCCCGCGGCGGCCACCGAGGCCGTACATGATCGTGATCGTGTCGACGAAGACGTTGAGCGCACGCGAGCCGGACCACAGCGACAGCAGGAAGCCGACGGACGCGATGTCGGGGCGGCCGCGTTTGAGCGCGTCGTCGAAGTAGGGCTCGATCACGCTCTTGACGCTGGGCTCGGAGAGCGCCTGGCGTGCGGTGGACACGATCGAGGCCCGCATCGACTCGACGGCCTCGGGCCCGAGCCAGCCGCTGAAGTAGCCGAGCGCTCCAACGAGGCCCAGCGCAAGCGGCGGTAGCGAGAGCAGGGCGAAGAACCCGGCTTCGGCCGCCAGGCCGGTGACGCGGTAGCGGAAGCACGCCGCCACGGTCGACACAAAGAGTCGTCGGGCGGGCACTGTGCGTACACGCCACCTAGTCACCTTCCCCACCGTAGCGACCCGTCGCCGTTCCGCCGGCTCACCACGGCGCGCCGGGAGCCTCGGGCCTGAGACGGCCGTCTCGAGTTCCGGACGACCCCTGCGAGTCCGAGCATCCCGGGGCGGTAGTCTCAGCCCCATGACCGCCACGACGCACCTCGTCGCGCGGCTCCACGTGGACCTCGGTCACGTGTCGAGCGCGGTCTGTCCGGGTTCCCCCGCCTGACGACGACGGCGCGACGACGGCGCCCTGCACTTCGTCCTCCCAGCATCGATCGGCGCCCCTGCGCCTGACCCAGCCGTCATCCAGGAACGAGGACAGCCTGTGCCCCCCGCGCCGAGGCGAAGGAAGGGTGAGGGCCAATGGGCCCTCGGCCACCGGACGCCGCTGAACCCCAACGAGCAGTCGAAGAAGGATGACAACGGGCTCAACGTCCGCGACCGCATCCTCTCGACCTACAGCGCGCGGGGCTTCGACTCGATCGACCCGGCCGACCTGCGCGGCCGCTTCCGCTGGTGGGGGCTCTACACCCAGCGCCGGCCAGGCATCCCCGGTGCGCGCACCGCGGTTCTCGAGCCGCACGAGCTCGACGACGAATACTTCATGCTGCGGGTCCGCATCGACGGCGGCCGCCTCTCGCTCGAGCAGCTGCGGGTCCTGGCGGAGATCTCCCAGACCTATGCGCGTGACACCGCCGACGTCACCGACCGGCAGAACATCCAGTACCACTGGATCCGCGTCGAGGACGCGCCCGCGATCTGGGCCAGGATCGAGGCGGTCGGGCTGAGCTCGCAGGAAGCCTGCGGCGACACCCCGCGCGTGATGCTCGGCTCCCCTGTGGCAGGCGTGGCTGACGACGAGATCCTCGACGGCACCCCCGTGATCGACGCTCTCGTCAGCCGTTTCGTCGGCGACCAGGCCTTCAGCAACCTGCCGCGCAAGTTCAAGACCGCCGTGAGCGGCTCGCCGCGCCAGGACGTCGCGCACGAGGTCAACGACCTGTCGTTCGTCGGCGTCGTGCACCCCGAGCACGGCCCGGGCTTCGACGTCTGGGTCGGCGGCGGTCTCTCGACCAACCCGATCCTCGCCCAGCGCCTCGGCGCCTGGGTCTCGGCCGAGGAGGTGCCCGACGTGTGGGCCGCCGTGTGCGGGGCCTTCCGCGACTACGGCTACCGCCGCCTGCGTCACCGTGCCCGGCTCAAGTTCCTGGTCTCCGACTGGGGTGTCGCGCGCTTCCGCGAGGTTCTCGAGAACGAATACCTGCACCGCGCGCTGACCGACGGTCCGGCACCTTCGCCGCCCGCCCCGGGCACGCGCGACCACATCGGTGTGCACCGTCAGCGCGACGGCCGCTTCTACGTCGGTGCTGCACCGCGAGCGGGTCGCGTGAGCGGCAGCAGGCTGGCTCGGGTCGCCGACATCGCCGAGGCGGTCGGGAGCGACCGCATCCGCCTGACGCCGCAGCAGCACCTGCTGATCCTCGACGTCCCCGAGGACCGCGTGGAGGAGGTCGTGGCCGCACTCGCCGAACTCGACCTGCAGGCGCGGCCGACGACCTTCCGCCGCGGCACGATGGCCTGTACCGGCATCGAGTTCTGCAAGTTGGCGATCGTCGAGACCAAGCAGCGGGCGAGCGATGTCATCGACGAGCTGGAGGCGCGTCTCCCGAGCTTCGGCGAACCGCTGTCCCTGCACATCAACGGCTGCCCCAACTCGTGCGCGCGCATCCAGACCGCTGACATCGGCCTCAAGGGCATGCTCGTCACGACCGCTGGAGGCGAGCAGGTCGACGGCTTCCAGGTGCATCTCGGCGGCGGGCTCGGCCTGCACGCCGGCTTCGGGCGCAAGCTGCGCGGACTCAAGGTCACGTCCGCGGAGGTGCCGGACTACGTCGAGCGGGTCACCACCAAGTTCGACGCCCAGCGCATCGAGGGCGAGCCCTTCGCCGCCTGGGTCGCCCGGGCCGCTGAGGACGACCTGCGATGACCACACGCGCCGAGCCGTTCTACTGCCCCTTCTGCGGGGACGAGGACCTGCACCCGTCCGAGGCGGTGTCAGGCGCAGTCAGCCCCTGGGGATGCAGATCGTGTCGGCGGGTGTTCACCCTGACGTTGGTCGGACTCGACGTCGGAGGAGTGAGCGGATGAGCAGCACAGTGGCGAGCAGCCCCAGGGCCGCGAAAGGCCTGCGCTCTCTCGCGCTCAAGGCGGGCCGCGACCTCGAGGAGGCGTCGGCGGGCGACGTCCTGCGCTGGGCGCGCAGCGAGTTCGGCGACCGCTTCGCCCTGACCGGCTCGATGGGCGACACCGTGCTCTCCCACCTCGCCTCCACCGTGATTCCCGGCGTCGACGTCGTCTTCCTCGACACCGGCTACCACTTCCCCGAGACCATCGGCACACGTGACGCCGTCCAGGCCGTCTATGACGTGAACGTCGTGAGCGTCCCCCCCGGCATGACCGTCGACGAGCAGGACGCCCACTACGGCCCGCGCCTCTACGAGCGCGAGCCCGACCTGTGCTGCGCCCTGCGCAAGGTGGCTCCCCTCGACAACGCGCTGGCCGCCTACGACGCGTGGGGGTCAGGCGTACGCCGCGACGAGTCCCCGGTCCGTGCCCTGACTCCCGTCGTCGGCTGGGACGCCAAGCGGTCCAAGGTCAAGGTCAACCCGTTGGCTCGGTGGACCCAGGCCGACGTCGATGCCTACGCGAGCGCGAACGGCGTGATCATGAACCTGCTGCTGGAGGACGGCTATGCCTCCATCGGGTGCGCACCCTGCACCCGGCGCATCGATGCTGGAGAAGACGCGAGGGCCGGCCGCTGGGCCGGGAGCTCCAAGACCGAGTGCGGGATCAACACGTGACGACAGACACGACCGACAACGTCACCACCACCGGCGCCACACTGTGGCTCACCGGCCTGCCCAGCGCCGGCAAGACCACGCTGGCGCGCGCGCTGCGCCGGTCGCTGCTGGATCAGGGGCACCGGGTCGAGGTGCTCGACGGTGACGAGCTGCGCACGCACCTCACCCGCGATCTCGGCTTCAGCCGGGAGGACCGCGAGGAGAACGTACGTCGGGTGGGTTTCGTCGCGTCGCTGCTGGCGCGCAACGGGGTGCTCGTCCTGGTCCCCGTCATCGCGCCCTACGCCTCGGCCCGCTCGGCGGTCCGTGAGCTGCACGACGCCTCCGGAACCGCCTATGTCGAGGTGCACGTCGCCACTCCCCTCGACGTGTGCTCCGACCGCGACGTGAAAGGCCTCTACGCCCGCCAGCGCAGCGGTCGGCTGAGCGGGCTGACCGGCGTCGACGACCCCTACGAAGAGCCGGTCTCCCCCGACCTGCGGCTCGACACCACCGACCGCGGCCTCGACGAGTCCGTCGCCGAGCTGCGCTCCCTGCTCGAGCAGAAAGGCCTGCTGTGACGGCGTTGCACGACGCGTTCCGCACCGATGACGCACCTGTGCTGGAGCACCTCGACGCCCTCGAGGCCGAGGCTGTCCAGGTCCTGCGGGAGGTCGGCGCCGAGGCCGAACGCCCCGTCATCCTCTTCTCCGGCGGCAAGGACAGCGCGCTGCTGCTGCACCTGGCCAGCAAGGCGTTCCGCCCGGCGACCCTGCCGTTCACGCTGCTGCACGTCGACACGGGCCACAACTTCGACGAGGTGCTCGCCTACCGGGACGCCTTCGCGGCAAAGCACAGTGCCCGGCTGGTCGTGTCCTCGGTGCAGGACTCGATCGACAGGGGCCGAGTGCACGAGCGCGCCGACGGCACGCGCAACCCGCTGCAGTCGGTGACCTTGCTCGACGCGATCGCCGAGAACAAGTTCGACTGCGTCGTCGGCGGTGGCAGGCGCGACGAGGACAAGGCCCGCGCCAAGGAGCGCATGGTCAGCCTGCGTGACGAGTTCGGCCAGTGGGACCCCGCTCGTCAGCGGCCCGAGCTGTGGTCGTTGTGGAACACGCGCCACCGCGTGGGCGAGCACGTGCGCGTCTTTCCGCTGTCCGACTGGACAGAGCTCGACGTCTGGCAATACCTCGCTCGCGAGCAGGTCGAGCTGCCTGAACTCTATTTCGCGCATTCGAGACGTGTCTTCAAGCGTGACGGCATGTGGTACTTCGACCATCCGGTCGCGCAGCGGCGGAATGACGAGGCCGTCGAGGAGCGCGTCCTGCGCTATCGCACGGTCGGCGACATCAGCTGCACCGGTGCTGTCGAGAGTGACGCCGCGAGCTATGCCGAGATCGTCGCCGAGATCGCCGCGGCACGCGTGACCGAACGGGGCGCGACCCGCGCCGACGACCGCATCAGCGAAGCCGCCATGGAAGACCGCAAGCGTGAGGGGTATTTCTGATGAGCGGTGGCCTTCTTCGGCTTGCGACGGCCGGGTCCGTCGACGACGGCAAGTCCACTCTGGTGGGGCGACTGCTGCACGACGCAAGCGCCGTCCTGGCCGACCAGCTCGCAGCCGTGGAGCGCGCGAGCCGCGACCGCGGCCGCGACGATGTCGACCTCTCGCTGCTCACCGACGGCCTGCGCGCCGAGCGCGAGCAGGGCATCACGATCGACGT
>CAXSDR010000104.1:0-13148 GCA_964236445.1 uncultured Motilibacteraceae bacterium | reverse complement strand
CAAGCGATCGCTGCTCGCCTACGACCACTGACCCCTTGGAATCGATCATCTAGTGGGAATCCAGGGGTCACACAGCGCGATCCCGACGGTCGCGGTCATAGCCGGCCTGGGAGTCGCAGCGTCGGTCACGCTTGTCATAGCTTCCCCGCGGGATGGGGCTGGACGACGCCGCGCTCCCGGTGCGCAGGTTGGTACGGAAGACATCGCGGCCAGGTCCATCGGGGTCATCGGGGACGAGATCGGAGGCGTCGGAATCGAAGGCAAGGTAGGTCCCGTCGTCGGAGATCGACGGATGCAACGCGGTGCTTGACACCTCGGGATCAGGGGAAAGGCCCACCTCGTGTTCCCCGCCATACCGCAGGTCGGTCACCATCACGGGCCCCCGGAAAATGGTGTCCAACGGGTCATGGCTGAAGACCAGCCGCTCATAGGCGAGGACGCGCGCCCGACCGGAGATCGCCGTTCGGACCTCGGGAGCACCGCCTGGCTGGTACTCGAAACCACTCTGGCCGACCATGCGGACGCTGCCCGTCGCCATGTTCTCGAGGTAGAGGACAAACACGCCACCTCCGTCGATGAGGTTGCGCGCGGGGGATGCAAACGCGATGAGGTTGCCGTCATCGCTGATCGAGGGGTTCTTCGATCCGTCGTTCCCCATCACTCCCTCGCTGGTGCCACTGACGAGTTGCACCCGCCCTGTCTTGAGATCGGTCCGGATATTTGCAGGTCCTCGAACTGCGCCGATTGCGTGATGGCGCAATAGGCGACGAAGCGGCCGTTGCCAGAGATCGTCGGCCCGCCGGCAGACTGTCGATGCCGCGTGAAATCAAGCCCATTCGAAGCGGGCGACCGGTCACGGATAGCTCGGCGTCACACCGTTGTCGGGGCCCGTGGCGACCATGTCGCGCCACAGCGCTTCGGTGGTGGCGCGGGTCGGCTCACCGGTGATGAGGACGGCACCGCCCGGCTCGCCCACGCAGCGCTGCAGGACGAGCAGGGCTGTCGTGCCCGGCGTCGTGTCGAGATAGGTGAGCCAGCCGTGGGTGCGTGCCCCTGTGAGGTCATGCTCGCGGCAGGCCGAACGGGGTGGCGGCGGTCCAGCGGCGTTCACGTCTTTCACCAGCCGCACCGCGTGGACCGCATCGAGCGTCGTGACCGCTCCCAGCCATGCCCCGGCGTAGCCGCAGACGGTGGCGCCGCGTACGACCTTCGGATCGGCGTTGACGGCCGCGAAGGAGCCGCGAGCGACCGGAAGCTTGAGCGCTGCTGCCGGGCAGCCGCCGACGATGTCGCCCTCACGCAGCACATGCAGGCTCGACAGCACCCGAGTCGCCGCTAGCGCATCATTCGTGGCGATGCTGATGACCACGCCGCGCTCGGGCACCAGTCGTTGCGCGTACGTCCGCCCGGCGGCGTCCGCCCCGACCGACACCTCTGGCGGGCGCGCCGTGTCGTAGGGCGCGAGAACAACTACTGTCCCTCGGTGGCCCGGGCCGCACGCCGGAACGCCGTGCAGGTCGCGCCACGGCGCGACACCGGCCGTGTCGAGAGCCGGGCAGTCGGCGGTGCCGGACCGCAGCCAGCCGGTGGGGACCACGAGCTCGACGCCGCGATAGCGAAGCGTCGAGCTCACCGCAGAAGGCACCGGTCGGGGAGAGGGTCACGGTCGCAGGTGAGGCCACAGCGTCGACCCGACCGCCACCAGCCCCAGAACCACGAGCGCCCAGCCACCCCACGACGAGGGTGGTGACGGCAGCGCACGCAACCGCCGGGAGGCTGACTCGCCGTCATCTGGTCCCAGGACGAGCGACTCAGCACGTCCGCTCGATGGCATGTGTCGGTCTCCCAGGACGGTGCACACGTCGGCAGGTGCGTCGACTTCGAGTGTGCAGCAGCGGGAGGAGCTTCGCAGAAGCTGGACTAGCGAGAGCAGCAAGTCAAAGGGCTCCGCAGAGCGAAGGCGATCTTGCGGTCCCGCTGATCATCGACTGCGGCCTCGCACAACCGTGCCGGCCCGGGTCCCGACACCCCTCCTGGACGACGTCCAGCGCGCCTTCGTGCTGCATGCTCGGGTTCAAGGAGTCAACACCCTCACCGCAATGACCGCTTCGCGCGAGTCGGCAGCCATCCCGTCAAAGCGGGTAGTCGACAGTGCCCACGTCAGGGCTGGGCCGCCGGCTGAAGGCAAGGTCTTCGTCGTCGGACAGGTCCGTGACAGGCCGACAGACCTTGGCCAGGCCGCGACTCCTGAGTTGGCTTCATCACCTAGCTGCGCGGTGGATGCCTTGGGTCGTCCGCAGGCGCCATCTCGGGCGCTGGCGGCCGGCGGTCAACCTGAATCGGCGTAGCTGCGGCCTCGTCGTCCTCCAGCTGGGCAACGAGCCGATCGAGGTCTTCCGGTGAAAGATCGGCGATTAACTTGTCGAGCTCCTTGTCGAGGTCGATATCTGCCCGGTCGGCTCCGGCGCCAGTCGACTCCTGGGCCGGCGGGGTCATGGGTAGCTGGCTGAGAAGGCGCGTGGAGAGCGTGCCGATGGTCCCCCCCTGCAGCAGATCCAGGACCGACACCTCGACGTGTAGGCCGGCTTCGACCCGGTGCTTGACCTCGATCGCCATCATGGAGTCCATTCCAAGACCGCTCAAGGCCTCGTCCAGCCCCAGCGCGTCGGAGTCGATGCCCATGACGAGAGCGGTGACGTCGCGCAAGTGCTTGGCGAGTTCGCGGCCGCGGTCCGTCTCGGGAAGGGCGGCCAGGCGCGCAAGCAGTGCGTCGGCCGCGGCGGCGGCACCCGCTCGGTCGGCGTTGTCGCCGACCGTTCCGAGGTCGCGGTACATCGCCGGCAAGAGGCCTCCCACGGAGCTTTCCCGGACCTTCGCCCAGTCGGCGGTGATAGCGAGCACGTGGGGCACCTTCTGCCCGATCAGGCGTCCCAGGATCTGGCTTCCAGCGGCAGGTGTGATGAGGTCGATTCCCTTGCGCGTGTACATCTGCTCGAGGTCGAGATCCTCGACCATGCCGACCGACCAGGGGCCCCATCCGATGCTGGTTGCTGGCAGTCCGGCCGCTCGCCGATGGTGGGACAGAGCGTCGAGGAAGGCGTTGCCGGAGGCGTAGTTGGCCTGCCCTGGGGACGTGATCACGGAACCGGTGGACGAGAACATGATGAAGAAGTCGAGCGGGCTCGCTTCCAGGGCGCGGTGCAGGTTCCATGCACCCATCAGCTTGGGGCGCAACACCCTGCTGAAGCGCTCGCCGTCCATCTTGACCAGGAGCTGGTCATCGACGGCGCCGGCCGCGTGCACGACGCCGGCCAGCTCGGGGTGACCGACCGCACCGCGCTCCCGCAGCCAAGCAGTCAGCGCCCCTTCATCGGTGACGTCGACGGCGACGTACTCCACTGCGGTCCCGCTGTCTTGAAGTCTTTGCATCGCGCTGATGGCGGCCCGGTTCGAGTGGTCGTCAGGCAGGTCCCCCCACGCTTGAGACGGCGGCAGCCGGGTGCGACCCGCGAGGACAATGTGTCGGGCGCCGCGGTCGCTGAGGACCTTGGCAACAATCAAGCCGAGGGCTCCCAGGCCTCCCGTGACGAGATAGCTGCGATCCGGTCGCAATCCGCCCGGCACGGGGGTGCTCAGAGCACGGCAAGGCCGCAGGCGCGCCGCGAATCGGCGCCCCTGGCGGTAGGCGAGTTGGTCCTCACCAGCACTCTTCTCGATGTCGTGCAGCAGCAGGCGCGTTTCATCGGGGTCTTCCGTGGGGTCGAAGTCGACGAGTCCACCCCACATCGACGTGAATTCCTGGTGGCCGATGACTCGTCCCAACCCCCACAGCGGTGCCGCTGCAACATTTGGGCTGTTCGTCTCGGTCGGCAGTGAGACTGCGCCCCGAGTGATCAGCCACACCTGCGGGACCTGGCCGCGCGCAGCCGCCAGTGCCTGCATGAGATACATGACGGACAGAACGCCTAGCTCTTGCTCGCCCTCGAGCTGCGTAGCCGAGGCCTGCGGATCGAACCGGATGTCAAGGCTCCAGGCATGGATGACCCTGGTGATATTCGCCCACTTCAGGCTCTCCAGAAGCGAGATGTAATGGCCGGGATCGGCTCTATCGACGACGTAGGCACCGTCGGCTACGGCGAGCATCTCCTCAACAGGCTGGTGGGTGACGAGCGCCACCGCGTGCCCCGCCCGGCCGGCCTCGACTGCAAGGCGCGCTGCCGCGCCGCCAGCGTCGGCGAAGATCAACCACGTTGAGTCCGTCATCGGACCGGCGGGCGGCGCGTCCTCCGTCGCGGGATCCGGCTCGGCGCCGGCGGCGACCTCATCCCATTCGAGCGCCAGCAGGCCAGCGTCGATCCGCTCGGGGGTCAGGCTCACGGCTGACTCCAGCGACTGGGCCCGGAAGCCCTCGATCTGCACGAGGCACTGCCCGTCAGGTGCGCACACGCTGACGTCACTGACGAGCAGCTGAGCGTCGCTGGACACGACGCGTGCTACGACGACCATGTTCTCGACAGCCGGCGCGAGGATCGTGATCCGGTCCACACCGACGGGCAGGTAGGGGTCAGTGTGCCCGTCGTTGCGCTGGGTCAGGGCGGCAGTGATCAGGACCTGGAACGCTGCATCGAGCAGGCTGGGGTGGAACGTGTAGGCATCGAGCTGGCCGGTGATCGGGTCGGGTACTCGGATAGCGGCGACCGCGACCCCGTCCCCGACACGCACACTCTGCACCGCCTGGAAACTCGGCCCGTACTCGAACCCCAAGCTCCGAGTGAACTCGTAGAACTCCGTATGCCCGATCACCGGCCCGACCGAGGAGGCCACGTTCTGAAGATCGAGGCGTTGCTTGGCCGCGCAGTGGCTGTGGATCCGGGTGGTCGCGTGTACTGCCCACTGTCGTTCCCCGCTGGGAAGTGCCGTGAAGCTCGCGAACTCGACAGCACCCGTCTCCCGGATCAGAGTGGTGCGAACCCGTGGATCGGCGGTCGGGCTGAGCACCAGCGCCCGGCGAAGGTCTAACTCCTGCAGGCATAGGTCGGTCTCCCCGTAGGTCTGCCGGGCCGCTGCGAAGGCCATCTCGATGAACCCGGCCGCAGGCATCAGCGTGGTGCCCTGCACCTTGTGATCAGCCAGGTATCCGCTTGGACCTGGGTTGAGTTCGTGTTCCCAGGTTGCGTGTGGGGCGTTCATCCGCTGCCCGAGCAGGGGATGCGTTTCGACATAGTGACGGTCCTCAGCCGCCTCTACCGACTCGTTCCAGTAGGAACGAACCTGCCATGGGTAGGTAGGCAACTTGATGTAGACCGCGGCCGGCCCGTTGACGTTGTCCCAGTCAACCTGCTGTCCGTGACAGTGCAGAAGACCCAACGACTGGCGCAGCTGTTCGGCCTCGTCGGTCCCGCGGCGCATGGACGGTACGAGCAGACCTTCAGTTCCCGCGCTGGACATCAGTTGGCGCATCGAGCTCGCCAGAACGGGGTGCGGCCCGAGTTCGACGAACTGCGTGTAGCCGTCGGCCACCATCTGGGAGAACGCGGCCTGGAACAGCACCGTGGCGCGAACGTTCCGCCACCAATAACTGGCGTCGGCAGTTGGCCCGTCAAGTACGGTGCCGGTCACGGTCGAGTAGAGCGGGATCTGGCCAGGACTGGGGTTGAGGTCCTGCAGGCCGGCGATGAGATCGTCGTGAAGCGGGTCCATGTAGTGGCTGTGGTAGGGGACTTTGACCTGCAGGAACCGGTGGAAGATCCCGAACGTCTCGAGCTGGGACGCCATCCCGGCAAGTACGGTCTCGTCGCCCGCCAGGGTGACGGCGCTCGGACCGTTGATGGCGGCGACCGAGACCAACGGGCCGGCACCGGCGACGACCTGGTTCAGCGTCTCCGGACTCAGACCGACGGCGAGCATCCGACCGGTGCCGGTCGTCCGTTGCTGCAGGTTGCTGCGGTAGTAGTTGACTTTGACCGCGTCCTCGAACGAGAGGACACCCGCGAGGTAGTGCGCGGCGACCTCGCCGGTGCTGTGCCCGACGATCGCGTCGGGCACGATGCCCCAGGAGCGCCACAGCTCGCCAAGTCCGACCTGAACGGCGAAGTTGGCCGGCTGGGCGACCTCGGTCTCAGCCATCCGGGAGTGCGCTTCGTCGGCGAGCATGGCCTCCGTCAACGACCAGCCCGTGTATTTGGCGAGTTCGGCATCGCAGCGCTCGACGGCGTTCCGGAAGATCGGTTCGCTCTCGAGGAGCTCACGGGCCATTCCCCACCATTGCGGCCCCATGCCGGAACAGACGAACGCCAGCTTGGGCCGCTCAGACGCCGGGGCCCGGCCCGTCGCTGCTCCCGGCGTCGTGTGCCCTTCCGCGAAGGTGCTGAGTTGCTCGGCCGCCTGCAGGTGAGTCGAGACGCTCAGCGCGAGGCGGTATTCGTGATGGGTACGGCGCCGGCTGCACGAGTGGACGACGTCGTCGAACCGGCTGGCATCACCCGTCAAGAAGGTCGCCATCGAACTGGCAAGGTCTTTGAGGGCTTCGGGGTCGCGGGCGGACAACGGAAGGAGGCGGGGACGGCTGTCCCCCTGGCGCGGCGACGGGAACGTCGAGTCAGTGACGTCACGCAGCACGACGTGCGCGTTGGTCCCCCCGAATCCGAAGGAGTTCACACCGGCGTACCTGAACTCGTCGTTGGCGGGCCACGCCTGCATGGACGTGGGCACCCTCATGTGAAGTTCGTCGAAAGGGATGTTCGGATTGGGTACGTCGAAGTGCAGGTTCTTGGGGATCTCCCCCCGCTTGAGCATCATCGCGGTCTTGATCAGCCCGGTGACACCCGCCGCCGCCTCCAGGTGACCGAGGTTGGTCTTGACCGAGCCAACGACGACCGGGTCGTCCTCGGCCCGGCCTTCGGACAGAACATGACCGATGGCGGCTGCCTCGATCGGGTCCCCGACCGGTGTGCCGGTGCCGTGGGCCTCGACGTAGTGGACCTGAGCCGGTTTGACGCCGGCGCGCGCATATGCGGCGCGCATAGCCGCTTCTTGTGCGTGCCCGTTGGGCACCGTGATACCGCTGGTGTGCCCGTCCTGGGTGACGGCCGTGCCGAGCACTGCGGCATAGACGGAGTCACCATCCTTCTGGGCCTGGCTCAGCGGTTTCAGGACGACAACGCCGGCTCCCTCACCGCGGGCGTATCCGTTGGCTGCCGCGGAGAACGACTTGCATCGGCCGTCCGGACTGAGGAACCCGCCCTTGGACTCCGCGATCGTCATGTTGGGGGCCAGCATGACGTTGACGCCGCCGGCGAGGGCCAGGGAACATTCGCCGTTCCAGATGGCCTGGGCGGCGAGGTGGACGGCGACAAGTGACCCGGAGCAGGCCGTGTCGACCGCCATGCTTGGGCCCCGGAAGTCGAAAGAATACGACAGCCGGTTAGCCAGCATCGTCATCATCATGCCGGTGGCGGAGTGCGCCTGCATCTCATAGCGGCTCTGTATGCCGTAGTTCTGCAGGAGCTGGTAGTCCAGGGTGAACCCGCCCATGTAGACCCCTGTCGCGGTGCCGGCGAGGGCGGCCACGTCTTGGCCGGCGTCCTCCAGGGCCTCCCAGGCCGCGCGCAGGAGGAGTCGCTGCTGGGGGTCCAGCCAGATCGCCTCTCTGGGAGCGATCCCGAAGAACGAAGCATCGAACTCGTCGACCCGGTCGAGGAACCCGCCGCGATGGGTTGTCATCTTGCCGAGCTTGTTGGCGTCGGGGTCGTAGAACTTCGCCATGTCCCAGCGGTCTGGGGGGGCCTCGCGAGTGGCGTCGGTGCCCGATGCGAGAAGATCCCAGAACTTGGCCGGACTGCTCGCACCCCCCGGCAGATGACAGCCGATCCCTACGATCGCGATCGGCTCGCGGCTCGCTTCTGGCGTCTGGCTCGTCATCAAAGGACTTTCTCTTGATGAAGACGCTGGGTTGTGAGGTGGCTGCTGACAGCGCGGAGCAGCAGATTCTCAGAGCCATGGATGAACAGGTGAGAGCCGGGGATCATCGTCAGGTCGAAGGAGCCTGCGGTGAGTTCGGCCCAAGGCTCGAGGTGGTCCTGACCCACGCGGACGTCTTGAAGTCCGCCGAAGATGTGCATGGGAAGCGACAGCGGAGCTTCGCGACGATGAGCGTGGGTGTCGCAGAGCTCGAGGTCGGCGCGAAGAGTCGGGAGCATCGCGCGCATCAGTTCATCGCTGCTCAGAACCTCGGCGGGCGTTCCCTCCGTGAGCAGCACCGTCTTGAGAATTTCGTCAGGAAGGTGGTAGATGCGGCTGTTCGGGTTGGGCAGGTGTGCCGCCCGGTACGCGGACAAGAACAGCTGCGTGGGCAGGGCCCGTGCGGTGCGACGCAGCAGTCGGGTCAGTTCGTAGGCGACCAGCGCGCCCATGCTGTGTCCGAAGAAAGCGAAAGGAACATCAGTCAGTGGCGCGATGGCCTGCGCGACATCGGCAAGGAGCGCGTCGATGCGTCGGTATGCCTGCTCGTGGACCCGCCATTCCCGCCCCGGGAGCTGGACCGCGCAGATCTCCACTCCGGCGGGCAATCCGCTCGGCCATCCCCGAAACGTTGACGCCCCGCTCCCGGCGTAGGAAAAGCAGAACAGTCGCAGGCTCGGAGTCGGGTCAGGGTTGGGTCGAAGGAACCATGGATTCTTGGGCTCCGTCGCGGCTGCGCGGGCTCGTAGGCTGGCGACCAGTCGGTGGCGGCGTTCCGTGTCGAGCTGCGAGATGCGGTGCTGGAGCAGACTCCGCATGTCTTCTCGTTCTCCGGCAATCATGCCTTCGTCCTCGCCAACTGATCGGAGGGGGCGGTGATCCGGCGGGTCGAGTTGACCGCGTTGCCGAGCGCTGAGTTCGGTGATGCTCGCGTGAGTATCCGCTGTCATGTCTTCTCCGTTCCGCCGCCACCTTCGACGCTGCGCATCCCCGGAGTTTCCGACGAAGCAAGCGCCCCGGCAGAGGGCTGGAGCGTCATCAGCGATCACGGCGCCGTCGCCACATTATCTCGTCGGCGGGGGGCGGAGGTAGCCCAAGGAAACTCGCGAAAGCAGTATTCGCTGACCTTTTTTGGTCAATGTTTCGAGTAAGCGTGGAGCTGAGGGGATTCGAACCCCTGACCCCCTCCATGCCATGGAGGTGCGCTACCAGCTGCGCTACAGCCCCGCCATCGTCCGCGCGAAAACCTCGCGTTGACGACCGGCACACTCTACGGCAGACAGGCCGGCGGAGCCCACAGGGCCCCAGCCAGCGCTTCGCGAAGCTTGCCCTAGCCTTCCTCGGTCAGCACGGGCGTGAGCAGCGTCCCGGCGTTGTGCTCGAGCAGCCGCCAGCGCCCGGCACGGTGCCGGTCCTGCTCGAGGACCGACCAGCAGCAGTTCGACAACCCGCCGAGCGAGGTCCACGAGATCTCGGGCAGACCCATCAGCGAGGCGATGACGGTGCGTGCGGCACCGCCGTGCGTGACGACGACGAGTGTGGAGCCCTCGGGCAGCGCAGCCGACGCCGGCTCGATGACCCGGACCATGCGCGCGGCGACCTCGGGCCGGGTCTCTCCCCCGCCGGGCCGCGAGGTCGGATCGCCCGCCTGCCAGGCGGCCCACCCGTCGCCGTCGGCGGCGCGGATCTCGGCCGACGTCAGGCCTTGCCACGTGCCGGCGTAGGTCTCACGCAGGCCGGGCGAGGTCGTCACGGGCAGCCCCGTGATCGACGCCAGCGCCGCGGCGGTGTCGGCGGCGCGTACGAGATCCGAGGAAACGATCGCAGACGGTCCCAGCCCCGCCAGCAGCGTCGCGGCGTGCTTGGCCTGGGCGATGCCGAGCTCGTCCAGCCCGATGTCCGTGGAGCCCTGGAAGCGGCCGATGGCGTTCCAGACCGTGCGCCCGTGGCGCCACAGGACCAGGCGGCGAGGGAGGGGCGGCGTCACTCAGCGAACGACGACAGCGACGCCTGCGACGATGCGGAACCCGACCTCCCGGTTCGTGCCGCCGCTGGCAGCTCGATCATCGGGCAGTCCTTCCAGAGGCGCTCGAGGGCGTAGTAGACGCGGTCCTCGGCGTGCTGCACGTGCACGATGATGTCGCCGTAGTCGATCAGGACCCAGCGGCCCTGCTGCTCGCCCTCGCGCCGCAGCGGCTTGGCGCCGAGACCGCGCAGACGCTCCTCGATCTCGTCGACGATCGAGCGCACCTGGCGGTCGCTGGGCGCCGAGCACAGCAGGAAGACGTCGGTGATGGCGAGCTGCTCGCTCACGTCGAACGCGAGCACGTCGTCGGCAAGCTTGTCAGCGGCGGCGAGGGACGCTTCGCGGGTGAGCTCGACAGCGCGGTCGGTGGCGGGCAAACGGACCTCAGTTCAGCGTGACGTCAGGGGCGGGACGGTCGGGCACGCGCCAGCAGACTGCGCGCACGTCCCTGAAGTCTAGGCGTGATAGTCGGCGCCGAGGACGACGATCACGTCGGCCACCGTCTGGCCCCGCGTGGAGACCGCCAGCGCACTCGGCGCCAGCTGCAGCGCGGCCGCCACAGCAGCGCCGCGCGTACGGCTCGCAGCGGAGCTGTCACCGATGAGCACGAGCGAACGGGCGGCGGGCGGCGCCTCGCCACCCTCGAGGTAGTGCATGTCCGCGGCCGCCAGGTCACGCCGCACGGCCGCTCCCAGTCCGGCCTTGCGGCTCGCTACCTGCACCAGGACGCGGGGCTGGGCCGAGGCGATCAGCGCCGTGCCGAGCACGCTGTGCAGCAGGTGCTCTGCCGCGACCGCGTCGACGCGGTAGGAGTTGCGTGCGCGAGGGTTGTCGTCTGCTGAGCGCACCGGCAGCACGTCGTAGGTCGCGTGGCTCGCGGCGGCGCCCGCCGCAACGGTGCCGAGCAGTGCCGCCGTCTTGGAGGCGGCCACGCTCGAGGAGCTCGCGGACCCGAGGCCGACCAGCAGCGCAGCGAGGTCGTGGCGGGTCGCGAGGGCCTCCAGCAGGTGCTGGAGCACCGGGCAGAAGCGGGCGAGGCGCTGCTGCTCCGACTCGTCCTGGCCCAACCAGGTCGAGACGTAGGCCGCCTGCCGCCCGTCGACATGGGTAGTGCCGGCAGGGACCAAGATGGTGCGCGCGCCGCCTGTGCTCGCTGCGGCGATGTCCACGTCGACGTCGGCCGCGACACCACCCACGGCGTCGACCAGGCCGGCGAGACCCTCGGGGGTGAGCGTCCAGGTCGCGTCGACCGTGATGCCGAGCAGGTTGCGCAAAGCGTCGGCGGAGGCGTCGGGCAGCGACGCCGAGACCGCGTCGCCCAAGGGCATGGAGCCGAGCCCGGGCACCGGAACCGAGAGGCCGGCGGGGATCAGGACGACAGCGGTCTTGCCCGAGACACCGTCGGCGCGCAGCAGCGCGCTCACGGGGACGTGGTCACCGTCACGCAGGCTCAGCAGCACGACGCCCGAGGTCAGCGGCGCCCGACCGTTCGACGCGACTCCCGGCGGGCGGCTGGCTCGGCCGGGCAGCACCATCAACGCCACCACCGCTAGCAGCGCGACGACCAGCACGGCCGTCCCCGACAGGAGCAGCCGGCGCGAGCGGCGACGTCGCTCCTCGCGGCGGCGCTCCGAGCGGCTTCGGCGTCCGACGGCGGGCGTCGCGGCCGGTGAGGATGTGCCGACCGGGCGCTCCTGCAGCGTGCTCACGACGGGGGCGAGACGTAGAGCTTGTGCTTGGCGACGTACTGCACCACGCCGTCCGGGACGAGATACCAGACCGGGTCACCGCGGCGTACGCGCGCCCGGCAGTCGGTGGAGGAGATCGCAAGGGCGGGGACCTCGATCAGGCTGACCCGCCCGTGGGGCAGTCCGTCACCCGACAGCACATGTCCCGGGCGCGTCACGCCGACGAAGTGCGCCATCTCGAAGAGCTCCTCGACCTCTTTCCAGGACAGGATCTGAGCCAGGGCGTCTGCGCCGGTGATGAAGTAGAGCGCGACGCCGTCGCAGCGCTCGGCGCGCAGGTCGCGCAGCGTGTCGATGGTGAAGGTGGGTCCGTCGCGGTCGATGTCGACCCGGCTCACCGTGAAGCTGGGGTTGGAGGCCGTCGCGACGACCGTCATCAGATAGCGGTGCTCGGCGGGCGAGACGTCGGAGCGCGTCTTGTGCCAGGGCTCACCGGTCGGGACGAAGACGACCTCGTCGAGGCCGAAGCGGGACGCCGCCTCGCTCGCGGCGACGAGGTGCCCGTGATGGATCGGGTCGAACGTGCCACCCATGACGCCGAGCCGCACACCGCCTCCTCGCCCCGTTGCCAGCCTGATGCACGCCTGCCGACCGATCCGACCCTAGTGCGAACGAAGCATCGGCACCCGGGACCCCCGTCCTGAAGTGCCCTGGGAAAAAGCCGCAGAGGTCCCAGGACTGTCGGAGCCCTCAGGGTGGGGCCGACCTGTGCCGATAGCCAAGAGCGACCCACCCGGGGATCTGGAGGCGGCATGCCAGCGGTGCACGTAGGACGTCAGCCCATCTACGACCGAGCGTTGGACGTGGTCGGCTATGAGCTGCTCTTCCGCGCAGAGGCGAACCACGCGATGGCTGCGGAGTCCGGTGACTATGCGACCACCAAGGTCATCGTCAACACGTTCACCGAGTTCGGCCTGGACCGCCTCGTTGGTCCGCGACTGGCGTTCGTCAACATCACCCGACCGTTCCTGATCGGTCTGCTGCCCGTGCCGTTCTCGCCCGAGACTGCCGTGCTCGAGCTGCTCGAGAGCATCTTCGCCGACGAGGAGACCCTCGCCGGAGCGGGCCGCCTGCAACGAGAGGGCTACGCGCTGGCCCTCGACGACTTCGCCTGGGAGCCCGAGCGGCTCGCGCTGCTGCCCCTGTGCGCCTACGTCAAGATCGACATCACGGGTGCGACACCGGAACAGCTCGCCGACACCGTGGAACGGCTGCGTGAGCAGGCACCCGGCGCGAAGCTGGTGGCCGAGCGCGTCGAGACCGTCGACGACATGGAGCTGTGCCACCGGCTCGGCTTCGACCAGTTCCAGGGCTACTTCCTCCTGCGCCCCGACGTCGTGACGGCCCGCACCATCGCACCGTCGCACCTCGCGTCGCTGCAGCTGCTCGCGAAGCTCGCCGACCCCGACATCGAT
>CAXSDR010000103.1:8401-13287 GCA_964236445.1 uncultured Motilibacteraceae bacterium | reverse complement strand
AGCGACCGGAAGGTCACTGAACACCACAGGAGAACCACTCGAACACATGTTCGAACTATATCCAAGGGCACGTCGTTAGACAAGAGCCGTTTCGACGTTGTCCACCACAAGAAAACCGAGTATTCGTCTGTGGAAAACCGAGGAGTGTGAGTCATCTTTGCTACCGCCGCTGGCAGAGTCACGGCATCAAGGCAATGCCGGCTCTTCGTCAGATGGTCGTTCTGGAGGATGCCGGTCCCGAAGACCCGCGGCACGCCCTGGAGCCGGACGCGCACGACCTGTGTGGTGGCGGCATTGGCTAACCGACCCTCGCAAACTTCGCGCACCCCGCCTGTGACTCGGTGAGATGCAGCTCGTCGGCCAGTGGGCTCGCCACATTCACCATCACGCACAGCTCGCCCTGTTCCCAGGCGATCGCCCACCCTCGGTCCGGTGCCGCGTCCCACGACTTGATGCTGCCCGGACCGAGCACGAACACGTCGTCGTCGGGGTGCTTCGAGGCGAGTTGGAAACCTCGCGTGCTCTGTTCCTTCTTGTCCGGCACGGCGAGCACGTCGACCGAGGACCCCCACTGCACCTCGCCCCCGACCGGGGCGAAACGGTAGTAGCCGAGAGTCTGGGCGGTGTAGGAGTCGGTGAGAACCCGGCCCGGGTCGTACGCCTGCAGCCAGATGCGCAGGTGGTTCCACTCGCGGTCACCGGTGGCGTCCTGCGTCTCGGCATAACCGGGCTGGACATACCACCACGTGAGCGCCGCGCACCCGGCGAGCGCCAGGACCGGCCGCAGGGACACCGGGCGCACAGCCCGAAGCACCAGTGCCGCGGCCGCCACGACAGCGCCGACCCCACAGACATAGACGGCGGGCAGCAGCGGCAACCAGTAGCGGAACAGCACGTGCGCGCGCAGGGACGGCGTCGCAGGATGCAGGACGCCGGTCGAAAGCGTCAGGCCCACCCAGAAGAATGCCGCCCACAGGGCAACGACGACCGCAGCCCGCCGCCGTACGACGAGCGGGGCAACGAGCGTCAGGATCGCCAGGCCGACGATCGTCCCCCCGCGCGGATGTCCGAGATGGGCGCCCGACCACCACAGCGCCTTCAGTGCGACGTCGCGCGTCGTCGCGCTGGCACCGTCCTCACCCTGTGCGCTCGCCTCGGTGAGCCGCGCGAAGGGGTTGCCATAGACCCACTCCCCGTTCGCGAGCTCCAGGCCCCAACAGAGGCCAGCGGGAACGCCGAGATAGATCCAGCGCCGCCACGGCAGACGAAGCACGAGGACTGCGAGGAACACGGCGGGAAAGACGAAGGCCATGTATTCGCGTACGAGATAGGCCCACCCGATCGCGAGCCCCGCGCCGACCAGCCACGTGGTGTCGCGTCCCGGTCCCCACCGCCGGTCACGGGGAGCCCGCCGCGTGCCTGCGAGAAGCAGCACGAAACCGAGCGTCGTTAACGCTGCGGCCGGGACGTCGGGCAACAGCTGCCAGGAGGTCAGGAAGACGGGCGTGTCCACCAGGAACGGGCAGAAGACCAGGCCGGTCGCCGCCAGCAGGCCCGCCGCGCGACCCGCCCACGAACGACCGACCACCTGGCGGGCGAGGGCGTACGTCGTGCCCACGAGCACCGCGCCGCAGAGGGCCGGGAACAGGGCGAACGACACCTGGCCGGGTCCGAGGAGGTCGATGAGCAGGCGTGCCGGGATGAGCGACCCGATGCGCATCGCATGGTGCGTGGGGTGCACGGTGTCGACGTGCGGCCAGACCCGGGCGGCGGTGTAGACGTCCGTCGCGTCGGCCCAGTGCGGCGGCGGGCGCATCCGCCACTGGATCTGCAGGTGCACCAGCACGAGCACCGCGACAATCCCGGCGTCGAGCAGCGCCGACCACAGGGTGGGCCTGACCAGGGGTTCGGCTGGCTGCCGGGCGACCGGCCGGCTGGCGGATGCGGCGTGCCGCGCCTGCACCGCGCCGGATCTCACGCCCCGAGGCTACCGGCCGGTCTTCGGACGCCCGGCTGCCTCACGCCCGGCGTCGGCGCAGCAGACCCATGCCGAGCGCCGCGATGGACAAAGTCACCGACGTTGCGGCGACGGCGTAGGCGACCCAACGCACGGCGGGGTGGCTGTGCGCGACATAACCCATGATGACGAGCCCGGCCCCCCAGGTCAGTGCACCGGCGATGTTGGCGGGCAGGAAGCGGCGGTAGGGCATGTCGGAGGCGCCGGCGAGCACGGGCGTCAGGGTGCGCAGCCACGGGATCCATCGGGCCCCGACCACCGAGAGCATGCCGAAGCGGGCATAGAACGCCTCGGCGCGCGCCAGGTGGGCCGGGTTCAACCGACCCCTGTCGGCCCGCCGTTGGAGCCATCGCCTGCCGAGGCGCGCGCCGCTGGAATAGCCCACCGCGTCCCCGGTCACGGCGGCTACGAACACGCCCACGGCGAGCAGCGGGAGCGAGAGCCCAGATCCCGGCCTCGCCGTGAGCAGCCCGGCGGTGAACAGCACCGTGTCGCCCGGCAGGAAGAAGCCGACGAGCAGCCCCGACTCGACGAAGACGATCCCGAAGACGACGGCATAGACGGCCGCGGCGCTCAGGCCGTCCAGGTCCGGCTCGAGCGAGAGGACCTGCAGGCTGGGCACGTCTGGCAGCCTAGGTGGCGTGACCGACGACGCTGCCGACAAGTCAGAGCCGGCCGAGGTCGGCGTCGGCCCTCATGCGTTGCCCTGGCCGAGCGGCGGGCACTACGATCCCGACCTTCTGGCGCACGGTGACCGGCGCAACGTGATCGACGACTACCGCTACTGGCAGCTCGAGGCGATCGTCGCCGACCTCGACGAGAAGCGCCATGACTTTCACGTCGCGATCGAGAACTGGCAGCACGACTTCAACATCGGCACGGTGGTCCGCAACGCCAACGCGTTCCTCGCGCGAGAAGTGCACATCGTCGGCAACCGGCGATGGAACCGCCGCGGTGCGATGGTGACCGACCGATATCAGCACATCCGCCATCACGCGTCGGTGGCCGATCTCGCCGCCTGGGCAGCCGACGCGTCGCTGACCCTCGTCGGCGTCGACAACCTGCCGGGCTCGGTCGCGCTCGAGTCGGCGGCCCTGCCCCAGAAGTGCGTGTTGCTCTTCGGCCAGGAAGGCCCGGGCCTCTCGGACGCGGCCCGCGAGCTGTGCGAGCTGACGTGCTCGATCGCCATGTTCGGCTCGACGCGCTCCATCAACGCGGGCGTAGCCTCCGGCATCGCGATGCATGCCTGGATTCGCCAGCACGTAGCCTCGCTCGCATGACCCGAGTCGTCGTCGTCGGTGGTGACGCGGCGGGCATGGGCGCCGCGGCGCAGGCCAAGCGGCTGAACCCCGCGCTGGAGATCCTCGTCCTCGAGAAGGGCCACTACACCTCCTACTCCGCCTGTGGCATTCCCTACTGGGTTGGCGGCGAGGTCACCTCACGCGACGACCTCGTGGTGCGTACGCCTGCCGAGCACCGGTCCCGCGGCATCGACGTGCGCATGCGCAGCGAGGTGGTGTCGCTCGACCTCGCCGGTCAGCACGTCGAGGTGCGCGAGCTCGACGGCGACGGGTCTACCTACCGCGTCGGTTATGACCAGCTGGTGCTCGCCACCGGAGCAGTTCCCCGACGCCCCAACGTCCCGGGCATCGATGCACCGGGCGTGGTCGGCGTCCAGACGCTCGATGACGGCGACGCCGCGCTCGATGCGCTCGCCATCGGCCGGCCGCGTCATGCGGTCGTCGTCGGCGGTGGCTACATCGGCGTGGAGATGGCGGAGGCCATGGTGAACCGCGGCCTGCAGGTGACAGTCGTCGATCGGAGCCCGCAGCCGATGTCGACGCTCGACCCAGACATGGGCGAGCTCGTTCGTCGTGCGATGTGCAAGCTGGGAATCGAGGTTCACACGTCGACGATGCTTCACGAGGTTCTCACCGGAACTGACGGACGCGTCCGCGCGGTCACCACCGACGCAGGTGAATTCCCGGCCGACGTCGTCGTCCTGGGCACCGGCGTACGACCGGCGACCGAGCTCGCGGTCGAGGCGGGCCTGCCCGTCGGTCGCTATGGCGGCCTCTGCACCGACCTGCAGATGCGGGTGCCTGAGGCGGAAGGCGTCTGGGCGGCAGGCGATTGCGTCGAGTCGCTGATGCGCGTGAGCGGCAAGCGCGCGCACGTGCCGCTGGGAACGCACGCTGCCAAGCAGAGTCGTGTGCTCGGCACGAATCTCGGTGGGGGATATGCGACGTTTCCCGGAGTGGTCGGCACCGCGGTCAGCAAGGTGTGCAGCCTCGAAATTGCACGAACGGGACTTCGTGAGTTCGAGTGCGACGCCGCGGGTTTCTCATGGCTGGACGTCATGGTCGACTCGACGACCCGGGCCGGCTACTACCCCGGCAGTGCCGACATCACCGTGAAGCTCATCGCCGAGCGCCGAACCGGCCGTCTGCTCGGTGCTCAGATCGTGGGTCGTGAAGGATCGGCGAAACGCATCGACGCCTGTGCCGTCGCACTGTGGAACGCGATGACGGTGGAGGACATGACGGGACTCGACCTCGGCTATGCGCCGCCCTTCGCACCGGTGTGGGACCCCGTGCTGATCGCGGCCCGCAAGGCTACGGACGCTGTGGCGGTGGACAGTCGGGGCTGACCGCCATCGGCATGAGCTATAACGGCCGCATTCATGCCGAGCGCGCCCCGAGCTCGGCCAGGCATGGCTCGAGCCCCTCGATGACCACTCCCATCTGCGCGGCCTCCGACCGGGTCCACGACTCGTGTGTCATGACGTACCTTCGGCTCTCGGCCGGCTCGCCGCGGCGTACGGCGTTGTAGCTCCCGGCAGCGACATAGCCGAGCTTCGTCGACACCC
>CAXSDR010000103.1:0-8301 GCA_964236445.1 uncultured Motilibacteraceae bacterium | reverse complement strand
CGGCGTACGGCGTTGTAGCTCCCGGCAGCGACATAGCCGAGCTTCGTCGACACCCCGATGCTCGCGAGGTTGTCGACGAAAGCGCTGCTGTGGGCGACCCGCGCACCGAGTCCCCGGAATGCCAGTGCCAGCACCGCGATCCTCATCTCCGTGCCGATGCCTTGCCCCTGATGGTGCTGCCCGAGCCACGACCCGGTTGTGACCTCCCGCAGCACCGGGAACTGATTGGCAGCGATGTCCTGAAGACCCACCACGACGCCATCGAGCAGCAGACGAGTCCGAGCCGCCAGTCGTCCGGACGCAGTCCCGCCCAGCCGTCCCACTGATGGCGCACGGTGCTCCGGCCGCGCTCGCGGGGCGAGACGTCCGTCCACGGCACCGTGAACGGCATGACCTCGGGTGGGTGAACTCCTGCTGCCGCCAGCCGCGCGAGCTCGACGAGCTGACCCTCGTCGGGCACGCGCAGCGTCAGCCGTGGGGTGCGTACGCGCAGGCCCGCCAGCGGCCAAAGATCGGTGGGGAGCATGTCGGTCAGCCTCCACCAGGCGCGCGGGAAACCGCTACCGAGTTGTGGTCCACATGGTGCCTGACAGGCCCGGTTCACGGCTCGCACGACCGCCGCCGTCAGCGCACTGGTGTCGAGGCCGACTGCGACAAGCGCGACTAGCCCGGGGCTGAGAATCGGGGACGCGGCGTGCCGCTCGTGGTGCACGATGCCTTTGGCGATCGCGTCCCTACCCACGCCGCGCCGGGCGGGTGCCGTGGCCGGGTACGTGTGCAGCACGGCCTTGGCAGGCCCGGATGGAGGTGAACGTGCGCAACGCACGTCACATGGTGAACGCCAGCAGCGCGTCGGCGGCTGCCCGGGCGTGCGTCGCCTGCCGCCGACCGTGGGAGGATGGAGGTCGGCTCGACCTGCCCGCTGCACTCCGCCCGAACCAGAGGACGCCCGCATGCCCATCGCCACTCCCGAGGCCTACGCCGCGATGCTCGACAAGGCGAAGGCGGGCCACTTCGCCTACCCCGCCATCAACGTCACGTCGTCCTCGACGCTGAACGCCGCGCTCCTGGGCTTCGCCCAGGCGGGGTCAGACGGCATCCTCCAGGTCTCGACCGGTGGCGCCGAGTTCCTGTCCGGCTCGAACATCAAGGACATGGTCACCGGTGCCGTCGCCCTGGCCGAATATGCCCATGTCGTCGCGGCGAAGTACGACATCACCGTCGCGCTGCACACCGACCACTGCCCCGAGCCCAAGCTCGACGGCTACATGCGCCCGCTGATCGCCCTGTCGCAGGAGCGGGTCAGCAAGGGCCAGCAGCCGCTGTTCCAGTCGCACATGTGGGACGGGTCGGCGGTGGAGCTCAACGAGAACATCGACATCGCCGCTGAGCTGCTGGAGAAGTGCGCCGCCGCCAACATCATCATGGAGATGGAGATCGGTGTCGTCGGCGGCGAGGAGGACGGCGTCGTCGGAGAGATCAACGAGAAGCTCTACTCCACCGTCGAGGATGCCTACGCAGTCGCTGAGCGCATCGGCGTCGGCGAGCAGGGCCGCTACATGATGGCGGCGACCTTCGGCAACGTGCACGGCGTCTACAAGCCCGGGCACGTCAAGCTCCGTCCGTCGGTTCTCAAGGACCTGCAGGACTACGTCGGCGAGAAGACCGGCAAGACCAACCCGTTCGACTTCGTCTTCCACGGCGGCTCGGGCTCGCTGCTCGAGGAGATCCGCGAGACCCTCGACTACGGCGTCGTCAAGATGAACGTCGACACCGACACGCAATACGCCTACACCCGCCCGGTCGCCGACCACATGTTCAAGAACTACGACGGCGTCCTCAAGGTCGACGGCGACGTCGGCAACAAGAAGGCCTACGACCCCCGCGCGTGGGGCAAGGCCGCTGAGGCCGGCATGGCGAAGCGCATCAGTGAGGCATGCGAAGCGCTCCGCTCATCGGGCACCTCTATCACCGCTTAGCTCCAACACAGCAGAGGAGGGCGTCCCGCCGGTTTGCGGGGCGCCCTCTCGCGTCCAGCCAGAGCCATCGGCGCGGCATCTCGAGCGGATGCGAGGGGTGAGGGCGCGTTCGTGCACGTGGTGGGGCCGCCAGGTCCGGGTTGCACACCGTCAGGGCCTGAGACCGAGATCGGCCTGGCCTACGACGGGGCCTCGTGCACCTTCGTGGCTGAGGCCTCGCGGGCGAGCGACGCGTGTCGGAGCAGTGCACTCACGACGGCCTCGACGTCGCCCTCATCCGTCGCCCAGTCGGACACCGAGATACGCATGAGCCGCTCCCCGCGGTAGGTCGTGCCGCTGAAGAACGCGATGCCCTCGGCGCGTACGCCGGCCATGACCGCCTCGGTCAACGCGTCGTTGTCACAGTCGTCGTCGGCCAGCCAGCGCACGAGCACCTGGTTGGACACGACGTCGTTCACGATCTGCGCCCGCCCGCTCCCTTCCAGCGCCCTGGCGAACTCGCGTGCATGCCCGATCGTGCGGTCGACGATCGCCGCGATCCCCTCGCGTCCGAGTGACCGCAGGGTGGCGTACGCGCTCACGCCCCGCGCCCGGCGCGAGAACTCCGGGTTCCAGTCGACGGGGTCGCGCGCATCTGCGCCCTGCTCGAGGTAGCTCGCCTGCACACTCATCGCTGCCCGGTGCGCCGCGGGATGCCGGCAGATCGCGATGCCGCAGTCGTAGGCCAGGTTCAGCAGCTTGTGCCCGTCGGTCGACCACGAGTCCAGCCGGTCGAGACCGCGGGTGTGCGCCGCCATGCTCGGTGCTGCGGCGGCGAGCAGCAGAACGGCACCGTCGACGTGGACCCACGTGGGATGCCCTGCCGCACGGTGGGCTTCGGCCAGGTCCGCGACGGCGGCGAAGTCATCGAACCCGCCGGTGTTCACATTGCCGCACTCGACTGTGATGATCGTCGGGCCCGACACCGTGAGCAGCGTCTCGGCCAGCGCCTCCGGCAGCACGTTGTCGTTGTCGTCGCAGGCAACCGTGACGGCGCGACGGTCACCGAGACCCAGGAACCGCAGCGCTCGCGGGATCGTCGAGTGCACGCCTTCCTTGAGCACGACCGTGATGCCCGGCGAGCCGACCAACCCGTCAGCCTCGACGTCCCAGCCCGTCTGCCGCAGGACCTCGTCGCGCGCTGCAGCCAGGCACGTGAAGTTGGCCATCTGCCCGCCGGTCACGAAGCCGACCGAGCTGTCAACCGGAAGCTTCAGCAGGTCGACCAGCCAGGCGGCGGCGAGCTCCTCGGCGACGGCCACGCCCGGGGCCGGCGGATAGAGGGCCGCGTTCTGGTCCCACGTCGAGACCAGCAGCTCGGCTCCCCACGACGCTGGATGGAGGCCACCGACGACCAAGCCGAAGAAGCGACCGCTGGCGTGCGACGTGACGTAGGGCGTCAGGTCGCGCACGAGCTCGGCCACCACCTGCGCCGGGTCGAGCCCGCTGTCGGTCAGCTCATGGTTCAGCGCAGCACGGATCTCGTCATAGCTTCCCTCGGGATAGACGCGACGTTCGGGAAGGGAGTCGAGATAGGTCAGGGCCGCAGGAGCCACGACGTCGAGCATGGCCGACCAGTCCGAGCGGTGCATGCGGGGTCTCCTGGGTCGAGATGGCGCATTCTGGCGCGTGTGTTCAGGCGTTGCCGATCATGGCCGACTTTCAGGCGCGCGGGGTGCGTATGCGCTTGACTGGCCTGGCAGGCAGCTCGGCACCCGAGATGCCCATCACGACGGGGGACCCCGTGACACCCGAGCAGGTTGAGCTGGTCGAGCAGAGCTGGGCACGAGCGGAGCCAGCGCTGGACGGGGTGGTCGCCGACTTCTACGACCGCCTCTTCGCCGCGGCACCCGGCGTACGCTCCCTCTTTCCCGACGACATGGCGGACCAGCAGCGCAAGCTCGGCGCGATGCTCGTCATGATCGTGTCAGACATCCGCGACCATGACGCCTTCGTCGAGATGCTGTCGGGGCTGGGTCGCCGCCACGTGGCCTATGGCGCGCAGGTGGGGCACTACGCGGTGGTCGGCGCGGCGCTGCTCGGTGCCCTCGGCGCGGGGCTCGGCGACAGCTGGGACGCTGCGACGGCGCAGGCGTGGTCGGCAGCCTATGGGCTCGTGTCCGAGGTCATGATGGACGCGGCAGCCGAGAAGAGTGCAGGCCCCGCCGACTGATGCCGGTCCAGCGACCGAGCAAGTAGGCCCGGATCACACACCGCCCGCGCGCGGGATCTAGGGTCGGTTCCATGATGCAGACCGAGCGCGTGCAGGGAGTCGTCGCCCGCGAGAAGGGCGCCCCCGTCGCCGTCGAGACGGTGCTCGTGCCGGCGCCGGCCGAGGGCGAAGCGCGCGTACGCGTCCAGGCCTGCGGTGTCTGCCACACCGACCTGCACTATCGCGAAGGTGGCATCAACGACGCGTTCCCGTTCCTGCTCGGCCACGAAGCGGCAGGGGTCGTCGAGTCGGTGGGTCCCGATGTCACGGAGGTCGGGCCCGGCGACTATGTGATCCTGAACTGGCGCGCCGTGTGCGGAGCGTGTCGTGCCTGTCGTCGGGGCCGGCCACACCACTGCTTCGCCACCCACAACGCGCAGCAACCCATGACGCTCGAGGACGGCACGGTCCTGTCACCGGCGCTGGGCATCGGTGCCTTCGCCTCCTTGACCCTCGTCGCCGCCGGCCAGTGCACGAAGGTCGATCCCACGGCTGCCCCCCAGGTCGCCGGTCTGCTCGGCTGCGGCGTCATGGCGGGGCTGGGCGCAGCGATCAACACCGGCGGCGTCACGCGTGGCGACTCGGTCGCCGTCATCGGCTGCGGTGGTGTGGGAGACGCGGCGATCGCGGGTGCAAGACTTGCGGGTGCTCGGCGGATCATCGCCGTCGACGTCGATGACCGCAAGCTCGAGTGGGCTCGCGAGTTCGGGGCGACGCACACCATCAACAGCCGCACCACCGAGCCGGTTGAGGCCATCCGAGCGCTGACCGAAGGAAACGGCGCCGACGTGGTGATCGATGCCGTGGGGCGACCCGAGACCTACGCCCAGGCCTTCTATGCGCGTGACCTCGCCGGCACTGTCGTCCTCGTCGGTGTCCCTGACCTGACGTCGAAGCTGGAGTTACCGCTCATCGACGTGTTCGGTCGCGGTGGTTCGCTGAGGTCGTCGTGGTATGGCGACTGTCTTCCCTCGCGGGACTTCCCGATGCTGATCGACCTTTTCCTGCAGGGGCGGCTGCCCCTGGACCGGTTCGTCACGGAGAAGATCGGTCTTGACTCCGTCGAGGAAGCATTCACGAAGATGCATGCAGGAGATGTGCTTCGCTCGGTCGTGATGCTCTGATGACTTTGCGCATCGAAAGCCTCGTCACCAGCGGCACATTCAGTCTCGACGGCGGCACGTGGGCCGTGGACAACAACGTCTGGCTGATCGGCAACGACCACGAGGTGGTCGTCATCGACGCTGCGCACGACGCCGTTGCAATCGCCGCAGCCGCTGGTTCACGCGTTGTGCGCGCCATCATCTGCACACACGGTCACAACGACCACGTCGACGCGGCACCCGCCTTGCGGTCTCTCGTCGACGCGCCCATCTCTCTGCACCCGGCTGATGCGATGCTCTGGCAGGGGATGCACGGCGACGTGATGTGGGACTCGGATCTGGCCGCTGGCGACATCGTCGAGGTAGCAGGGTTCGAGCTGCAGGTGCTGCACACACCCGGCCACTCGCCGGGTGCCGTATGCCTGTATGTGCCCTATCTCGGAGTCGTGTTCAGCGGTGACACACTCTTCGCTGGCGGCCCCGGCGCCACGGGCAGGTCGTTCTCCGACTTCCCGACGATTCTCGACTCGATCCGCGAACGGCTGCTGGTGCTGCCCGCAGCGACGCGCGTGCTGACGGGGCACGGCGCCGAGACGACGATCGGCGCCGAGGCGCCGGACTACGACGCGTGGGTGGCGCGCGGGCACTGAGCCTGCGCTGGGCAGCCGTCACGGCATGCATCGATCACCCGAAGGGTAGGACTGCCAGCCCGCGGCGGCGAGAACGTGGGCGGCGGTGTCGGCCCAGTCGAGGGTGGAGAGGGGTCGAGGTCGATGGCCTGTTGGGCAGATCCGTCGCGCCCGTCGGATAGGAGCCACGGGAATCGGGGTTCCCGTTTCGGTATGGCCCTATGTCTCAACGCTGTCATGCATCACTTTGTGCGATTTGCATGCAAAGCATGACGAGGCGTCGCAGTGGTCGGACCCCTTGCGAACCAGTGGACAACATGGTGTGCTCGGCGGCACGAATACGGTCGGTTGCATTCGGGGAACACGCACCCGTTGTCCTCACGAGGAGCCCGCTGTCGCGTGCCTGCGCGTTGGTCACATGCTGCTTGCCTCGGCTCGTTGGCTCCTCCGCAACTTGTGCCGCAGCCAACGGCGTCGTCCGCAAACCCGTCGACATCAGCACCGCCACGGGCGTCGAACCGCGAGAGCGTCAGATCAATCGGCATGCCGAAACACCACACGCGAAAGTTCAGAATATTTCACAAAATGGCTGTAGTACTGCCTTCACAAATTCGAGGTCGGCTGTAGGGTGATCGATACAAATCGATACACCGTCCTTCCCAGAGGATTGAATTTGGTGTCGGCCGACGTCCGGAGTCTCGACAATCTCCACGGTTATGTCTTCCCTGGTTGCATGACGCGGCTTCAGCCGGGCGCCAAGCCGGGACTCGGCGACCATGGCCGCAGCGCCAGGACGACAGCGCCGACGCGCTGGTTCTGCCTCTGATGAGAGAGGATTCGCGCGTGAGCACCCACCACGACCTGATGGCCGATCCCCCCGCTACCTACCTTCCCGAGGACGACGCGGCCCGGGCCGCGCTCGACGCAGGCACCTCGCCTCGCGACGTCGCCGCCTCCCACCCGACGTACGCGCTGGCCTGGGCCCTGCTGGCCGAAGGCGCAGACGACCCGGTGACGGCGTACGCCTTCGCACGCACGGGCTACCACCGCAGCCTCGACGCGCTGCGTCGCAACGGCTGGAAGGGCCACGGCCCGGTGCCTTGGGAGCACTTGCCCAACCGCGGTTTCCTCCGTTCCCTCGCCGCGCTCGGACGCGCTGCCGCCGCGATCGAGGAGACCGCGGAGGCCGACCGCTGCCGCAGCTTCCTGCACGACAGCAGCGCCGCTGCCGCTCAGGAGCTCGGCGGCTGGTGATGTCCTCATGAGCGCCAGAGTCGTCGTCGTGGGAGCAGGCATCGCAGGCCTGTCGTGTGCTCGCGTGATGGCTGATTCAGGCATCGGAATTCAGGTAGTCGACCGCGGTCGTGGCATCGGCGGAAGGATGTCTTCCTATGACGGACTCGGTCGCGCTGTCGACCTGGGGGCGTCCTACTTCACCGCACGAGACCCCGACTTCGCCGCGGTCGTGGACTCGTGGCGACGCGTCGGCCTTGCCCGCCCATGGACCGACACGTTCGCCGTCGCCGACCCCGGCGGCATCACCCACCGCAAGACCGGCGAGCTGCGCTGGGGCTCGTCCGGCGGGCTTCGCACCCTGCTGGAGCACCTGGCCGACGGGTTGCCGGTGCAGAGCCGGAGCGACGTCGAGGACGTCGGCCCCGGGCCGCGGGTCGACGGCGAGCTGGTCGACTGCGTCGTGCTCGCGATGCCCGACCCGCAGGCCGGGGACATTCTCTCGGAGGCGCTGACCGAGGAGGTCGCGCTCGTGTCGGATGCCGCGTGGTTGCCCGTGATCGCCTTGGCCGCGAGTTGGGCCGATCGCTGCTGGGCCGACTTCGACGGCGTCTTCGTCAACGACCACCCGCTGCTCGCGTGGATCGCCGACGACGGTTCGCGGCGCGGTGACCACGCCCCCGTGCTCGTCGCCCACTCGACCCCCGCGTTCGCCGCCCGTCACCTCGACCAGCCGGCCGCTGCGGAGAAGCCGCTGCTCTCGGCCGTGCAGAGGCTGCTCGGCATCCGCGAGATCCCCACCATGACCTACCTACGCCGGTGGTCGCTGGCCAAGCCGACCGCGCCACGCGCCGCGCCCTACTTCCTCGGCGACGCGATGGTCGGCCTCTGCGGCGACGGCTGGCACGCGCCGTCACGCGTCGAGGCAGCGTGGCTCTCGGGACGCGACCTCGGGCGGGCCGTAGCCGACCGGCTGGCATGAGCCGGAGCACCCGCTAGCCTTGTGTCACGTCAGCGACGTCGCCTCAGAAGGGCAAGCCCATTCCTGCCATCGTGCTCGTAGGCGCCCAGTGGGGCGATGAGGGCAAGGGCAAGGCGACCGACCT
>CAXSDR010000102.1:0-13412 GCA_964236445.1 uncultured Motilibacteraceae bacterium | reverse complement strand
CGGCGACGCTCATCGCAGGTCTCGCCGGGTGCAGCAACCTCTCCTCCGACGGCAAGGAACCGAGCGCGCCGGTGGCCCAGCCCACTGCGACGGGACTGACACTCGTGCTCACGTCGAAGGTCGCCCCGCGCCCGCAGCCCACCACCGACGGGGACGAGCTCGTCTCAGGCCCGCAGAACACCGGTTTGCTCATCGCCTACACCGTGACCAACACCGGCTCGGCTCCGGTGCTCCTGCAAGACCGCATCCCGGTTAATGACGGCTCGGCCACGGGACCCGGAGACAAGGTCGATCCGCTCAAGGCTTTCGTGCTCGCCGGCCAGGGCACCACGATCGACGTGGTGAAGCGGACGTTCCTCCCGAAGTCGGCGCCTGGTGGGCCCGACTACACCGTCTACTTCCAGGCGACCGTCGTCCCGGCTGGCAAGACCGTCGAGGGGCGCGCCTTCGTGCCGCTGCCGCTCACCCGGCACGTGCCCGGCTTCGCCGCCGACGCCGGCGTGGACGCCGCGCTACCCACGTCGCCGACAGGCTGGCGGTTCTGCCTCGGGGTGACGCCCAAGATCTACGAGCCGGATGTGCTGCCGGGCGGGAAGTACGCGCTGGTCGCGAATGGGAAGTACGCGGGCGAGCGCGCGCAGCGGATGCTGTGCTCGAAGCCCCAGCCGTTGCCGGCCGCCGCTCAGGGCTAGCCGCCACTCCTAGAGCGTGCCGTGCCCCAGCGCGAGCAGGAGGACCCAGGCGACCGTCACGAGAGCGGCGATCAGCGCCATCATGGCGGGCGAGAACTGCGGCTCGCTCGGACGGTAGCGCCGACATGACGCGCAGCGACCCTCGTCCACAGGGCCGTTGCACGAGGCGCACACCAACCTGGCTCGTCGCATCAGGGCCCCTCCTCTGCCGATCTCGTCATAGCTTCGAACGTCTCAACGTACGGCTGAAGTCCCCCGTGCCCAGAATGACCCAGCGATACCCGTGCGCGCAGTCAAAAGCGGTAGAGCTCGAACGCCAGGGCCGCTCCGGACCCCGAGAACCGCTGCCCGGTCTGCTCGAGCATCATCCGCACGAACTCCGGATCGGCCATGGGGTGCTCGCCCAGGCCGTCGAGGTAGGCACGGTGCTCCGAGAGCGACGCTACCGCGAGGTCGACGCCGGCTGTGACGTCCATCGCGTGGTCGGACTGCGGCGAGCTCGTCACCAGAGCCCGCTTCACCCGGTGCGGGGCCGGCGCCCCCGCGGTCAGCTGCGCGGGGAAGATCCACCGGTTCGCGGCGTCTCCCGCCGCATGCAAGGCTGCCAACCCGACGTTCTGGTGGTCGGGGGAGTTGAGCGAGCCGGCGCCCCAGGTCTCGCGGTGGTTGAACAGCAGCAGCGTGTCGGGCCGATGCCGGCGGATCGCGCCCGCGATATCACGGCGCAGCGCCACGCCGTACACCACGACTCCGTCGTCATGGTCGAGGAACTCGACCGTTCGCACCCCCACGACACCGGCGCTCGCGATCTGCTCCGCGGTGCGTACGACGGCCGACTCCGCCGGGGCCAGTGCGTCGATGCCTGCCTCGCCACGCGTCGCCAGTAGGTAGACGACCTCGTGCCCGGCGGCGGTCCAGAGGGCCACTGCGGCAGCGGCGCCGTACTCCAGGTCGTCGGGGTGGGCGACCACGGCGAGGACGCGGCCGGGGTCCTCGTCGAACGGTGCCAGGGTGCTGTCGGCCATGGGACGTCCTCCGTCGACGGGCTGGGTGCCAGCATGACGCAGGGCAGACGTGCCGCGTCGCAGCGGGCCTTCGACGACCTGCGCGCACGGCACTTTGCGGGCGAGTGGCGTTCACCCTGGCGTCGTGCGAGCTGGCCCGTGGGAGACCATCGAGACCATGAGATTCGAGGAGAGCACCGATGAGTGAGCGCCAGGCGTACGCCGAGGCGCTGAAGGCTCAGCGCGCGGTCTACATCGTGTTCATCGCCTGTGGGTTCGGGTTCGCCAGCTGGGCCTCGCGCATCCCGCAGGTCCGCGACGAGCTCGACGTCACCCCGTCGGTGCTCGGTCTGATCCTGCTCTCGGTCGCGGTCGGCTCGATCCTCGCCCTGCCCTCGGCCGGAGCCGTCGTGACCCGGTTCGGGGCCGCGCGCGCCGTGACGATCAGCTCCCTCATCGCCGTGTCGGGCCTGGCCACGGCGGCGGTCGGCTACCGCTTCGGCATCGCGCCGGTGGTCGTGGGCCTGTTCCTGCTCGGCTTCGGCGTCGGCACCTGGGACGTGAGCATGAACGTGCACGGGGCGGCGGTCGAGCAACGCCTCCAACGCTCGGTGATGCCCAGGTTCCACGCCGGCTACAGCATCGGCACCGTGCTCGGCGCGCTCGTGGGCACCGAGATGATCACGCTGCACCTCTCGGCGACCGTCCACCTGCTCGTCGTGGCCGCTGTCGTCGGCCTCGCCGTGCCCCTCGCGGCCCGCGGCTTCTTCGCCGTCGACGCCGTCGTGGAGCACGTCGACGCCCCCCGCCGCAGCCCCCTCGCCGCGTGGCGGGAGCCTCGTACGCTGCTCATCGGCGTGTTCGTGCTGTGCATGGCCTTCGCCGAGGGCACCGGCACCGACTGGCTGAGCATCGCGATGATCGACGGTTATGGCGGCTCCGCAGCGGTCGGATCGCTGACGTTCGCGCTGTTCGTCGCCTCGATGACCGTGGCGCGCTGGTTCGGCACGAACCTCATCGAGCACTTCGGTCGGGTGCCGGTGCTCCGTGCCTCGGCCGGCATCGCCTTCGGCGGTCTCGTGCTCATCGTGTGGGGGGTGGCGCTCCCGGTGGCGCTGGCCGGCTCGGTGCTCTTCGGGCTCGGCGCGGCGCTCGGCTTCCCGCTCGGCATGAGCGCGGCGGCCGACGAGCCCGACCGCGCGGCGGGGCGGGTCAGCGTCGTCGCCTCGATCGGCTACTGCGCGTTCCTGGCCGGGCCACCCCTCATCGGCTTCCTCGGCGACAGGGTCGGGGTGCTGCACGCCCTCACCGTGGCCGCGGGTCTGCTGGCCCTCGCGCTTCTCATCGCCGGTGCCTGCCGACCGCCAGCACAGCCCGCGTCAATCCACCCCGTGGAGTCGGCCCGCGCCTAGACTGCCCGGATAAGCAGGTCGAGCCTGCGTCGAGCCCGTCAATCCCTGGTCGGTCAGTGATCCGTTTCGAGTCCGTGTCCAAGCTCTATCCGAAGACGACCCGGCCCGCCCTGCGCGAGGTGTCGGTGGAGGTCGAACGGGGCGAGTTCGTCTTTCTCGTCGGTCAGTCCGGCTCCGGAAAGTCGACCTTCCTGCGACTGGTGCTGAAGGAAGAGCAGGCGACCTCGGGCGAGGTGCACGTGGCCGGTCGTGACCTCAACAAGCTGTCGAGCTGGAAGGTGCCCCAGCTGCGCCGTCAGATCGGCACGGTCTTCCAGGACTTCCGTCTGCTGCCCGGCAAGACGGTTCACCAGAACGTCGCGTTCGCTCTCGAGGTCATCGGCAAGCCACGTCAGACCGTGGCCAAGGTCGTGCCCGAGGTGCTCGAGCTGGTCGGTCTCTCGGGCAAGGGCGGCCGGCTCCCGGACGAGCTGTCGGGCGGCGAGCAGCAGCGCGTGGCGATCGCGAGGGCCTTCGTGAACCGGCCGATGATCCTGCTGGCCGACGAGCCGACGGGCAACCTCGACCCGACGACGAGCGTCGGCATCATGAAGCTGCTCGACCGGATCAACCGCACCGGGACGACGATCGTGATGGCGACGCACGACGACGACGTCGTGGACATGATGCGCAAGCGTGTCGTCGAGCTGGACGGCGGACGCGTCGTCCGCGACCAGTCGCGCGGCGTCTACGGCTACGGCGGTTAGGAGTTCCCATGCGCGCACGCACCATCGCAGCAGACGTCGGTATCGGCCTGCGGCGCAACTTCACCATGACCATCGCGGTCGTCATCACGACCTTCATCGCCCTGTCGTTCTTCGCCGCGGGACTGCTGTTCAGCCGTCAGGTGTCGACGATGAAGGGCTACTGGTATGACAAGGTCGAGGTGTCCATCTTCCTCTGCGCGCCCGGCGACGAGCAGAAGTACGCCAGCTGCAGCGGCGGGCCCGTCACCTTTCCGCAGAAGGACGCGGTGCAGACCGCGCTGAACGACATGCGCGCGAGTCACCAGGTGTCCGAGGTCTACTACGAGTCCAAGGACGAGGCGTTCGTCCGGTTCAAGCAGATGTTCAAGGGCTCGCCCATCAGTGCTGACGTCGACAAGAAATACCTCCCGGACTCCTTCCGCGTGAAGCTCGTCGATCCCAAGAAGTTCGACCTCGTGAGCAGCCGCTTCGGCAACCAGCCGGGCGTCGCCGAGGTCATCGACAACAAGGCGCCGCTCGAGAAGTTCTTCCTCGTCCTGAGCCGGTTGCAGGTCGCGGCATTCTGCGTCGCCGGCCTCGCGATCGTCGCCGCGACGTTGCTCATCGCCAACACGATCCGGGTCGCGGCGTTCAGCCGTCGTCGTGAGACGGGCATCATGCGCCTCGTCGGTGCCTCCAACTTCTACATCCAGCTCCCGTTCCTGCTCGAGGGTGCGCTGGCCGGGCTCGTCGGCGCGACGTTGACCACGATCGGCATCATCGCCTTCCAGAAGTTCGTCATCGTCGACCAGGCCGCACGCCAGTTCAAGCTGGTGGCGTTCATCGACTGGAGCGATGTCTGGGCGGTCATCCCGTGGGTCTACGCATTCGGGATCGCGCTGTCGTCAGCGGCGTCGTTCGTCACGCTGCGCAAATATCTGCGCGTCTGAGCCCGACCTCCCACGATCGGGAGGTCCGCGGTGTTAGACCTGCTGACGTCGTCTGCTGCCCTCTCGACCTCATCAGGAGCACCACCCGCGTGCGAGCATCTCGCCACTTCCGCGCCGGTTCGGTCGGCACCGTCGCCGTCACGCTGCTCGCGTTGTTGTTCGGCTTCTTCACACCGGCAGCGGCCGACAGCAACGAGCAGAAGAAGAAGCGCGTCGACGCGCAGGTGGCAGAGCTGCAGAGCTCGCTGGACGACACGTCGACGGAGCTGAGACAGGCGACCGTGGCGTTGCAGAACGCGCAACGACTGCTCTCGGCCGCGCAGGCGAGCGAAGGGCGCGCCAACACCGCGCTCAACGCGGCGCGCGCGCGTCAGAACGACCTACAGGCCCGTCTCGACATCGCGCGACGCGACGTGGCGACGTCGCGCAAACACCTCGCGTCTGTCCGCAGCCAGATCGACTCCGGTCGCAGCGCTGCGGGCAGCATCGCGCGCAGCGCCTACACCTCCGGCCAGCTCGGCGACCTCAGCGTGGTGATGCAGTCGGAGTCCCCGACCGACTTCGTCACCCGCGTCGTGATGCTGCAGAGCGCCGCGCGCGGACAGAGCGCTCTGCTCGACCGGCTCACGACGGACCGCGCCGACGTCACGAACGAGGGCGCACGCCTGGCTGACGCCGAGTCCCGGGTCTCCCGCCTCGAGAAGCAGGCCGTGGCGGTCGTCGCCGCGCGTACGGCGGCCGAGGCGACAGCGAGCGCGGCCCGCCAGGACGCGGCCCACGCCCAGAGCGTCGCGGCAGTCGCGCAGAACCAGATCTCGCAGCAGAAGGTCCAGGAGAGCGCCCGTCTGAACTCGATGCAGGCGGCGTCGGACGACCTCGGGAACCTCCTCCGCAAGGCCGCTGCCCTGCGCCGGATCCGGGCGAGGCGCGCGACTGTGGCAGCAGCGGCCCGGGCACGCAAGGCGGCCGCCGAGGGCCAAAGCGCGAGCGACAGCTCCGGGGCGGCGTCGGACGCTGGTCACAGCAGCGGGCTCCAGCGCCCCGTCGACGGCCCGATCACCTCGCCCTACGGCATGCGCATGCACCCGGTGCTGGGCATCCTCAAGCTGCACGACGGCACCGACTTCGGCGCCGCCTGCGGCACGCCCATCCACGCCGCGGCCGACGGCACTGTGGCGTGGGCCGAATGGCTCAACGGCTACGGCTTCCAGACCGGCATCGACCACGGGACGATCCACGGCATGCCCGTCGCGACGTCCTACAGCCACCAGCCCTACCTCGGCGTGGTGCATGTCGGCCAGTTCGTCCACCAGGGCGACGTCATCGGCTACACCGGCCAGACCGGCTACGCCACCGGCTGCCACGTCCACTTCATGGTCTATGTCAACGGATCGCGCGTCGACCCCCAGAACGGCTGGATCTGACGGTTAACCAGGCGGCCGTGGACGGCGAACGTCCCTAGACTGGGCCGGTGGCCAAGGAACAGGGGCGCAAGCTCGTCGCGCAGAACCGCAAGGCGCGTCATGACTATCTGATCGACGACGTCTACGAGTGCGGCATGGTGCTCACCGGCACCGAGGTCAAGGCGCTCCGGGCCGGTCGAGCCTCGCTGATCGACGGGTTCGCCCAGATCACGAGCGGGGAGGCGTTCCTGCACAACGTGCACATCCCCGAATACACCGAGGGAACCTGGAACAACCACACCCCTCGTCGCACCCGCAAGCTGCTGCTGCACAAGTCCGAGATCGCCAAGCTCGCGCAGGTGACCCGCGAGTCGGGCTTCACGCTCGTGCCGCTGTCGATCTACTTCAAGGACGGCCGCGCCAAGGTCGAGGTCGCCGTCGGTCGCGGCAAGAAGAACTACGACAAGCGACAGACGCTCATGGAGCGCCAGGCCAAGCGCGAGGCCGACCGCGCCATGTCGGCCGCCCGCCACCGCAACGGCGGCTGAGGTGCGCGCTGTCGTCATCGACCGGTTCGGTGGCAACGAGGTGCTGCGCGTCACGCAGGTCGCCGACCCGCTCGTGGGGCCAGACAGCGTCCTCGTGCGGACCGCCGGCTCCAGCGTCAACCCGGTCGACTGGAAGATCGTGCGCGGCTACCTGCAGCGCGTCTTCCCGCACCACCTGCCGCTCGTCCCGGGCTGGGATCTCTCGGGCACCGTCGAGGCGGTCGGGCCGGCGGTGCGCGAGTTCACGGTCGGCGATCGCGTAGTGGGCTACGTGCGCGAAGACCATGTCCAGAACGGGACCTACGCCGAGCTCGTCTCGGCGCCGCTGCGCACGCTCGCCCATGCCCCGAGAGACCTCGACCTGGTGCACGCGGCCGGGCTGCCGCTGGCGGGGCTGACGGCCTACCAGGCGCTGGCGGCAGTGAAGGTCACCGGCGGCGAGACGCTGCTCGTGCACGCGGGCGCCGGTGGGGTGGGGACGTTCGCCGTGCAGCTGGCCGCCCACCAGGGTGTTCGGGTCCTGGCCACCTGCTCGCCCGGCACCGCAGACCTCGTCCGTGAGCTCGGCGGAGAGCCGGTTCCCTACGGCGACGACCTGGTGAGCGACGTACGCGCACTGGCACCCGGTGGCATCGATGCCTCCCTGGACTTCGTGGGAGGCGACTCCAACCGTGCGTCGGGCGAGCTCACGAAGGATCCGGCCCGCGTGGCCAGCGTCGTGAGCCCCAAGGTCACGGAGCACGGCGGGATCTATGTCTTCGTCCGTCCCGATGCCGACGATCTTGCCGCGCTGATCCGTCTGGTCGAGGCGGGCTCGTTGCGGGTCGTCATCGACCGGGTCCTTGCGATGTCCGAGGTCGCCCGTGCGTTCGAGATCAGTGAGGCCGGCCATGTGCACGGCAAGCTGGTGCTCGATGCTGCCGCGCTCTGACGGGGTTCGTCCACCGGTGAGGCACGATGACCCCGTGAAAGCACGCGTCGCAGCCGCCATCCTTGTCTTCCTCTGCTTGGTGGCGGGCGCTCTGGTCGCGGCTCCGTCGGCATCCGCCATCACCTACGGCACAACGGTTGCGGCCCCGCAGCGCAGTGCGCCGTGGGCGGTCAGTGTCTGGTGGACGCCGACCGCTGCTGTCGTGCCCACATTCGTCTGCAGCGCGACGGCGGTCGGGCCGCGTGAGGTCGTCACTGCCGCGCACTGCCTGCAGACCGGCGGCTTCACCTCCGTCGAGGTAGGGGCGACGACCCTCGGCAACGGCCGGCGGGTCGCGATCGAGGCGGCGCTGCGCAACTCCTCCTACCGCGACGCCCGGTTCGCCGCCGACGTCGCCGTGCTCCGCCCGCTGCACGGCCTCGGCCTGCGTGCCTACGCCCATCTCGGCTCGGCTGCTCTCGACCGGGCTGTCCGGTCGACGCGTTCACCGGCACTCGGGCTCTTCGGTTGGGGAGATGACCAGCGAGGCCACGTCTCGGGTCACCTGCAGTCGGTGACGGTCACTCCGCAGGCGCGAGAGGCACGCCGCGACTACGGCTCGATCTTCACCCCCGCCACGATGCTCGCTGCCGGTAGGTGGAACCTGCGCCAGCGGTCGTGGTCCGGCGCGTGCAACGGTGACAGCGGGGGCTCGCTCATCGTGCGCAGCGGCGCGGTCGTCTCTCTTGTCGGTGTCACCGCGTTCGGCGGCGAGAACTGCGCGACGGACGGGCCCACCGTCTTCACCGACGTGAGTGCCTATGCCGCGGCGATCATCCGCGACGGGCGACAGCTTCCGGCGTTGGCCCTGCGCGAGAATCTGGCCTTGCCCGAGGTGGTGACTCCGCCGCGGGTCCTCGGGTCGAGGATTCCGGGGGCCCGGCTGACGTGCACGCAGGGCACGTGGACCGCCAATACCGTGAGCTACTCCTGGCGGTGGTACTCCGGTACGGTGCCGCGCGGCGGGGGTCAGCACTACGTCATCCGCGCCGAGGATGCGGGCGCGACCCTGCGGTGCGTGGTGGCCGCGAGCTCGCACGCGGGCCGGCGGGGGGCCACTGCCGCAGTCGCGATCCCGGCTGCCGGTTGAGCCCGGCGGCGGCATACCATCGCGGCGGCGCCGAGACGTCGTCGTGCCGCGGTTTCGTGCGTTCATCGGAGGGTTGCTGAATGCGTCGGTCGTCGAGGCGGGTCGCTGCAGGTGTGGGCGCAGCTGCACTGGGGCTCGGCGGAGCCATGCTCACGAGCGTCCCGGCACACGCGGTCACCAACGGTGTGGCCGTGGCTCGGCCAGCCAGCACCGTGCCGTGGGTGCTCAGCCTCGAATACGCCGTGCACGCCGACGACGAGCCCAGCAGCATCTGCACCGCCTCCGCCATCAACTCCGTCGAGATCGTGACCGCGTCGCACTGCGTCAAGGGCAAGGGCTTCTTCTACGTCCGTGTCGGGGGCGACTCCCTCTCGGGTGGTGAGCTCGTCCCGATCGAGGCGATCCGGGACAACGTCGCCTACGACCCCGCCACGTTCGCCTACGACATCGCCGTCATGCGCCCCGTGGTCCCGCTGCGACTCGCGCGCTACGCGCGACCCGCGTCGGCAGCTCTCGAAGCGCAGGTCCGCAGCGCGCATCCGCCGGCGCTCACGCTCTATGGCTGGGGTCTCGACCAACGACGGCGGGTGAGCGGCCGGCTCAACGCGGCGACCGTGCGCCCGCAGATCGCGCAGGCCAGGGCGATCTACGGCAGCTCGTTCAACACCCGGCTCACGATCGCCGCCGGCTTCTACAACGCGAGGACGCACGTCTACGTCGGAGCATGCAACGGTGACAGCGGCGGACCGCTCGTCGCCCGTCGGGGCAGCAGCGTGTTCCTGGTGGGGGTCGTTTCCTACGGCAAGTCCGGTTGCGTCTCGGCGGCCCCGACGGTATTCACGGCCGTCGGCAACTTCGCCTCCTGGCTCGCCGCTTCGGCCCGGCTGCTGCCGAAGCTCGCCAAGAGCGACAACCGGTCGCTGCCCGTCGTGCGCAGCGCACCGACCGTCGACGGCACGCCGGCGCTCGGTGCCACCCTCACCTGCGGTCAGGGAATGTGGACGGACAACGCGCGTGCGTTCGCGTGGGCCTGGTTCCGTTCGACGGCCCCTGACGTCACCGTCGCCACTGGGCAGATCTATGTCGTGACAGCTGCGGATGCCGGCGCAAAGGTCTACTGCGAGGTCAAGGCCACGTCGCGGCGTGGCTCGGCCTACAGCCTGGCGCCGGTGCTCGTGCCGCCGGCTCCGGAGCCATTCGTGTCACCTCGGCTGGTGGCCCTCACCGGCCTGGAGCCGGGACGCGCCGCCGCCGTCGGCGCCACGGCAACCTGCGCCGTGCCCGTGTTCACCGCACCCCAGGTCACCGTGACCTATGCGTGGTTCGCCTCGGCCTCACCGAGCGACATCGCGGGGGCGACGCCGCTGCCGCTCGCCGCGCCGGCCTCGCTCGTCGTGACGCCGGAGGTGGCTGCTGCTGCGGCCGGGCGCTACCTCGTGTGTCAGGTCATTGCGACCAACGCGATGGGCAGCGTGGCAGGTCTGGGGGCCCAGTTCATCCCGGCCGCCTGAACACTGTTTCCTCGGTCTTTAACATCCGTAGTTGTATGGCTACGGATCGTAATGTTGCGGGATTGTTAACAACACTCCGTTATGCCATGGTTGCGTAGCGCGTTGTAAACGTTTTGACTCTGACCGGGATCTCCGAGAGCTGGGCGCGCCGCGCCTGATCGGGGACCGCGAAAGGAGCGCGGCATGGCTCTGCGCATCAACGGAACCCGCGGTGCCCTCGTGCTGGTCGGTGTCGTGGCCGCAAGCCTCTCCCTCGCCGCATGCGGTGCCAGCAGCGGAAGCGGCGCGACGGCAGGCGGTTCGGCCTCCTCGGCTGCCGGCGGCGCCGACTGTGCGGCCTTCTCCAGCTATGGCGACCTCAAAGGCAAGTCCGTGAGCGTCTACACCTCGATCGTCTCGCCCGAGGACGCCTCCCACAAGCTGTCCTACGCGACCTTCGAGAAATGCACCGGCGCCAAGATCAAATACGAAGGATCCAAGGAGTTCGAGGCCCAGCTGCCGGTGCGTGTCGCCGGCGGCAACGCACCCGACATCGCCTACATCCCACAGCCCGGTCTGCTGCAGACGGTCGTGAAGACCGGCAAGGTGGTCGAGGTCTCGGCCCCGGCATCGGCGAACGTCGACAAGTATTTCGGCAAGGACTGGCGCGGCTACGGCACCGTGAACGGCAAGCTCTACGCGACGCCGCTCGGAGCCAACGTCAAGTCCCTCGTGTGGTACTCCCCGAAGTCGTTCGCCGACGGTGGCTACCAGGTCCCACAGACCTGGGACGAGCTGATGACGCTCACCGACAAGATCGCCAACGACAAGCCCGACGCCAAGCCGTGGTGTGCGGGCATCGCCTCCGACGCGGCGACGGGCTGGCCGGCTACCGACTGGCTCGAGGACCTGATGCTGCGCACGGCCGGTCCCGACGTCTATGACCAGTGGGTCAGCCACAAGATCCCCTTCAACGACCCGCAGGTCGCGACCGCGCTCGCCAAGGTCGGCGCCATCCTGAAGAACCCGAAGTACGTCAACGGCGGCTACGGCGACGTGAGCAGCATTGCCACGACCACGTTCCAGGACGGCGGCCTGACGATCCTCGACGGTTCGTGCTACATGCACCGTCAGGCGTCGTTCTATGCAGCCAACTGGCCCAAGGGCACGAAGGTCGCGCCGGACGGTGACGTGTTCGCGTTCTACCTGCCGACGATCGACCCCGCCAAGGGCAAGCCGGTCGAGGGCGGTGGCGAGTTCGTCGCCGCGTTCCGTACGGCTCCGGAGGTGCAGGCCTTCCAGACGTTCCTCTCCTCGCCGGAGTGGGCCAACGAGAAGGCCAAGGCCACCCCCGGCGGTGGCTGGGTGAGCGCCAACAAGGGGCTCGACGTCAAGAACCTGACGAGCCCGATCGACCAGCTCGCCGCCAAGACGCTGCAGGACCCCGCGGCCATCTTCCGCTTCGACGGTTCCGACGCGATGCCCGGAGCTGTTGGTGCCGGCTCGTTCTGGAAGGGCATGACCGACTGGATCACAGGCAAGTCCGACGCCGACACCCTGAACTACATCGAGAAGAGCTGGCCGAAGTCCTGAGGCATCTCGGTCATCGCACAGCCATGACGCGCATGCGGCCGGGGGCGCACCACGCGCCGTCGCTCGGATGCCTTTCCGGGAGGTCCTGCCGTGTCCACTGGTGGCAAGTTCGTCGAGATGTTCATGGCGATCGGCCTGTTCGCGCTTGTCTTCATCGGCATCCTGCTGGTCGCGGGCAAGGTGCAGGGTCGCCACGCCGAAGGCGTGCAGTCGTTCTCGTTCGTCGCGCCGGCGCTGATCTTCCTGAGCGTGGGACTGCTCTACCCCGCCGTACGCACCATCCTCACGTCGTTCCGCAACTCCGACGACAGCGGCTGGGTCGGTGCCGCCAACTACAGCAGGATCTTCACCGACAGCGAGCTGCTCGTCGTCCTGCGCAACACCGCGCTCTGGGTGTTCCTGGTCCCGCTGTTCGCGACAGCGATCGGCCTGCTCTATGCCGTGGTCATCGACAAGGCCAAGGGTGAGGCGTTCGCCAAGTCGCTGATCTTCCTGCCGATGGCGATCTCGTTCGTGGGGGCGTCGATCATCTGGAAGTTCGTCTATGACTACAAGTCGTCGGGTCGGTCGCAGATCGGCCTGGGCAACGAGATCCTGACGAAGCTGGGTTTCGACTCCTACAACTTCATCCTCAAGTCGCCCTGGAACACCCTCTTCCTCATCGTCGTCATGGTGTGGATCCAGGCCGGCTTCGCCATGGTGGTGCTGTCTGCTGCGATCAAGGCCATCCCGGCAGACGTCATCGAAGCGGCGCGACTCGACGGTGTGAACGCTCTGCAGATGTTCCGCCAGATCACGCTGCCGAGCATCCGCCCGGCCGTGATCGTGGTGCTGACCACGATCGGCATCGCGACGCTGAAGGTCTTCGACATCGTGCGTGTCATGACCAACGGCTCGTTCAACACGAGCGTCATCGCCAACGAGTTCGTGAACCAGAGCTTTCGCTACAACGAGCGCGGTCTCGGTGCCGCGCTCGCCGTCGTGCTGTTCGTCCTGGTCGTCCCGATCGTCGTCTACAACGTGCGGCAGCTGAAGAAGGCACACGCGCGATGAGCACGAGCACCCCGTCGATCGTCGACGCCGCGGTCACGCTCGACACCCCAGGGCCATCCGTGGTCACGACGGCACGTGCCGCGAAGAAGAAGCTGACCTCGCCCTACGCGTCGCTGCTCGCTCTCGTCATCGCCGTCCTGTGGACGCTGCCGACGTTCGGGCTGCTGGTCACGTCGTTCCGCGACCAGAAGGACATCCGCACCTCGGGCTGGTGGAACGTCGTCACCAACCCGAGCCTGACGCTCGACAACTACAAGGAGGTGCTGACCGGAGGCGAGACCAACCTCAGCCAGTATTTCGTGAACTCTCTTGTCATCACGATCCCCGCGGTGCTGCTGCCGATCCTGCTGGCGTCGCTCGCGGCCTACGCCTTCGCGTGGATGAGGTGGCCGGGCCGTGACGCCGTCTTCGTCGCTGTCTTCGCGCTGCAGATCGTGCCGCTGCAGGTGACGCTCATCCCGTTGCTGTCGCTGTTCGTCCAC
>CAXSDR010000101.1:0-13709 GCA_964236445.1 uncultured Motilibacteraceae bacterium | reverse complement strand
GCATGCTCCTGATCGGCGGCGGACTCAGCCACCCCCACCTCAAGTAAGAAGAGCCACCAAACGGCCGTAGACGAGCAATGCCAGTTGTCACTTTTCCTGGGTCGCGCGCCAGTTCCCCACAGTGTTCGGATGTTCGCGCAGGTGTGAGCTCGGCACGCTTGTCCTGCAGCAGCAAGGGATCGACCGACGTGGATTCGCCGCTGTCGAGCCGTAGCCATGCTCGGAGGTGGGAGAATCCGAAGGGAATCGCTTGCGCGCTCGCGTGCCGTCCTGCTGCCACATAGCCCAGTCCCGACGGGGACCCTTGCCGTGCTCTAGGCCCAGCAGGTCAGCAGCACGCTGCTGCGGCGACACCCCGTCGACAGCATCGACCCGATCGACGCCATCACCACCGGGCTATGCGTCGGACTGGGACTGCTTGCGCCAGCGGATCGCGGCCTCGATGAACTGGTCGATGTCGCCGTCGAGCACGGCTGAGGGGTTGCCCTCCTCGTGCTCCGTGCGCAGGTCCTTCACCATCTGATAGGGGTGCAGGACGTAGGAGCGCATCTGGTTGCCCCACGACCCCGAGTTGTCTCCCTTGAGTGCGTCCATGCGGGCCCGGTCCTCCTGCCGCCGCCGCTCGAGCAGCTTCGACTGGAGCACGGCGAGCGCTGACGCGCGGTTCTGGATCTGCGAGCGCTCGTTCTGGCAGGAGACGACGATGCCGCTCGGGAGGTGCGTGAGGCGTACGGCGGAGTCGGTGGTGTTGACGCCCTGCCCACCCGGCCCGGAGGAGCGGAAGACGTCGGTGCGGATCTCGTCGTCGGGGATGTCGATGGAGTCGTCGGACTCCACGACCGGCAGCACCTCGACCCCGGCGAACGAGGTCTGGCGGCGGCCCTGGTTGTCGAAGGGGCTGATGCGCACGAGGCGGTGCGTGCCCTGCTCGACCGAGAGCGTGCCGTAGGCGTAGGGCGCGGCGACCTTGAAGGTAGCCGACTTGATGCCCGCCTCCTCGGCGTAGGAGGTGTCGAAGACCTCGGTCTTGTAGTTGTGGCGCTCGGCCCACCGCAGATACATCCGCATGAGCATCTCGGTGAAGTCGGCGGCGTCCACCCCGCCCGCCTCGGCCCGCACCGTGACGAGGGCCTCGCGGGAGTCGTATTCACCGTTGAGCAGCGTCTGCACCTCCACGGCCTCGATGTCCTTGGCCAGCTTGGCGAGCTCGTCACGGGCGTCGGCGAGGGTGTCCTCATCGTCCTCGGCCTCGCCGAGCTCCCACATGATGGCGAGGTCGTCGACGCGGCTGCGGAGCCCGTCGATTCGCCTGATCGCGCCCTGCAGGTGCGCCAGCTTGCTGGTGACCTTCTGCGCGGCGACGGGGTCGTTCCAGAGGTCGGGGGCGCCCGACTGCTCCTCGAGATCCTCGGCCTCGCGGCGCATCGCCGGGAGGTCCATCACGGCCTCGATCGACTGCAGGGTGTTGTCGAGGGCTTTACGCTCGTCGGAGAACTCAGGTCCAGCCACGAGAAGCCAATCTACGGGTCGCGCGACCATGCCGTGTCGCAGCTCCCGAACGCGCGAGGCAGGCTGGTTCCATGATTGCGCTCGACCTCGCCCGGGAGCTGCGCGATGCCGGTCTGGTCTGGACCCCCGGGAACGGCGACATGTTCGTGATCCCCGACCGCGAGATGGACGACCAGGTCTTCGTCCTCTCCGACATGGTCGCCGACCTGCATGACACCCCGGACGGCCCCGTCATCGGCTTCAACGGCACCGTCGAGTGGGCGCTGGACAGCGTGGACCAGGGCGGGGCGCTGTGGCTGCCGAGCGAGGGCCAGCTCCGTGAGCAGCTGGGCGCGGCGTTCCTCGGGCTGACGCCCGGACCGGGCGGGTGGGCGGTCGAGCTGCGGGGGCACGCTCCGGTGGCCGGTGGGACCCCGCCCGAGGCGTACGCGCGGGCGGTGTTGGTCCTGCTGCGCGGCGGCGGCTGATCCCGGCGCCCAAGTTTGACCGATGCAGGGCCTGTCGACCGACTCTTCGGCGAAAGAGTTCACCCCAGCGGCAACAGGAGAGTGACCGGCTACGTGCTCGTCGAGGCAGCGGTGCTGGGGACCGACGAGGACCCGGCAGGCGACGGGGAGTGGAGCTGGTCTCGACTGTCGTCCGGCTTAGACGTGTGTGCTCAGCGGTCGCTTCGATCTGTGGTTGCTGCTCAGCGCAGCGGCGCCTGCGCGACTGCTTGGGCGCGCAGCGCCACACCGGCCCTGTATCTCCCTCCCAGCGACACATAGGGCAGATGGGCCGTCGAACGCAGCGTCACGGTCACGACACCGTCGCGCACACGTACGTCATCGATGGCGAAGTCGTCGAAGCGTCTGCTCAGGGCGGCTGCACGGGCATAGTCGGCAACTGCGGCCTTCGCCCGAGCTTCGTCGAGCGGCAGCAGGTCGGTGTCGTGGCTGTAGACCGCCGCTTCGTCAAGGGCGCTCGCAGCAGCCAGAGCGGCGCCGTCCGCAGCGCCGGCCAGCGAGCGGCGCGCCAGATAGATGCTCGAGGCGCAGGTCACGACGGAGATGAGCATCACGACGACGCCCACGAAGCCGATGATCAGGACAGTGACCTGCCCGACGTCTCCACGGCGTCGCGTGCGGCCGATCATCGGTAGCGGTCGACGACGACGAGCTGCCGACCGTGCACGCGCACGGTCCTTGCTCCGCCGAGGATCGAGGGGACGAAGGGCATCGCGATGTCGAGCTCGACCGTGACCTCGACGGGGGCACCGGGCGTGAGGCACTGCGGGTGCGGGCAGGTGATCGTGACCTGGTCACTCGACAGCGTGAGCCGGTGATCGCGCAGGGAGATCTGAGCAGCCGTGAAAGCTCGCGTGCGAGCGGTGGCGTCATCAGGCGCCATGACGAAGACCCGACCGGCCTCGCGCGACGCGGCCGCAGCGGCGTAGGCCCCGTCCTGCACGCGGAACACGGCGACGATCACGTAGGCCAGTGGCAGCATCAGGAAGACCGCGAGAACGCAGAACTCCACCATCGCGTTCCCCGCGTCCCCCCGTTGGCGAGCACCGGGCCGACGTGTGGTCACGGCAGCTCGACCACGGCATGCCCGCGAATATGGAACTCCGCCGGCATGGCAACGAACCAGCCGATCAGCGGCATGCCAGCGTCGGCCTCGACATAGACGGTCTGCACACCGTCGACGACCTCGCGGCCGGCAGACACGTTGTCGGCAAACTTGTCGTTCAGTGATTCCTTGACGATGTTGCGGGTCACGGCTGCGCCGGCGGCGGGATCGCGGTCGGCGTTCGCGGCATAGCGGGCCCCCTCGGCGGTCGACGCGACCAGCGTGTTGTGCACATAGAGCACGAAGCCCAGCTGCATCAACGCCATGAACAAGGGCAGCAGCACGATGGCGACGAGGACGAACTCGACGACAGCACTGCCCTCATCCGTGCCACGACATAGCCGCGCACGGCACAGCCTCACCTCAGGTTCCGGTGACGCTGTCGAGTGCCGTCGTCAGCATGGTCTGCAGCTTGTCGCCAGCCAAGGCCCACAAGCCGGCGACCAGGCCCGCGGACATGACGGTGATCAGCACCCAGCCGGGCACGTCACCGCGATCTCGCGGTCCTTCGTCAGCAACGAGCCGCCTCCTGAGGGCGACGGCAGACCGGGCACACATGAGCCACAGCAGAATGAGAACGGATTGCATGGATTTCCCCTTAGAGACGTCAGCCGGACACGTTCAACGTGATGAGCCCCGGATAGAGCGCGAACGCGATCGTCACCGGAAGAATGAGGAAGACCACCGGAACCATCATGGCGATCTCCTTGCGGCCACCGGACTCCAGCAGCGCCCGCTTGCCGGCTTCTCGCACGTCGACCGCCTGCGCCCGGAGAACGTCGGCCAGTGGCGTGCCCCGCTCGACGGCGACGGCCACACCGTCGACGAAACGCACCAGCGCGGCGAGGCTCGTGCGGTCGGCGATGCCCTGGAGCGCCTGCACCAGCGAGGATCCGGACCGAGCATCAGCCAGTGCGCGGGCAAGCTCCCTGGCAAGCTCTCCCGTGCTGGTGCGCGTCACTCGCTCGAGCGCACCCACGGCACCCTCGCCGGCCGTGACGGCGAGCGCGAGCAGCTCGGCGATGGTCGGGAACTCCTGCATCATCCGTTGCTCGCGGCGGGCAACTTCCCTTCCCAGCCAGTAGTCGCGCAGCAGGATGCCCACGGCCCCACCCGCGCCGCAGGCGACCATCGCCGCCAGCGGGTTGATGTCTCGGCCGCCGGCCACGACCGCGATAAGAGTCCCGAGCACCAGTGCAAAACCCGCACCACCCCACACCACCTGCTCGGCGCGGAACTCCTCGACCGAACGCCCCGACCCGGCCTGCACCAGCTGGCGTCGCACCGATGACGACCCGCCGAGCGTGCGTTCGATGAGTCTGGCCGCATCGCTGATCGTGGGTGCGAGCAACCGCTCGAGGTTCGGGAACGGAAGGTGAGCGGATCGCTCCTCGAGCAGGCGTGAACCGGACGATGCGTCGCGAAGATACGGCGCAAGCCTGTCGTCCAGCGTTGGCCGGCGAAGGACCGGCAGCCGCCGGATGGCGGTGAGGAGCCCCAGCGCTGCGAGCAGCCCGAGACCGGCACCGAGCAAGGTCAGGCTCACCGCAGCACGCGTTCTTCTTCAGGCAGACGCCCGATCCGCAACATCAGGCGGTAGGCGGCTAAACAGAGGAACGCCCCGACGGCGAGGACGAGGGCGCCCTGACTCGTGTTGTAGGCGCGTACGGCGCTGGGGTTGAGCGAGAGCAGGGCCAGAACGAGCCACGGCGACGCGACGGCGACGCGTGCGCCGTTGACGGTCCAGCCTTGGCGAGTCTCGATCTCGGCTCGCACTCGCGCGTCCTCACGCAAGAACGATGACAGCGTCCTGAGGAGCCGCCCGAGATCGGATCCGCCGACCTCTCGGGCAAGTCGCAGCGATTCGACGATGCGGTCACCGACGGGATCGGACATCGAGTCCTTGAGGCGGTTGAGGCATTCATCAAAACGGCCTGTCGCGCGGTAGTCCTCACCGAAGCGCTGAAAATGCCGACGGAGCTGCTCAGGACCTCGTACGCCGATCTGAGCCAGCCCTTCGGGCAAGGACAGGCCGGCACGCACCGCAGACGACAAGTTGTCGACGACCTCCGGCCAGAGGTGCCTGAGCTCGCTACGCCGACGATGTCGGCGACGGTTGACGAACGTGACCGGCAGCACCGAAGCCAGGCCGGCGAACGCCCCCGCTATCACGATCGACTGGCTGACGGCCAGCATGACGACACCGACGACCGCACCGGTCGCGAGGCACGAAGCGACCAGACGCAAAGGCGTCACCGACTCGACCCCGGCCTGCGCGAGCATGTCGGCGACGCGCTGTGCGGGCGATGTCGCCGTGCGGCGGCGGAAGGAACGCGTCCCGGCCGACACGGAGCCCATGACGAGAAAGAGCCCGAGGCCCCCGAGCAGACCGAGCAGCGCCCCCATCAGGCGCCCGACGATTCGCTCGTTCGCGCAAGCAGCTGCCCCAGGTCGCAGCCGGCCCGCTGGAACCTGTCGCGGTGCGGGGGCCATCCGTCGCCGCGGACTAGCCGGTCGGCGCGCGTGGCGAAGATGTCGGCGGTCTCGATGACGTCACCTTCGACACGCCCTGGAACTGCGAGGATCTCTCGTACGCGACGCCGACCTTCACGGTCGTTCGTGACATGGACGACGAGGTCGATGCACGACGCGACGGTCGGGACGACGAACGCGTGCCCCACGTTGTCACCTGCCAGCAATGGCAAGGTGCACATTTTCGTCACGGCTTCGCGCGCACTGTTGGCGTGCAACGTGCACATGCCCGGCAGCCCTGAGTTGAGCGCAATCAGCAGATCGAGGCACTCCTCCTGCCGCACCTCGCCGACGATGATGCGCGATGGGCGCATCCGGAGTGCCTCCTTGACCAGGCGCCGCAGCTTGATCTCACCGGTGCCCTCGAGGCTGGGTTGGCGACACTGCATCGCGACCACGTCGGGGAGGGGGATCTTGAGCTCGAACACCTCCTCGCAGGTGATCACACGTTCCCGTGGTGGCACTGCGGCAACGAGACAGTTGAGCAGGGTGGTCTTCCCCGCCTGGGTGCCGCCGGCGACGAGGATGTTGAGGCCGGAGACCACCGCTGCCTCGAGGAACGCCGCGGCTTGCGGCGTCAGTGTGCCGAGGGCGATGAGGTCATCGAGATGGTCGGCTTTGACCACGAACTTGCGGACGTTCACCGACAGGTGCTGCCTCGTGATATCGGGGATGACGACGTGCAGCCGCGAGCCGTCAGGCAGCGTTGCGTCCACGAAGGGTGAGCTGAGATCCACACGGCGTCCCGAGCTCTTGAGCATGCGCTCCACCAGAGCGCGCACGTCGTCGGCGGTCAGCACCGTGTTCGTCAACTCGGACAGCCCTCGCCGCGCCACGAAGACCTTGCCGGGCTCATTGATCCACACCTCTTCCACGGTGGGGTCGTCGAGGTATCTCTGCAAAGGCCCGAACCCCGCGACCGCGTCGAAGATTTCCTGCGAGACGCCGTTCGGATCCACGAGCGCCGGCATGCGACCACCGAGACTGCGCTCGTCGTAGTCGGCGAGGACATCGTCGATGAGCCGCCGGACGGCTGCGGCCTCGCGCGTCGGGTCGATGCCCCGGCGTCGAATGAGCTCGCGCACCTCGCTCTCGACGACATCTCCGCCGCGCATCGCACTCTCCCGACCGAGGTCCCGACGTCGGTGCGACGCGGGTGAACGCTTGAGCAGGTGGTCACCGTAGTCGCCGTGAACACCTCGATGCGACCGAAGGAAAGTGCCTGTGGACAAGTACCCACGGATTGCCCTATCGCCTGACTCGGTGTGTTTTTCGGGTCACGCAAATCGCGGCATTTTCCGCGAACCGAGCAACGGTTGGACCCCTGTGGACGACCCGAGCGACACAGCCGAAGTTCAGGCACCCTGCTCGCTGTGAACCTGCGCTTCTGTGTCGTCGACGACTCCGGTGTCTCTCGTGGGCCGACGGTGCGCGACGTCGTCGTGCGCGCGCCCGTCGGCACGCCGATCAGCGCGATCCGGTCACAGCTCTTTCCGGGTCTTCCTGTCGATGCAACGCTGAGCGTCGAGTCGACCCGGAGCGCGACATCCATGCCGTTGGCCGCAGATCACCCGCTCGGTGTCGCACCGCTGCTCGACGGCTGCACGCTGTTGCCCTCAACGCTCGCCGTGAGTGCTGCACAGCCCGTGCTGCAGCTGCGCGTGGTGACGGGAGCGGACGCCGGAACGATCCTGTCGTTGACGCCGGGCTCTCACGTGCTGGGACGGGGCAGCGGTTGCGCCCTCGTCCTCTCCGACAGCGAGGTGTCACGCCTGCATCTCGAGATCTCCGTCGCCGGCAACGGTGTGCACGTGCGCAATCTCAGCTCCACCAGCGCCGCTCGCGTCGACGGTGCACTGGTGGGCGAGGAGCCGACGCCGCTTCGCATCGGCAGTCGGCTGGAGCTGGGGCGCTCAGGTCTCCAGCTCGCGGTGGCCACCGGAACCCCCGCAGCCGTCACCGCTGACGGTCGAGGTGGCTTGGCGCTCAACAGGCCACCGCGGGCTCGGCTCCGCCCGGCGGGACGGAGCATTCGGCTGCCTCCGCCGCCCAGCGTCGGGGACAAGCCCCGACTGCCGCTGATCACGGTCGCCGTCCCACTGCTCGCCGGCGCGGCCCTCTTCGCCTTCGGCGGCGGTCGACCCGGTTACGTTCTCCTGGTTGCGCTGTCACCGGTCATGTCCGTCGGCGCGTTCTTCGGCGAGCGGAGCACGCGCGCCCGTCGGGTGGCCCGCGACCGCGCGGCGTACGACCGCCGTACGCGCTTCCTGCATGCCGAGCTGGCCGCGGCCCTCGCGGCAGATCTGGTGCGCCGCAGAGACGACACGCCCGACGCAGCGACCATCCTCGACATGGTCACGCTGCCCGACACGTCGGTGTGGCGGCGGAACCCCAGCGACGACGACTTCCTGCATGCGCGGGTGGCATCGGGCCGCGTCCCGTCCGACATCGAGGTCGTGAGCAGCCTCGACGACGCGCCGGCGGCCGAGGTGCGGGAGTTCCACGACGAGGCCCCGGTCGTCCTCGACCTCGCCCGCAGCGGAGTCACGGGCATGTCCGGCGGGCCGGAGACGCTGCTGGCGAGCGCCGGCTGGATCGTCGGGCAGCTGCTGGCCCTGCACAGTCCGCTGCACTTCGAGCTGGTCGTGCTGGTGGCTGCCAGCACGGGCGCCGACCGGTGGAGCTGGCTGCGCTGGGCACCTCACCGTCACGAGGTCGTGGGTGGTGTCGCCGGCTGCACCGCCGAGGCCGCCTCGCTGGTGGCGACGCTCGACGAGCGTCTGCTGCGGCACGCGCGGTCGCACGCCGACTGGCCCGGGCCGTTCACCCTGCTCGTCCTTCACGGCGCACAGCGACTGCGAAGCATCCCGGCCGTCAGCCGGCTGCTCATGGAGGGACCGACCGTGGGCATCTACGCCTTGTGCCTCGAAGCCGTCGCGCAGGCGCTGCCCCGCGAGTGCACAGCGACAGTGGTCCACTCCAGCACCGTCGATGTGACGGTCCAGCGCCGCGGTGAGGCCCGTGTGACGGCCACGGCCGAGCTGGTGAGCGCGTCATGGCGCGAGACGCTCGCGCGTTCACTGGCACCGCTGCGCGACGCCACCCCTCAGCCCGACCTGTCGTTGCCTGCCAGCGCGCGCCTGCTGGATCTGCTCGACCATGACGCGACCCGGGCCGACCTGCTGGCAGAACGATGGCGTACCCGCGGCGCCACCACCGTCGCGATTCTCGGGGTCGCGGCAGACGGGCCGTTCACTGCAGACCTGCGCACCGACGGGCCGCACATGCTGATCGCGGGAACCACCGGCGCCGGCAAGTCCGAGCTGCTCCAGACCCTCATCGCCTCACTGGCCGTCGCGAACCGCCCCGACGAGCTCAACTTCGTGCTCGTGGACTACAAGGGGGGTGCAGCTTTCGCGGAGTGCTCGCTCCTGCCGCACGTCGTGGGCATGGTGACTGATCTGGACTCGGCGCTCACTGAACGAGCACTGACGTCACTGTCGGCCGAACTACGCCGACGGGAGCTGCTGATGCGGCAGGCCGGCGCGCACGACATGGACAGCTATGCCGACCAGGCACCGTCGCACGGGAGCGCGGCCGAGTCGATGCCGCGCCTCGTGCTGATCATCGACGAGTTCGCCACGTTGGTGGAGGAGCTGCCTGGGTTCGTCGACGGGCTCGTGGGCATCGCGCAGCGAGGGCGGAGCCTGGGCATCCATCTGGTGCTCGCGACGCAGCGGCCCGCAGGTGTGGTGAGCGCCAACGTCCGCGCGAACGTCAATCTCCGCGTCGCCCTGCGCATGGCCGATGCGACGGAGTCCTCTGACGTGGTCGATGCGCCCGATGCCGCGTTCATCTCGCGGCACAGTCCAGGGCGGGCGGTGGCGCGAGCCGGCAGCGGATCGGTGATCGCCTTCCAGACGGCGAGGGTGACGGGCCGGGCTGCGGCGCAGGAGTGCACGACAGTCGAGTCCCTCGACTCCTGCCTCGTCGCCGCGACGCCCGACTCGCCGCACCAGCCCGGGGGAACGAGCGACCTCGCGCTGCTCGTCGCCAGCACACGTGCCGCCGCGCACGCCCTCCGGATCGCCGAGCCCAGACGCCCGTGGCTGGCGCCGTTGCCCGAGCGGCTGAGCTTGTCTTCCCTGGCCGCGGCTCCGGCGCACGCACTTGCCTACGGTCTGCTCGACTCCCCCGCTGATCAGACGCAGGAAACCGTCGCCCTTGACCTGAGCGCAGGACGCAACCTCCTGGTCGTCGGCGGCCCTCGCACAGGGAGGTCGAGCCTGCTGCGCGCGGTCGCAGCCTCCGCTGCAGCAGTCGCGGACGTCCACCTCTATGCCTTCGACCCTGGCAGCGTTCTGGGCTCGTTGACCGATCTGCCCAGGTGTGGCGAGGTGGTCTCCCGTGACGAGCCGTGGCGAGGGCATCGGCTGATCCAACGGCTGACCGACGAGGTCGCTGCCCGGCGTAGCCGCTTCGCGCGCGAAGGTGTCACCAGCGTCCTGGAACAGCGGTCTCGCTTTCCTGATGAGCCGCTTCCCTGGCTGCTCCTGTTGCTGGACGGCTGGGAGAGCCTCCTGGCCACCTATGACTGCATAGAGAACGGCGCCGCCGTCGACACGATGCTGCGGCTGCTGCGAGAAGGTCCGTCGGTCGGGCTGACGACCTGCGTCTCAGGTGACCGGACGTCGCTGTCGGGGCGCCTCGGACCGTTGATGGCCGAACGCGTCGTGCTGCGTTTCGCCGATCCCGCCGACGCGACCCTGGCAGGCATCCCGCTGCGGTCCATCCCCACGTCACAGCCGCCGGGACGTGCGCTCATGGCAGACACCGGTCGCGCCGTGCAGATCGCGATGCTGCACGAAGATCCCAGCGGGCTCGCACAAGCCCAGGCGATGGAGCTCCACGCGAGCTCAGCGGCAGCGGTTGACCTGCGCTACGGCTCGCCGCTGCGTGTGAAGTCCCTGCCCGAGAGGGTCACAGCCGCCGACGTCTGGTTGCCCGACCTGCATCGACCACGACTGCTCGCCCTGGGCAGAGGCGGTGACGACGCCTCGGTGCTCACCGTCGACCTGGCGCACGAAGGCCCGGCACTGCTCATCTGCGGGCCAGCGGGGAGCGGGCGGTCGACGGTGCTGATGATGCTCGCCGAGCAGCTCGGCCGACGTGGGACACCGGTCGTCGCGATCTCTTCGCGGCGTTCTCCGCTGCGACTGCTGTCGAAGTCAGCCGGCGTCACCGCGGTCGGCTTCGCCGACGCCGAGGCGCTCAGCGGCGCCCTGGCCACGTGTGCGACCTGTGTCGTGCTCGTCGACGACGTCGAACAGACTCTTGACACAGCCGTCGAGCCGTTGCTGCTCGACCTGGTGCGGGAAGACGGCCCCCATGCCTCGCGCGTCGGTGTCGTCCTGGCGGGCGCCACCGCTGATCTCGCGGCCGGCTACCGCGGCGTCGGGGCTGCGGCACGGCGGGCCCGCAGCGGCGTCCTGCTCTGCCCGACCGGCTCCCACGAAGACGGGCTGCTGGGAGTGCGCGTCGGCGCCGTGGACGGCCCGCAGCCGGGCCGGGGCTTCTTCGTGACGGGCACGCACGTGCGCCCCATCCAGCTGGCCACCGCGGGGGCGCGGTGATCCGGCCGGTCAGCTCACCGCCGAGTGCGACCCCAGCCCGTGATAGCGCCGGTCGTGATAGACGAGCGGAACGGTCTCGTCGCGCACGTAGGCATCGGTCACGAGCCCGACGACGATGTCGTGGTCGCCGACCTCGACCCGGTGCTCCACCACGGCGCGCAACCAGGCCGGGGTGCCGTCGAGCGCCGGCTCGCCGGTGGGGAGCGGGTGCCACAGCGTGGGCGGCGCGAAGCGGTCGATGCCGCTGACCGCGAACCGCGAGGCGACCTCGTGCTGATCCGCGCTGAGCAGGTTGATGACGAACGAACTGGCGTCGCGCAACGCGGGCCACGACGACGACGAGTGGGCGATCGCGAACGACAGCAGCGGCGGCGAGAGCGACACCGATGCGAGCGAGGTGGCGGTGAAACCCACCGGACGAGAGGCCCCGTCAAGGGTCACGACGACGACACCGGCCGGATGGTGGCGGAATGCCGCCTTGAACACTGCGGAATCGACCGGAAGCGCACGGTCCACGGGCTCGGTCATGAGCCCATGCTGCGGGAGACCCGGTCGACCCACAAGACAGCCGTCCTCACATCGGCAGGGCGAGCAGCGTCAGGAGAGCCGGTTGAGGCTCGTGCCGTTCGACGCGACACGGAAAGGACCGTTGCCGCAGTCGAGCAGGATGCTGGTCTCGCCCTCGACCGCGACGACGGTGCCGACGCCGTACTTGTCGTGGCTGACCTTCTCGCCGACCGTGAACGGCTCGACCGGCGGTGCCTCCACCTCGGGCACGTTGAACGGACTGGTGGGCAGGAAGCGCCGACGAGTGGCGTGGTTACTGGCGATTCCCCCATGGTGCACCCACAAGGCCCCTTTGCGCTGCCCCCTGACGGCAACGAACTGGTCTCGATTCCGCGCAGAGGTGCATCGCGCGCCTCTGAGCAGGGCATATTCACCCAATTGCCAGAATTGCGGCTGCAACATCTGCCGGCGGCGTACGCCTGTCATCGACGACCGAGCACCCGGAAGCGTTCCGGACGTAGGTCGCAGCGGGGCCGTCGCTCACCAGGCTCCGCAGGGCCGAGACGAGTGCGTCGACGTCAGACCCTGTCGTTGCGACGCCGATGCTGGCGCGTAGGGCGGTGCCGCTGACCGCCTCGCCGCACGAGCCACTCACGCTCTCGACGTCCTCCAGCAACGCATCCACGAGCGGGTGCGCGCAGAACCGGCCGTGCCGCACGCCGACGCCGTGCTCGGCCGAAAGCGCTGTCGCCAACAGCGCGGGGTCCCAGCCGTCGACCACGAACGTCGCCACGCCGATCCGGTCGGCCGTCGGCCCCCACAGCGAGAGCCGGCGCAGACCCGGCACCGTGTCGAGGCCGGCCTCGAGCCGCTCCCGCAGAGCCCGCTCCCGAGCCTCGAGCGCGTCCCGGCCGGCCTGCTGCAACGTCGCGCATGCCGCGGCGAGCGCCACCGCACCGAGCACGTTGGGGGTGCCGCCTTCGTGGCGCGCCGCTCCGGCCTGCCACAGCTGACCCTCGGCAGAGACGTAGGACGCTGCTCCCCCGCCGGGGAGGTAGGGCTCGGCAGCGTCGAGCCAGTCGGCGCGCCCGACGAGCACCCCGACGCCGTAAGGCGCGTAGAGCTTGTGCCCGGACACGGCGACATAGTCCACGCCGAGCGCGGCGAGATCGACCGCCCGGTGCGGTGCGAGCTGAGCGGCATCGACGGCCACCCGAGCGCCGTGGCGCCGTGCGACCGCGACGACCCGCTCGATGGGCCACACCTCGCCGGTCACGTTGCTCGCTCCGGTCACCGAGACCAGGCAGGGCCCGGGGATGGCCGACAGCGCCGCCTCGAGCGCGTCGACCGCCGCGGTCGGCGTCGCCGGAACGGGGAGAAGCCGCGACCGGCGCTTGCGCCACGGCAGGAGGTTCGCGTGGTGCTCGCTCGCGAAGGACACGACCGTGACGTCGTCGGGAACGCACGACGCCAGCAGCGACAGCGCGTCCGTCGTATTGCGCGTGAACACCACCACGTCGTCCGCGCGGGCGCCGAGGAAACCGCCCACGGTGCGGCGCGCCTGCTCCAGCAGCTCCGTCGACACCTGGCTGGCATAGCCGGCGCCGCGGTGCACGGAGGCATACCACGGCAGGGCGGCTGCCACCGCGTCGGCGACGGTCCGCAGACAGGGCGACGAGGCCGCGACGTCGAGGTCGACATAGGGCGCGCTCCCGCCGCCGGCCAGCGGCACCCGCCGGCCTGCTCCGACGACAGCGGGACAAGGCCCGGGGGCGTCGAGCAGAGCGTTCTCGAGCAGAGGATTCTCGAGCAGAGGATTCTCGAGCACTGCGGTCATGAGCTGCTCCTTGCTCAGAATGGACCCGAGCCGGGTCCGCGCTTGCCGACCGCACCGCGCGGCCGACCAGGTCGTCACCC
>CAXSDR010000100.1:1572-13796 GCA_964236445.1 uncultured Motilibacteraceae bacterium | reverse complement strand
CAGCGTGTCGGCGACGGCCTTGGGCTGCTCGGCGATCTCCTTGAGCATGAAGTAGGCGTAGCCGCCCTTCTCTGCTGCTGCCGCGTCCCAGTCGACGTAGTAGTCCTTGGCCTGCGCAGGCTGGCCGTCGAAGTCGGTGAGCACGATGGAGTCGGCGCGCAGCTCGACGACCTGGCCCTCGGCGACCTCGACCGCATGGCGCGTGTAGGCGATGAACGCCGACACGTCCGAGGCGAGGAAGTTCTCGCCCTCTCCCCTGCCGACGACGAGCGGGCTGTTGCGGCGGGCTGCGGCGACGACGTCGGGAACGCTGGCGTGCGTCACGACGAGGGTGAAGGCGCCTTCCAGGCGACGGCACACCCGGCGCAGCGCCTCCGGGAGATCCTCGCCGGCCGCGTCGAACTCGTCGGCGAGCAGGTGGGCGACGACCTCGGTGTCGGTCTCGGAGACCAGCTCGTGGCCCCTGCTCTCGAGCTCCGAGCGCAGGGCGGCGAAATTCTCGATGATGCCGTTGTGAATGACGGCCACGCTGCCGGTGTCGTCCAGGTGCGGGTGGGCGTTGCGGTCGTTCGGCGCGCCGTGCGTGGCCCAGCGCGTGTGCCCGATGCCCGTCGTGCTGCTCGGGAGCGGCATCTCCTCGAGTGCCCGTTCCAGGTTCACCAGCTTGCCCGCTCGCTTGCGGGTGGCCAGCTTGCCGTCAGCGACGACAGCGACCCCGGCAGAGTCGTAGCCGCGGTATTCCAGCCGGCGCAGTCCCGCCACGACCACCTCGAGCGCCGGCCGATGACCGACGTAACCCACGATGCCGCACATGGCCCTACCCTACGGGCGAAGATGCGTCCCACCGGCCGGTCGCCGACTCAGGACGCCTCCCGTCGTGAGGCGACCCGAGGGGCCGCTGCGACTGTCAGGCGTTCGGGCCCGCCGGTGCCGGCGTCACCCGGTTCACGGCCGTATCCCGCCTTCCACGCGTCGTACGCGTCGCGCGGCGCACATGGGCGGGCGAACAGGTAGCCCTGACCGCGCTCCACGCCCAGGGCGACGAGCCGATCACACTGCTCACGGGTCTCTACCCCCTCGGCCAGGACCTCGAAGTCGCACGAGCGCGCGAGCTGCACGAGTCCCGCGAGCACCCGGCTCGGCGCCTGCGGCGAGACGAGCGGGTCGACCAGCGGCTTGGCTACCTTCAGCACGTCCGCGGGAAAACCCTCGAGGTAGGCCAGCGAGGAGTAGCCCGTACCGAAGTCGTCGAGCGCCACGCGTACGCCGCAGCGACGCAGGTATTCCAGCCGATCGCGCAGACTCGTCGCGCCGGCAGCCGCTTCCTCTGTCACCTCGATCGTGAGCAGCCCCGCGGGGATGTCGAACTCGGCCAGCACATCGAGCACCTCGGTCACGATTCCGGACCACTCCAGGGTGCGCACCGACATGTTGACCGACATCGCCAGCCCGCGCGCATCGCGGTCACCGCTGCGCCAGCTCGCGAGCTGGCTCGTCGCCATGCGCAACACGGCTCGGTCGATGTCGACGATCAGGCCTGACGCGTGCGCCGCCGGGAGGAACTCCGCCGGTGCCAGCAGCCGTCCGTCGAGCCGCCATCGCACCAGCGCCTCGAACCCCGTGATCCGTTCGGAGGGCAACGACACGAGTGGTTGATAGACCATCTCGAGCTCGCGCAGGCGCAGCGCCCGCTCGAGCTGCGCCACCATGGCAGGCAGCGCCATCACCGCTGCCGTCAGGCTCGGCTCGAAGGCAACCAGGCAGCCCCCGCCGACGGACTTGGCGGTGGCCATCGCGATGTCGGACCAGCCCAGCAGCTCGTCAGCGGCCGCGACCCCGCGCTCCCCCCACGCGCTGCCCATGCTCGCGCGCATCGGAACCGATCGCCCACCGACGTCGAACGGCTCCCGAAGCGAGGCCAGGACCTGCTCGCCGAGCTCCTCCACGCGCGCCGCCACGTCCTGTCCTGTGACGAGTACGCCGAACTCGTCACCGCCGAGGCGCCCGACCACCAGGGGCCCAGCCATGCGGGTCAGCCGCTGGGAGCAGTCGAGCAGCAGCGCGTCGCCCGCGAGGTGGCCGGCGGTGTCGTTGACGGTCTTGAAGGCATCGAGGTCGAACCGCAGCACCGCGACCTCGCACGCGCGCGTCGTCGCGTACATCGCCATGAGGGGCGCCTCGGTCGCCGGCCCTGCGTCGCGTTCGCTCGCCCGGTCGCGCCGCGCCAGGGCCTCACCGACGAGGTCATGGAAGTGCTGGCGGTTGGGCAGCGCGGTCAGCGGGTCGTGCTGCGCGCTGTGACGCAGGGTCTCGGCGGTGCGGTGCATGCGCAGCAGCAACCGGTTGCTGCGCCAGAGCACCAGCGCGAGCAACAGCACCGTCCCGAACGCCGCGACCCGCAGGATCTGACGCTCGTGCGCACCGAGGAGCAGCAGCAGGACGGGACCGCTCAGGCCGCAGACGCCCGCCAGCAGCAGCCGGCCCTGGCTCACGGGCTTGACGACCGCAGCCCGGGGTCGCTCCGCCGACGCCGGGTGCAGGACCGCAGCCACCGCCAGGATGCAGAAGAGCAAGGCGACCGAGTCGGTCCACTGACCGTTCTCGTAGGTGCCCTGCGCCGAGGTGGCGGCGAAGCCGATGTCGGACAAGAACAGGCACAGCAGCGAGGCGCCGAGCAGCTGCAGGCTGATGTCGCGGCGTTCCCCCTCGAGCGCCAGGCGCGTCAGCAGGCAGGCGATGAGGACGTCGGCCGCCGGGTAGGACACGCCGACGAGCCACGACAGGTGCGAGCCGCCGGCGCCCAGGGAGGGGACGATGACGAGCCGCCAGCTGGCCACGGTGACGGCCAGCCCCACGAGCAACGCCTCGACCGCCGCCGACCCCTCCTTGCCCACGCGTGTCACGCGCAGCAGCAGGACGCAGCCCACGAACGCCGCCACGTAGCCCGAGAGGTAGAGCCCGTCGGCGACGCTCGGGTAGGGCGTGCTGTGGCTCACCCGCCCGAGGTCGGTCTCCGTCAGTGCGCCCGCGGCGTGCAGGGCGACCGCGGCGCCGATCCAGCGCCAAGGCGGAATCGGGCGGTTCGTCCCGACGCACAGTCGTGTGAGCACCACCAGCGCCGCGACAAGGGCGATGGCCTCGTCGTAGCGATCGTTCGCGACCGTAGCGGGCAGCGCGGCGTGGACGCCAGTGGCTAGCACACCGGCGCCAAGCCAGAGGGGCCAGGCTCGTCGCATGTCCGTCTCATCGGCCGGCGGACAGCTCGACTGAGGGAACGCGGTCGAACGACCAGGTCAGGGCAGCGCGAGCTCGCGCGAGACGACCTCGGCGAGCTCGTGGGCCACGGCCTGCGCCGCGCTCTGCTCGCGTGCCTCGACCATGACCCGCACCAGCGGCTCGGTGCCGCTGGGACGCAGCAGCACCCTTCCCTCGGCCCCGAGCTGGGCCTGGGCAAGGGCGACCGCGGCGAGCACGTTGTCGTCACTGGACGCCCGGGCCTTGTCGACGCCCGCGACGTTGATGAGGATCTGGGGCAGCCGGGTCATGACACTGCCGAGGTCGCGAAGGGTGCGGCCGGTGGCGGCCATGCGGGCCAGCAGGTGCACGGCCGTCAACGAGCCGTCCCCGGTCGTGGCGTGCTCACTGAGAACGACGTGCCCCGACTGCTCACCACCGAGGGTGAAGCCGTGCTGACGCATCGCCTCGAGCACATAGCGGTCACCGACCGCCGTCTCGACCACTGAGATCGACTGTTCGGCCATCGCGATGCGGAAACCGAGGTTCGCCATGACCGTCGCGACGACCGTGTCCCGGACCAGCGTGCCTGCCTCGTGCATCGCGATCGCGAGGATCGCGAGCACCTGGTCGCCGTCGACGTCTTCGCCGTCGGCGCCCACCGCGCTGCAGCGGTCGGCATCGCCGTCGTGGGCGATGCCGGCATCGGCCCGGTGCTCCAGCACGGCCGCACGCAGCGACTCGAGGTGGTTCGACCCGCACGCATCGTTGATGTCGAGCCCGTCGGGCGACGCGTGGATCGCGACGACATCAGCGCCCAGGCGGCGCAGGATCTCGGGGGCGGTGCGAGAGGAAGCACCCTGCGCACAGTCCACGACGACGCGCAGGCCGTCGAGCCGGGCAGGTGCGCTCGCCACAACGTGGGCGACATAGCGCTCGAAACCCTCGTCGTAGGCCGAGATGCGCCCCACCGCAGCACCCGTCGGTCTGGCCCACTGCTCGCCGCGACGGGCCTCGACCGCGTCCTCGAGCTCGTCGGTCAGCTTGAGGCCGCCACGGGCGAAGAACTTGATGCCGTTGTCGGGCATCGGGTTGTGCGACGCCGAGATCATGACGCCGAGATCGGCCTCGAGCACGGCAACGAGGTAGGCGATGGCAGGAGTCGGGAGGACGCCCACGTCGAGGACGTCCACCCCGGCACTTGCGAGCCCTGCGTTCACCGCCGAGGCCAGGAACTCCCCCGAGGCACGGGGGTCGCGACCGACGACCGCAAGAGGACGCTGGCGTGCGAATGCCCCCACCTCGCCGAGGACGTGTGCGGCCGCCACCGCCAGGTCGAGCGCGAGCTCGGCCGTGAGATCGATGTTGGCCACGCCCCGGACACCGTCCGTGCCGAACAGGCGCTCGCGCCTGACGGTCGTGGCGGCGGACAGGGCTGCGGCGCCCACGCGCGTCAGCGCTTGCTGTACTGCGGCGCCTTGCGAGCCTTCTTGAGCCCGGCCTTCTTGCGCTCCGTGGCGCGCGGGTCGCGCGTCAGGAAGCCGGCCTTCTTCAGCGCCGGGCGGTTGAGGTCGGCGTCGATGCCGTTGAGCGAGCGGGCGATGCCGAGACGCAGCGCGCCGGCCTGGCCGGACACGCCGCCACCGTGCAGGCGGGCGATGACGTCATAGCTGCCGTCGAGCTCGAGGATCTTGAACGGCTCGTTGACGAGCTGCTGGTGGACCTTGTTCGGGAAGTAGTCCTCGAGGACACGCCCGTTGATGGTCCACTTTCCGGAGCCGGGCACGATGCGCACGCGCGCGACGGCCTCCTTGCGGCGGCCGGTCGCCGCGCCGGGGACGGTCGCCGCGGCGCGACGCTCGACAGCGACGGGCTCCGACTCGGTCGTGTAGTCGCCGACGATGTCGTCGTCGGGCAGGTCGGTCTCGCTGGACTCGACGGCGGTTTCCGCCACGGGATGCCTCTTCCTCACGTCTTAAGGGATTTGCTCGAAGATCCTGCTCAGTGCGCTGGCTCGCGCGGGCAACGCCAGCGATGCGCTACTGCGCGACCTGGTTCAGCGTGTAGGGCACGGGCTGCTGCGAGAGATGCGGGTGCTCGGGGCCTGCATAGACCTTGAGCTTCTTCAGCATCTCGCGTCCCAGGGTGTTGTGGGGAAGCATGCCCTTGACGGCCTTCTCCACCGCCTTGCGGGGGTCCTTGTCCAGCAGCACGCTGTAGGGGACCGCGCTGAGGCCGCCAGGGTAGCCGGAGTGGCGGTAGGCCATCTTCTGCTCGCGCTTGCTGCCGGTCAGGTGGATCTTGCCCGCGTTGATGATGACGACGAAGTCACCGGTGTCGGTGTGGGGTGCGAACACGGGCTTGTGCTTGCCGCGCAGCAGGATGGCCGTCTGGCTGGCAAGGCGGCCCAGGACGATGTCGGTAGCGTCGATGATGTGCCACTGACGGGTGACCTCGCCGGGCTTCGGGGTATACGTGCGCACGCTTCTGCTGCCTTCGTCCTCGGATTGCGGGAGTCGCGGTCCTACGTCTCGACAGCTGACGTGCTGCTGCATTTGCTGTGACGTACGGGCGCGACAGCCCAGCCTACCGTTCCTCGGCGATGGAACCAAGCCGGGACGGTCGGGCCCCCCCGGCAGCGGGCCGTGACGCCTGCCCCTCGACGCCTGCCACGACAGCATGCAGGTGGCTCCCGAGCTGGCAGCCGGGTCATGCACATGCGTACGGAGTTCGCGCGCACAGCCACCTGCTCGATGCGGGGGATGCCCCGGCGGTCGGCACCAGCCCGAGGTTGGACAAGCGGCTAGGGACGGGTCGCAGCCAGGATCCGCGTCGTACGGGTGGTCCTCGCGCGCGACGCCAGCTCGGCGTCGGGCGGGTAGCGGACTTCCTCCAGGACGAGACCGCGCGCCGGCGCCACGGTGACCGCCGAGTGGCGTACGCGCCCGGCCAGCACCTCTGCCGGCCAGCTCGTGGGCCGCCGGCCGTCCCCGGCCGGGAGCAGGGCGCCGACCAGCGCCCGCACCATGCTGTGGCAGAAGGCGTCGGCGCGGACCGTCGCGACGATCCGGCCGGCGTCCTCGCGCCGCCAGCTCAGGCCGAGCAGCGTGCGCACCGTCGTGGCGCCCTCTCGCCTGCGGCAGAAGGCAGCGAAGTCGTGCTCGCCCAACAGCTGGCCTGAGGCCGCGTTCAAGGCGTCGACGTCGAGGGGACGCGGGTGCACGACGACCCACCCCCGCTCGAGGGGGTCCTGGGTCGATGCGTCGTCGCGCAGGCGATAGGCGTAGCGCCGCCAGAGTGCCGAGAACCGGGCGTCGAACCCTTCGGGAGCGGGCGCGACCCGGTGCATCCGGATGTCAGCGGGCAGGGAGCCCAGTAGTCGCCGCAGCAGCTCGGCCGCCACCGCGACGTACGCCGCCCCGTCCACGTCGACGTGCGCAACCTGCGCGCGGGCGTGCACGCCGGCGTCGGTGCGGCCCGCCACGACCATCCGCACCGGGGCCCGCAGCACCTGGGTGAGCGAGGTCAAGAGCTCCTGCTCCACCGTCACCTGGCCGGGCTGGCGCGCCCAGCCCGCGTAGGCCGTGCCGTCATAGCCGAAGTCCAGGCGCAGACGGACGAGCCCGCCGCCTCCCACCCTGTCGGGGGAAGCGGCGGGCTCGACGTCCGGTCGGCCGGAGGTGCTAGGCCTTGTCGGGCTCAGCGTCGCCCTCGGCCTGCGACTCCTCGGTGGCACCCTCGGTCTGCGCGGAAGCGCCTTCCTCCGCGGCCTGGTCGCCCGCCTCGGCTGACGAGACGTCGGATGCGGAGTTCTCGAAAGCGTCGGTGCTGGTCACTTCGGTCGCGTCACTCTGCTGAGTCATCGTGGTGCCTTCCGGTGCGGCTTCCTGCTCGACTGCAGGGGCCTTCGCCAGTGACGTTCCCTCACCGGTGCGCGCGGAACGCCGCGTCGCGCCCTCCGCCTCGCCCACGGCCGTCTGGGCGACGGTGAGCGACTCGACCAGCTCGATGACGGCCATCGGGGCGTTGTCCCCCGAGCGGTTGCCCACCTTGACGATGCGGGTGTAGCCACCGGGACGGTTCACGAAACGGGGCCCGATGTCGGTGAAGAGCGCGTGCACGATGCTCTTGTCGCGGATCACCTTCATCACCTCCCGACGTGACGCCAGGTCACCCTTCCTGGCCGAGGTGATCAGCTTCTCGGCATAGGGACGCAGCCGACGTGCCTTGGCCTGGGTGGTCTTGATGCGACCGTGCTCGAACAACGACGTGGCGAGGTTGGCGAGCAGCAGCCGCTCATGCGCGGGACTACCGGCGAGGCGGGGACCCTTCGAGGGCTTCGGCATGGCGTGTGTCCTTACGGGGGGCTGGTCGGGGCGTCAGGGGCGGGTGCGGCTCACGGCATAGGAGCTTCCCTACACCGTGACTCGGAGGATCTAGTACTGCTCGTCCTCGGCGTAGGACACGTCATCGTCCCCACCGAGCGCTTCTACTGCGGAGCTCGGGTCGAAGCCGGGAGGGCTGTCCTTGAGCGCGAGGCCCATCGTGGACAGCTTGGCCTTGACCTCGTCGATCGACTTGGCACCGAAGTTGCGGATGTCGAGCAGATCCGCCTCGCTGCGGCCCATGAGCTCACCCACGGTGTGGATGCCCTCGCGCTTGAGACAGTTGTAGGAGCGCACCGTCAGGTCGAGCTCTTCGATGGGCATGCCGAGGTTCTCGGCGAACGCCTGGTCCTGCGGGCTCGGGCCCATGTCGATGCCCTCGGCCTCGACGTTGAGCTCACGGGCCAGACCGAACAGCTCGACCAGGGTCTTGCCGGCGCTCGCGATCGCGTCGCGGGGCGTCATCGAGCCCTTCGTCTCGACGTCGACCACCAGGCGGTCGAAGTCGGTGCGCTGCTCGACGCGCGTGGCCTCGACCTTGTAGGTGACCTTGAGGACCGGGGAGTAGATCGAGTCGACCGGGACGCGACCGATCTCCATGCCGGGCTGCTTGTTCTGGACGGCGGAGACATAGCCGCGACCGCGTTCGACGGTCAGCTCCATCTCGAGCTTGCCCTTGGCGTTGAGCGTCGCGATGTGCAGGTCTGGGTTGTGCACCTCGACACCAGCAGGCGGCGCGATGTCCGCCGCGGTGACGACACCGGGACCCTGCTTGCGCAGGTACATCACGACGGGCTCGTCGTGCTCGCTGCTGACCACGAGGTTCTTGACGTTCAGGATGACGTCCGTGACGTCTTCCTTGACGCCGGCGACCGTCGTGAACTCATGCAGCACACCCTCGATGCGGATGCTCGTGACCGAGGCACCGGGAATCGAGGAGAGCAGCGTGCGGCGGAGGGAGTTGCCGAGGGTGTAGCCGAAGCCGGGCTCCAGCGGCTCGATGATGAACCTCGAGCGGAACTCGGAGACGGCATCTTCGGCGAGGGTGGGGCGCTGGGCGATAAGCACAGGGTTGTCCTTCCAGCGACGACCTTCATATGACGTCGCGGTACGGCCGGGGCGACCGGGCCGTGGCGGTTGCCACGACCCGGTCGGCCGGGGTTGTTACGGAGGACCTACTTGGAGTAGAGCTCGACGATCAGCTGCTCCTGGACCGGCGTGTCGATGACCTGTCGGACCGGGAGCGAGTGGACGAGGATGCGCATGCGGTTCGGGATGACCTCGAGCCAGGCCGGCACGCCGCGCTCGCCGGTCTCGGCGCGCGCCACGACGAACGGCGTCAGCTCGAGCGAGCCCTCGCGGACCTCGACGATGTCGTTGTCGCTGACGCGGTAGCTCGGGATGTCGACCTTGCCGCCGTTGACGGTGATGTGACCGTGGCGCACCAGCTGGCGGGCCATGTCACGGCTCTTGGCGAACCCGGCGCGGTAGACGACGTTGTCCAGCCGGCTCTCGAGGATGCGCAACAGGTTCTCGCCAGTCTTGCCCTGGCGACGGTTGGCCTCTTCGTAGTAGCCGCGGAACTGCTTCTCCAGCACTCCGTAGATGCGCGCGCACTTCTGCTTCTCACGCATCTGGAGCAGGTATTCGGAGTCCTTGGTCCGACCGCGACCGTGCTCACCCGGGGGGTAGGGACGGATCTCGATGGGGCACTTCGGGGACTCGCACTTGGCGCCCTTGAGGAAGAGTTTCATCTTCTCGCGACGGCAGCGCTTGCAATCTGGGCCGGTGTACCTAGCCATGTGAGTCTTCGGTGTCCTTCCGGCTCAGACCCGGCGCCGCTTGGGCGGGCGGCAGCCGTTGTGGGGAACGGGGGTGACGTCTTGGATCGAGGCAACCTCGAGCCCGGTCGCCGTGAGCGATCGGATGGCCGTCTCTCGTCCCGAGCCGGGGCCCTTGACGAAGACGTCGACCTTCTTCATGCCGTGCTCCTGTGCGCGACGGCCGGCCGACTCGGCGGCCATCTGTGCGGCGAACGGCGTCGACTTGCGCGAGCCCTTGAAGCCGACATGGCCGGCGCTGGCCCACGCGATCACGTTGCCCTGAGGGTCGGTGATCGACACGATCGTGTTGTTGAACGTGCTCTTGATATGGGCGTGCCCATGAACGACGTTCTTCTTCTCCTTGCGACGGACCTTTTTCGGTCCGGCCGCCGATTGGCGAGACTTGGGGGGCATGACGTGCTCCTACTGAAGACGAGGTGATCGGTCCACGCGGATGAGATGTCCGGGGACTACTTCTTGCCGACCTTCTTCTTGCCGGCGATCGCGCGACGCGGGCCCTTGCGGGTGCGGGCGTTGGTGTGCGTGCGCTGACCGTGGACCGGCAGGCCGCGGCGGTGTCGGATTCCTTGGTAGGAGCCGATCTCGACCTTGCGGCGGATGTCGGCGGCAACCTCGCGGCGGAGGTCACCCTCAGTCTTGAAGTGAGCGTCGATGTGGTCGCGAAGCGCGACCAGATCGTCGTCTGCAAGGTCCTTGACGCGCACGGCATCGCCGATGCCCGTCGCAGCAAGCAGCTCTTTGGCGCGTGTGCGCCCGATGCCGTAGATATAGGTCAGGGCGATCTCGACGCGCTTGTCGCGCGGGAGGTCGACGCCGACAAGGCGTGCCATGCGGTGGTGCTCTCCTGTCGTTGCCGGAGGTCGTACGCAGCGCCGGTCCTCGAGGGGTACGAGGTCCCCGGCCTCCGGGCCGGGGGTGGCGTCCCGGACTGCTCCTGCCGGCGTGGTGGGCCGGCTGGGGCGGTGCGGGGGTCGGGTCGCTGCGCTAAAAGCGTCGAGGCTGGATTAGCCCTGACGCTGCTTGTGGCGGGGCGTGGCGGAGCAGATGACCATGACACGGCCGTGGCGACGGATCACCTTGCACTTGTCACACATCTGCTTGACGCTCGGCTTGACCTTCATGGGGTGACCTCTGGGACGTCTCGCCGGTGCGCGGAACGCCCGGTGGGTGGACTGCAAGTGTCTCTGGAGCTGGCAGCAAACTACTTGTAGCGGTAGACGATGCGCCCGCGGCTGAGGTCGTAGGGGCTGAGCTCCACGACCACCCGGTCCTCGGGAAGGATCCGGATGTAGTGCTGGCGCATCTTGCCGGAAATGTGTGCCAAGACCTTGTGCCCGTTGGCGAGCTCTACCCGGAAGAACGCGTTGGGTAGGGACTCGATAACGGTGCCCTCGATCTCAATGGCACCCTCTTTCTTGGCCACTGTCCTCCGCTGGTCGTCGTGTCGTTCACTGATGGGGGTGCTGCTGCGACGACCCGCACAGGGACTCACGCGCCCACGAGAAACTGGGCACGAGCGAACGGACGGGAGCCGACAGGGGAGTCTACGCGACACCATAGGCCCAGGCCAAACCGGCGAGGTCAGCCGGGCTGCTCCTGCGACACCGGCACCCCGAGCAGTGCCAGCCGGGCGCGACCACCGTCGACAGCCGTGAGCACCCAGGGACCGGTCGGGGTCACCGCCACCGTGTGCTCGAAATGCGCAGACGGGCGACCGTCGCTGGTCACCACCGTCCAGCCGTCGGCCAGTACGTCGGTGTCTGCGGTGCCCAGGTTGACCATCGGCTCGACGGCGATGGCCAGGCCAGGCACGAGGTGCGGCCCACGACCCGGTCGGCCGAGGTTGGGCACCGACGGCGCCATGTGCATCTCGGTGCCGATGCCGTGGCCGACGTAGTCCTCGACGAGGCCGTAGTCACCGGCCTGACGTACGCACGTCTCCACTGCGGCGGAGACGTCGGAGAGCCGTCCCCCGGGCCGCACGGCCGCGAGGCCGTGCCACAGCGAGTCGTCGCAGACGCGCAGCAGCGCGAGCACCGCGGGGTCGACGTCACCCACGGCGAGGGTGACCGCAGCGTCACCGTGCCAGCCCTCGAGCACGGCACCGCAGTCGATCGACACGACGTCACCCTCGCGCAGGACAGCCGAACCAGGGATGCCATGCACCACCTGGTCATTGATCGAGGTGCACAGGGTCGCCGGGAAGTCCTGCACCCCGGGCCCGCCAGGCACCCCGATGAACGACGGGACGGCGCCCGCCCCCCGGATGACCTCTTCTGCGACGGCGTCGAGCTGGGCCGTTGTCACGCCCGGTGCGACGGCGTCGCGCACGGCGTGCAACGCCTGCGCGACGACAAGCCCGGCCGCGCGCATGAGTCGGATCTGTTCGGGCGTCTTGATCTCGAGCTTTTCGCGCGTCCGGAACATGTCAGTCGTCTCCGCCGAGCGCCTCGACCGCTCGCGCGGTCACCTCGGCAACCGTGCCGGTGGCGTCGATCGCATGCAGCAGGGAGCGTTCGGCGTAGTAGCCGACGAGCGGCGCGGTCTGCTCGGCATAGACCTCGAGCCGGCGCCTGATGGTGTCCGCTCGGTCGTCGTCGCGCTGGAACAGCTCGCCACCGCACGTGTCGCAGATGCCCTCGCTCGCCGGCGGGTCGAACACCACGTGGGCCGCCCTGCCACAACTGCGGCAGGTGCGCCGACCCGACAGGCGGCGTACGACCTCGTCGTCGTCGACCTTGAGCTCGAGCGCGGCGTCGAG
>CAXSDR010000100.1:0-1472 GCA_964236445.1 uncultured Motilibacteraceae bacterium | reverse complement strand
ACAGGCGGCGTACGACCTCGTCGTCGTCGACCTTGAGCTCGAGCGCGGCGTCGAGCGTCGCCCCGTGCTCCTTGAGCGTCTGGATCAACACCTCGGCCTGGGCCACGTTGCGCGGAAAGCCGTCGAGCAGGAAGCCGCCGACCGCATCGGGGGCCGCCAGCCGGTCCTGCACCATCGCGATGGTGACCTCGTCGGGGACGAGGTCACCCGCGTCCATGAACGTACGCGCCTGGACGCCGAGCGGGGTGCCTGCACTGACGTTGGCGCGGAAGATGTCGCCGGTGGAGATCGCGGGCACTCCGTAGTGGCCGGCGATGTACTGAGCCTGCGTGCCTTTGCCCGCGCCAGGCGGGCCGATGAGTACGAGGCGCACTAGCGGAGGAATCCCTCGTAGTTGCGCTGCTGAAGCTGGCTCTCGATCTGCTTCACGGTGTCGAGACCCACGCCGACCATGATCAGCACGGAGGTGCCACCGAAGGGGAAGTTCTGGTTGGCGTTGAACAGCCCCAGCGCGATGATCGGGATGACGGCGACGGCCGCGAGATAGAGCGATCCCGGCAGCGTGATGCGCGACAGGACGTAGTCGAGGTATTCCTCGGTCGGCCGGCCGGCGCGAATGCCCGGGATGAAGCCGCCATAGCGCTTCATGTTGTCCGAGATCTCCTTCGGGTTGAAGGTGATCGAGACATAGAAGTAGGTGAAGAAGACGATCAGCAGCACGTAGGTGAGGACGTAGACCGGGTGGTCGCCACGTCCGAAGTGGTCCCGGATCCAGAGGGCCCAGCGCGAGTTCTGGTCGCCGAGGCCCGACACGAGCGACGGGAGGTAGAGCAGGGATGACGCAAAGATGACGGGGATGACACCGGCCTGGTTGACCTTGATGGGGATGTAGGTCGACGTGCCACCGTACTGACGGCGTCCGACCACCCGCTTGGCGTACTGCACCGGGATGCGGCGCTGGGCCTGCTCTACGAAGACGACGAGGGCGATGACCACGAAGCCGACGGCCGTGACGACGGCGAAGACCGTCCAGCCCTTCTCCTGCTTGATGTCCCACAGTCCGCTCGGGAATCCCGCGCAGATCGAGGTGAAGATCAGCAGGCTCATGCCGTTGCCGATGCCGCGGTCGGTGATCAGCTCGCCCAACCACATGATCACGCCGGTGCCGGCCGTCATCGTGAGCACCATGAGCAGAATCCGCCACAGCGACTGATCAGGCACGATGTCTTTCGTGCAGCCGCTGAACAGGTTGCCGCTGCGGGCCACCGCGACGAGCGTCGTGGACTGCAGGATGGCGAGCGCGATCGTGAGATAGCGGGTGTACTGCGTCAGCTTGGCGGTGCCTGACTGACCCTCGGCCTTGAGCGTCTCGAAGCGCGGGATCACCACGGTGAGCAGCTGGACGATGATGCTCGACGTGATGTAGGGCATGATCCCCAGCGCGAAGATCGACAGCTTGAGCAGTGCACCGC
>CAXSDR010000099.1:0-13963 GCA_964236445.1 uncultured Motilibacteraceae bacterium | reverse complement strand
TCGAAGGACTCGGGTCCAACATCCTGCTCGTAGTGCCGGGCAAGTTCGAGTTCGGCTCGGCGCCCACCGTCAGTCGGCTGCAGCTCGACGACGTCGACCTTCTCGCGCGGGTCGTCGGCGACCCTCGCGCGGTGGCGGCGACCGTCACCTCCGGAGAGGAGGTGCGCGTCGGTGCTGCCTCGCAGTTCGTCACCATCAGCGGCACGACCGAGAATGTGCCGTACGTCTTCAACCGACCGCTCGCACGTGGGGACTACCTGTCGGCGACCGATGTGTCGACCCGGCGTCGAGTGGCCGTGCTGGGCAGCGGTGTGGCCAAGACACTGTTCGGCGACCGTGACCCGCTCGGTCGTTTCGTGCAGATCGCTGGGGTGCGGTTCAGGGTGATCGGTGTCTTCGTGCCGCAGGGCTCGACGTTCGGTGTCAGCCGAGATGACGAGGTGCACGTGCCGGTGACCGCGGCGCAGCGGCTCTTCGGCGTCGACCGGATCGACGCGATGGCGGTCAAGGCGCCGACGACCGGCGATGTCGAGATCCTGCAGCCGAAAGTCGTCGCCGCCCTGCAGGCGAAGTACGCAGGTGACGAGTTCTCGGCTGTCTCGCAGACCCAGATCCTCGGGACGATCGGCAAGATCCTGGGTCTGCTGACCTCGGTTCTGGCTGCTATCGCTGGCATCTCGCTGCTCGTCGGTGGTGTCGGGGTCTCCAACATCATGCTGGTGTCGGTGCGGGAACGCACGCGTGAGATCGGCCTGCGCAAGGCCCTCGGTGCCCGACAGCGCGACATCCTGCTGCAGTTCCTCGTCGAGGCCGTCCTGCTGACCACCATCGGTGGGGTGATCGGCATCGCGCTCGGCATCGGCGCGGCCCTGGGCCTGTCGGCGGTGTCGCCGCTGCCTGCCGTGATCCAGTGGTGGTCGCCGGCGATGGCGTTCGCCGTCTCTGCCGGCGTCGGCGTGTTCTTCGGGGTGGCGCCCGCTCGTCGGGCCGGCAGGCTCGACCCTGTCGTCGCGCTGCGAGCCGAGTGAAAAACGCCCCGGGAGGAGCGAGATGCTGGCACGCTGCGTGCATGAGCTTTCGCCTCCTCGCCGCCTGCGCCACCGCACTCGCCGTCCTGCTGGTCGGCAGCTCCCACGCGTCTGCCGCGACGCCCCGGCTGGTAGCGACGGCCAGGACGTTCGCGAACTGCACCCAGATGCACCAGACCTACCCCGGCGGCGTCGCCAAGCCGGGCGCGAGGGACCGCCGCCGCGGCGGGGGCCATGCGCGCTACGCGCCGAAGGTCAGCGCGTCCCTCTATGGCGCCAACCGCAAGTCCGACCGCGACAACGACGGCGTCGCCTGCGAGCAGTGAGTGCCAGGCAGGGACGATCAGCGAATCGCCGGGTCATGAGGCGAGAGTCGACCTGGTTGCCTGAGAACGGACGCGACGGGCCGGACGACGCGACGTTCCCGACGGGGGTAGGTCACCGGCGTACGGTGTGACGGTGCCCCACCGCGTCGAGGCAGTCTGGAACGAGACGTTCCTCGGCTATAACTTCGGGCCGTCGCACCCCATGGCCCCCGTGCGCGTCGACCTTGCCATGCGCCTCGCGCGCGAGCTCGGTGTCCTCGACCGGCTCGATGTCGTCACCGCCCCGATGGCTGACGAGGCGACGCTCCTGCTCGCCCATGACCTCGCCTACATCGATGCCGTGCGCCGCGCGGGAGCCGCACCCGACAGCGCCGACGAGTCACACGGCCTCGGCAGCGACGACAACCCTGCGTTTGCCGGGATGCACGAGGCGGGGGCGCGGGTGGTCGGTGCGACGGTGCAGTGCGCTGAGCGGGTGTGGCGCGGTGAGGTCGACACGGCGGTCAACGTCACCGGAGGTCTGCATCATGGAATGCGAAATCGTGCATCCGGGTTCTGCATCTACAACGACCTCTCCGCTGCCATCGCCCGACTTCTCGAGCTGGGTGCCGAGCGGGTCGCCTATGTCGATGTGGATGCGCACCACGGTGACGGTGTGCAGGCGGCTTTCTACGACGATCCCCGCGTTCTCACGGTCAGCGTGCACGAGAGCGGCCTGTCGCTGTTCCCGGGCACCGGGTTCCCTCATGAGGTGGGGGTCGGTGCGGGGGAGGGCTACTCCGTCAACCTGGCGCTCCCGGCCGGCACCTCCGACGCCGCCTACCTCCGGGCATTCTCCGCAGTGGTGCCCCACGTGGTCGAGGTGTTCAAGCCGCAGGTCCTCGTCAGCCAGCACGGTTGCGACAGCCACGTCTCCGATCCGCTGGCGCACCTGGCCCTGAGCCTCGATGCCCAGCGCGCCCTCTATGGCGAGATCGCCTCACTCGCGCGGACGGCCGCGGACGGCCGCTGGGTGGCCACGGGCGGCGGCGGCTACGACGTCGTCGACGTCGTGCCTCGCGCCTGGACCCATCTGCTGGCGATCGCCGCCGGCCGACCGCTCGACCCGGCTTCGGCCACGCCGGCCGGGTGGCGGGACTACGTGCGTACGTCGCTGGGCCGGGTCGCGCCCGCTCGCATGACCGACGGGTGCGACGCGGCCTACACCGACTGGAGCGGGGGTTATGACCCCGCAGACCCGGTCGACCGCGCTGTCATGGCGACCCGCCGGGCGGTCTTCCCGACGCTGGGCATCGACATCGACCGCTGAGCCAGGGCCCGGTCGTGACCGGCTGCGGCCATCGGAGGCCCATCTTCGGCCTCCCCTTCCCCACATGCCCCATGCGCCTCTAACCTGGGTCCCACGTATGCGGGGGCTGTGGGGCCGGTGGGGAAGCCGGCCCTCCCTCGTGGCGTGCAGGGAGTTGTGACGTGGTCAAGGCACAGGGCAAGCGCCCGCGGTCCGAGGGTCCTAGTCCGCTGGGCGAGGTCCGCTTCGTCACCGTCGCCGAGGTGGCGCAAATCATGCGCGTCTCGCGGATGACGGTCTACCGCCTGGTGAACACCGGCGTGCTGCCCGCGGTGAGGGTCGGCCGCAGCGTGCGCGTGCCGGAGCAGGCGGTCCACGACTACCTCCGCGACGCATACGTCGAGACCGCCTGAACGACAGCGGTACGCTAACCGTTTGTCTGTGTCTTTCGCGTACGCGATTGACGCCTGGAGTCCTGAGCTGGGAGCACCGCGTGGGTTCGGTCATCAAGAAGCGTCGCAAGCGGATGGCAAAGAAGAAGCACCGGAAGCTTCTGCGCAAGACGCGCGTTCAGCGCCGTAACAAGAAGAAGTAGTCGGGTGCCCCGGGTTCAGCCCGGGGCTCCGCCGCCTCGCCCTCGGCAGCCCCCACCTGGTGGGTTCGACCGATCCCTGGCTCACGCCTTCGCGTTCGCGCGGCGCAGGGTTGCGGGCGAGGTCGACATCGAAGCTGACGGATTCGATCCTGAGCTCACGCGCACGGTGCTCGCCGCCCCGCTGCGGCCTGTGTTCCGGCGTTGGTTCCGCATCGAGGTCCGTGGTCTCGAGCATGTGCCCGACGAAGGTGCCGCTGTCGTCGTGGCCAACCATTCCGGCACCGTGGCGATCGATGCGGTCATGCTGCAGCTCGCGCTGCTCGACGAGCATCCTGCCCACCGGTCCCTGCGGCTGCTGGCCGGCGATGTCGTCTTCGTCATGCCGCTGGTCGGAGCGCTGGCGCGGCGCAGCGGAGCCACCCGCGCCACGCCGGCCCACGCTGCCGCCCTGCTGCTCGCCGGTGAGCTCGTGGGGGTCTTCCCGGAGGGCTACGCAGGCACGGGCAAGCCCTTCGGGAAGCGCTATGTGCTGCAGGAGTTCGGCCACGGCGGATTCGTCACTGCCGCCGCGCGTGCCGCGGCGCCGATCGTGCCGTGCGCAGTGGTGGGGGCGGAGGAGGCCTATCCGATGCTGGCGGACGTCCCCCAGGTCGCGCAGGCGCTGGGCCTGCCCTACTTCCCGCTCACCCCGACGTTCCCCTGGCTCGGCCCGCTGGGGCTCGTGCCGCTGCCCTCGCGCTGGATCATCGAGTTCCTGCCTCCGGTGGTGGCCGGCGCTGTGCACGACACGAGCGAGGCCGTGCGGGCGAGCATCCAGTCGGCCGTCACGAGACTGGTCGCCGAGCGCGGGGCAGCATTCGGCTGCGCGCCGACATGAGCGTGCCGTCCCTGCGGCTGATCGTGGCGCACTTCGGAGACCGACCCTCCTACTTCGCCCTGGTCGTGCGCAGCATGGCGCACAACCCCGACGTCCACTGGCTGCTCTTCACCGAGGCACCCGTGGTCGACGCGCCGCCCAACGTCGAGGTGCGGGTCTGCGCCTTCGCCGAGCTCGCGACCCGCATCCGCGCCAACTTCGAGTTCACGATCTCCCTCGACCGTCCCTACAAGCTGTGCGACTACCGGCCGGCGTTCGGCGAGATCTTCCGCGACGAGCTCGTCGGCTACGACTTCTGGGGGCACACCGATCTCGATGTGCTGTTCGGCCAGATCCGCGCGCACTTGCCGCCCGAGGCGTACGACGCCGACAAGATACTTTTCCAGGGCAACTTCGCGCTCTACCGAAACACGCCAGCGGCAGCGCGGTGGTATCGCCACGAGGTCGGTCGCGTCAGCTATCGCTCGGCGATGACGACCCCCCAGGCGGCGCATTTCGACGAGTGGGCCGGGATCTTCTACGTCGTCGAGGACCTCGGTGTGCCCTACTGGCAGGAGCAGACGATCTTCGACCTGTCCTTCGCGAGATATCGCACACGCGCCGAGCATCCCCCGGGGCGTGACCCGCGCCGCTATGCGTGGGAGCACGGGGAGGTCTGCGAATACCGCACGCAGCGCGGCGAGGTCCTACGCCGCACCGCCCTGCTCCTCCATCTGCAGAAGCGCACGATGCGAGCGCCGGGTCGTGACGTCCTGGCGGCCGACCGGTTCTGGGTCGACGCGAACGGCTTCACCGTGCAGGAGCGCGTGTCGCCGTGGAGCGTACGCAGGGCCAGGGTGCCCCTCGGTCGCGAGCTCGCGCCGCACTATTGGCGCAGGATGCAGCGGAGCCGACGGCGGCGGGCGGCGAGGAAGGCGACAGCTTCGTCCGACGCCGCAGCAGCGACGCGAGGCTAGGAGCTGTCGGATGTGCCGGTGTCAGCCCCTGGACCGTGAGCCGCGTGAGCGACCGCTGAGGTCTCGACGCCGTGCGCGGCTCCCGCGGGCACGTACGGCACGTTGGAGGTGATGTCGCTGCTGGGCAGCGGGTCGGGACGCCCGGGTGGGTCGATCAGGTCCGACGGGCCGGTCACGAGCGGCGGCACGGTCACGACGACCGGCGCCGGGGTGGTCGTCGTGACCGGCGCAGGCGCGACTGCGGGGGAGCCGGCGTCGGTCGCGGTCGCGCTCGGGGCCGGGGCCTCCGGCGACGTGGCGTCGGCCGGCGACGTGCTCGGTGCCGTGACGACGGGGGTCTCGGTCACAGGGGCAGGCGACGGCGAGGGCGAGACGTCCGAGCTTGCGGTGGGGCTGTCCGAGTCTCCGTCGGCGCCAGGCAGTCCGTCGGTCAGCAGGCCACCTGCGGGCGCAACCGTTGTCGAGGCGGAGGGGACGACCGGCGCAGCCGGCACGGTGCCGCTCGCTGAAGGCACGGAACCTGATCCCGAGCTCGGGGGCTGCGGGGCCATGAAGTTGGGACGTCCCGCGTCGCTTGCCGTGGCGCTCGACGGGATGCTGGTGACAGGGCCGCTCACCGCGCCGGAGGCCACCGGAGGGAGGTCGCGCTCCGCCTTGAGCGAGTCGTTGTCGCTCGACACGACCGAGGCAACCGGAGCCACGTCGTCGGCAGGGCCGGGCACCGGTTCCAGGTCCTTCGCAGCTGGGCGCGACGCCGTGTCGGGCCGGCAGGGCTCGGTGCACTGATCGCGAGCGTCGCGCGCCGCTTGGACGGCGGTGTCGACCTCCTGACGCAACTGCTCGAGCTGGGGACGCAGGGACGCCGGCACGACGGAGACGAGGCTGTCGAGCAACGCGCGTTGCGTGGCCAGGAAGGTGTCGAGGGTGCGGATGGCGCTCACATCGCCGCCGGCATAGGCCTTCAGCAGCAGCGCCCGTCCCTCCCGCAGGTTGTGCAGGGCTTCGGTCATGGCCCGGCTCGTGCGCTTGACCGACCCCGGATCCTGCGCAGCGTCGCTGGTGAGCAGCTGCTGCACTTCACGGGTGCGGGTGTCGGCCTGATCGAGCAGGTGGACACCACGGTCGTGGTCACTGCGCGCGATCGACAGCTGCACGTTCTCGACGGAACGCTTGATCGGATAGAGGTCGTCACCCGGGAGGGCGGTGTTGCTCACGAGCACACCGGTGCCCACCACGAGCGTCAGCGCCACACCGCTCGCCGCGAGCTGGCGTCGGACCGTCGAGCTGTGAGGGTGCACGCGCAGGCGTACGGGGGCAGCACGCGAGGCCGATATGGCAGGACCGGACGTCGGGATCCGGGTGGCAGCTTCGTCGACGAGCCGGGCTCGCAGGCCCGATCGGAACGCCGCGTCCGGCTCGGGTGCCGCGATTCTGGAGAACGCCCTGGTCAGGTCGGCAAGGGCCACCACCGCCGGGTCACTGCCCGAGGCCGAGCCGCCCTCCAGCAGAGCTGCGAGTTCGTCGGCGCGACGACGGTTGTCCAGGGTCGACAGCACGACGTAGCGCATCATCGCTCGCCCCCCTGCCGTGCATGTCCCGTGGCGGTGACGGCGGGACGGTTGTCGTATGGCTCAACGGAAGAACAACGAGTCAGCCTGCGCTTGGTTACGGCGGGTGCACGGTATGACGTCATGAGGGTCCCCTGGACCGGGATGTCATGCCGCCCCCTCGAGGATCTTGGCCAGTGCGCGTACGGCCCGCAGCTGCAGCTGCTTGATGGCACCCTCGCTGCGACGCATGACCTCGGCGGTCTCGGCGACGGACAGGTCCTGCAGGAACCGCAGCACCAGACACTCCTGCTGCTCGGTCTTGAGCTGCTTCATCGCGACGAGGAGCTCGGAATTCTGCAGGGAGCGCAGCGCCTCCCCCTCGACGTCTCCGTCGGCGCGGTCGGCGTCGCGCATGTCCGCCGTCGGGACCTCGAGGCGGAACCGGCTCGACTTGGTGTGGTCGGCGATCAGGTTGCGGGCGATGGTGGTGAACCATGCCCCGATGTCGCGGCCCTGCCAGCTGAAGGAGTCGAGCGAGCGCAGCGCACGCAGGAACGTCTCGGAGGTGAGGTCCTCCGCGACGGCGTGCGAGCCCATCCGATAGAAGACGTAGCGGTAGACGCCGTCGACGTAGTGGTCGTAGATCTCGGCGAACGCCTCGCCGTCGCCGCGCTGGGCGAGCGTGACCAGCGCCTGCATGCGGGTGCGCTGGGCGTGCTCGGCTGTGCTGAGCGGATGCCCGCCCGAGCCGCTGCCCGAGCCGCTGTCGCCCGGCACCCCGGCGGCTGGGGGCCCGGTCTCGGTGGCGGCCGACAGCGCCCATCCACCAGCGCGCCCGGAAGCGTGGGCACGCTGCGCCGCGACGAGCGCTCGGAGCGCCCGGAGGCCAGCAGTCGACGACGGTGTGCGTCGCGGCACGCTCACCTCCAGCGCCCAGGTGCCCAGCAGACGGTGTCTCTCGCGGGACGGTACGCCAACCGGGTGCACTAAGGACATTCTTCTCACGAATTGCGTTCGGTGGAGAAGGCGCTCCGGACGGGTCTAGCGGCGACGGCGGGCCGCGCGCCCACCGGCGACGATGCCGGCGACAGCTGCTCCCGTCATCGCCGCGGCCAGGCCGACGCGGGCAGCCTTGCGCCCGGTGCGGTAGTCCTGCACCTGCCAGCCGTGCAACTTCGCGTGCACGCGGAGCCGCGGGTCGGGGTTGATCGCGCACGGATGCCCGACGAGATCGAGCAGCGGCATGTCGTTGAACGAGTCGCTGTAGGCGGAGCAGCGCGACAGGTCGAGGCCCTCACGGTCGGCGAGTGCCCTGACCGCCTCGGCCTTGGCGAGCCCGTGCAGGACCTCTCCCACCAGCCGTCCGGTGTAGATGCCGTTCTCCGATTCGGCCACCGTGCCCAGAGCGCCGGTGAGTCCGAGCCGGCTCGCAATGACGCTGGCCACCTCGACCGGGGTCGCCGTCACGAGCCAGACGCGCTCGCCGCTGTCCAGATGCATGCGCGCGTAGGCCTGCGTGCCCGGCCAGACCTTGTCGGCGAGGACGTCGTCGAAGATCTCCTCACCGATGGTCGTCAACTCGTCGACGCCGCGGCCTCGGATGAACTCGAGGGCCGTCTCCCGAGCCTCCCGCATCGCCTCGGGATCCTCGACGCCCACGAGGCGGAAGGCTGCCTGACGACGGGCGAAGTGGACCATGTCGCGAAAGCCGAAGAAGCCGCGCGCCCGCAGGCCCCGCGCGAGGTGGAACAGCGAGGCGCCCTGCAGCACCGTGCCGTCGACGTCGAAGAACGCCGCCGCACGGGGGTCCACCGGCACTGTGAGCGCCGACTGCAGCCCGTCGGCGACGTCGCCGACGTCGGCGGCCAGGTCCTCGGATGGCCCGCGCTCGTCATCGACGGTGGGTGGCGTCGCGACGCTGTTCACAGCGCGGAACGCGGCCGCCTCACCGGCAGCGAGCGCGGAGCCGCGACGCTTTCGGGCCATGCCTCGACCCTAGCCGTTGGTGTCCGCGAGCGAGTGCTCGGCGCGGGCCTGCCGGGAGTGCGATCGATGCCGAGCCATGACGTCGAGGTACGCCGCCTGCGAGACTGCGCGCGTGGTCAACGAGCGCGAGGTCGTGCCTGCCGTTCCCGGCGCCCGTGTTGTGCTGGTCGGCAAACCCGGCTGCCACTTGTGTGACACGGCCCGGGAGGTCGTCGCGCGCGTGACGAGGGAGTCGGGGGACTCGTTCGACGAGCGCAGCATCCTCGACGACCCGGACCTCTACGAGCGTTACGGGGAGAAGATCCCGGTCACGCTTGTCGACGGCATCCAGGTCGACTTCTGGCGGGTGGACGAAGCACGACTGCGGGCAGCGCTGGGCCGACGGGCGCGTACGTCGTGAGGCTGGTGATCGACGCCGCGTCGCCGTCGGCCCCCTATGAGCAGATCCAGGCCCAGATCGCCGATCGAGCGGCGACGGGTGAGCTGGCGGGAGGCAGCCGACTGCCGACCGTGCGCCGCCTGGCCGCGGACCTCGGGCTGGCTGTCAACACCGTCGCCCGCGCCTACCGCGAGCTCGAACAGGCCGGCGTGATCCTCACCCGCGGACGGCTCGGCACCTTCGTGTGCGACGAGGACGAGACAACAGCCAGTGCCCGTGAGGCGGCCGAGGCCTTTGCGCGTCGGGCGCAGACCCTCGGGCTCGACGTCCGTTCGGCCGTTGCGCTGGTGCGAGCGGCGTGGGACGCGGCTTCCTAGCGCGATGGTCGCGGACCCCGAGGTCACCATGGTGCACACGACCGTAGCTCAGGAGAGTCCGACGGTCGACTTGTCCGGTGGCTATGTTCAGGGGCCGTCATGCCAGTGCCTGCGCGGCGATCCGCAGGTCCGCCACCAGTGAGGCGTACGCGCTGTCATGCGCTGTCTGCTTCGCCTCGCCTTCCAGCCCGGTGCCCGCGCGCAGCACGGCCGAGGGATGGATCGTCGCCAGCAGCCATCCGGACTGCACCGCGGCCGTCTCCTGCTCGTCGGCGACGAGGCGGGGGAAGAGCTGTCCGCGAGACTTGGTGACGCGGAAGTCCTTGCCGAGCAGGGCTTTGGCCGCGGTGGCGCCGAGGCACACGACGATCTCCGGGTCCACGACCGCGAGCTCGGCCGCGAGCCACGGTCGGCAGGCGACGATGTGCACGAGGTCGGGCGTCTGGTGGAGGCGACGTTTGCCGGGCCCTGCCTGGGTGAAGCGGAAGTGCTTGACGGCGTTGGTGACATAGACGTCCGCCCGGTCGATGCCCGCCTCGGCGAGCGCCTTGTCGAACACCCGCCCGGCGGGCCCGACGAAGGGCACGCCGGCGCGGTCCTCCTGGTCGCCGGGTTGCTCGCCGACGAAGGCGATGCGGGCACCCGCCTCACCAGCAGAGAAGACCACCTGCGTCGCCGGCTCCCACAGCTCACAGCCGCGGCAGGCGGGAGCGCTCGCGCGCAACCCCTCGAGCCCGACCCCGGGTGGCACCCACTCCTGCGCGCCGGGACGCTGCAGCGGCTGCTCGTGCTCCGTGGCGTCTCGCGGGCTCACGAGTCGAGCCAGCTGCGCAGCAGCCGGTAGGCGGCCTCCTCCGGCGTGTAGCCGAGCGCGTCGGCCTTCTTCGCGAGCCGCTTGCGCATCGACCTGGGCAGCGTGACGACCAGCTCGACCGGCTTGTCGTCCTTGCCCGGCTTGCCCTTCTCGTCGCGCAGCTTGCCGGCCACCGGTGCCAGCCCCGGCGACACGGTGAGCGGCGCGAGGCGGGCGGCGGCCGGGCGTACGCCCGTCTTCGTGGTCGTCAGGGCGGGCTGAGGTGACGGGTTCGGCACGGCGCCTCCAGAGGTCTCGACGGGTTCAGAGGTCGGACTGGCCGCGCAGCGGCCCGCCCGGGCGGTCAGTGGTCAGCAGCCGCTCGAGGTAGTCGTCGAGCACGTCGGCGACCTCGCGCGCGCCTTCGGAGCGCCAGGCCTGCACGGGCAGGAAGGCGCCGGCGGCCTGCTGCACGGCGGCACGGTCAGGGATCGGCGGCGCGAAGAGCAGCTCGCCGTAGGCGTCTCGGAGCTCGCCGAGCCGGAACGCGTGCTCGGTCTGCCAGGGCCGCGCCTTGTTCACCACGATGCCGGCGGGCGTGAGCCGCAGATTGGCCGCCTGGCGCACGGCCTCGACCGCCGACAGCGCCTGCTGCGCACCGTGCAGCGCGAACAGCGTCGGCTCGGTGACGACCAGGGCGCAGTGGGCGGCTGCGAGGGCGTTGCGCGTCAGCTCTCCCAGGGCAGGGGGGCTGTCGAGCAGCACGAGGTCCCAGCCATCGGCGTCGAGACCTGCCATCGCCTTGCGCAGCCGCAGCGAGCCGTCGCGTGGCGCCGCCTCGAGCGTCGCGAGCGAGGTCTCGGCCACGACCACTCCGACCTCGTCACCCCAGCCGCTCACGGCGACGGCGTCGGCCAGGGAGCCGGCTGTGCCGGCCAGGAGGACGTCGTGAGAGGTGCGCCGCACGTCCTGCGGGTCGAGCACGGTGGACGCGTTGGCCTGTGGGTCGAGGTCGATCACCAGCACGCGCAGCCCGCGCTGCCACGCGGCACCGGCGAGACCGAGCGTGACGCTGGTCTTGCCCACGCCGCCCTTGAGACTGAGGACGCTGACGACGAGCATCCCCGCAGGCTAGTCGCGCCCGGCTCGTCAACGCGCGCCGCTCAACGCCCCCGCACCTCGGCGAATCGGTCGAGCGCCTCCCTGCGCTCGCTCGCGTGGTCGACGATCCGCTCGGGATACCCCGTCGGAATTCCGCCCGCCAGCTCCCAGGGGGAGTGGACCGCCCTGCCCGGGACACCGCGAAGCTCGGGCACCCACCGGCGTACGTAGTCGCCTTCGGGGTCGAAGTCGAGGCCCTGCTTCACCGGGTTGAACACGCGGTAGTAGGGCGACGCGTCGGTGCCTGTGCCCGCGACCCACTGCCAGCCGTGGTTGTTCGACGCGAGGTCGCCGTCGCGCAGATGGGCCATGAAGTGGGCGGCCCCGCGGGTCCAGTCGATGTGGAGGTCCTTCACCAGGAAGGAGGCGGCGACCATGCGCACCCGGTTGTGCATCCACGCGACACCGAGCAGCTGGCGCATCCCCGCGTCCACCAGCGGGAAGCCGGTGCGCCCCTGCGCCCACGCGGCGAACCGCTCGTCGGCGGACGGGCCGTCGTCGAGGCGCATCGCCGCCATCTCCGGGCGCAGGCTGTGGCGTGCGGTCTCGGGACGGTGCCAGAGCACGTCGGCGTAGAACTCGCGCCAGGCCAGCTCCGTGCGCATGCGCACGGCGCCGGCGGCCTTCGGTTCGCGAAGTCCCGCGAGGTCGGCGAGGATCGTGCGTGGGTGGATCTCGCCGTACTTCAGGTGTGCCGAGAGCTGCGACGTCCCGTCGAGGTCGGGCCGGTTGCGACGGTCGTCGTAGTCGCGCAGCCCGCCGTCGCGAAAGGTCTGCCAGCGGTCCAGCGCCGCGTTCTCGCCGACCTCGGGCAGGGTCGCGCCGCCCAGCTCGGACTCGGTGGGCTCGCCGGGAATGCCCTCCCTGGCGTTGCCGGCTCGCTGCTCGCCGAGGTCGAGCCAGCGGACAGCGCTCACCGCTGCCGCGGGAACCGGCCAGCCGTGGCGCGCCCACGCACGCTCGAACGGGGTGAAGACGCCGTAGGGCTCACCGCCGCCCTTGCGCACGGTGCCCGGGGCGACGGCGTAGGGCGTCGCTGCCCGGCGCAGCTGCACACCCCCGGCGCGGAGCGCCTCCTCGACACGACGGTCACGGTCCCGGCCATAGACCCCCGCGTCGCCGGAGACGTGCACCGAGGTGGCCTCGACCTCGCGTGCCACGCGGGCGACCTCGCGCACCGGGTCGCCGTGGCGCACGTGCAACCGCCCGCCCTGTGCCTGCAGCGCGTCGTCGAGGGCGCGCAGCGAGCGAACCAGCCACGCCCGGCGGGGCGCGCCGGCGGGGTTCCAGAGGGCGGGGTCGACGACGAAGAGCGCCAGCACAGCATCTGCCTGCGAGTCGGCACGGGCACCTGCGCCGGCACCTGCGGCCTCAGTGAGGGCGGGGAGGTCGCGAAGTCGCAGGTCGCGACGGAACCACAGGATCCGGCGGGGCATCGCCTGACACTAGGGCGCCCCCGGCGGGTCGGCATCCCGAGCACAATGGCAGGCGTGAGCCATGACCTGATCGACACCACCGAGATGTATCTCCGCACCATCTTCGAGCTGGTCGAGGAGGGCGTGGTGCCGATGCGGGCCCGGCTGGCCGAGCGGCTCGCCCAGAGCGGACCCACGGTCAGTCAGACAGTGGCGCGCATGCAGCGCGATGGTCTCGTCGACGTCGCGACCGGGGACCGCCGTCTCGAGCTCACCGAGGAGGGCCGGCGCCAGGCCACGCGCGTCATGCGCAAGCACCGGCTCGCCGAGTGCCTGCTGATCGACGTGATCGGGCTCGACTGGGAGCAGGTGCACGAGGAGGCCTGCCGGTGGGAGCACGTCATCAGCGACGCGGTCGAGCGCCGCGTGCTGCAGCTGCTCGACCACCCCACGCACTCCCCCTACGGCAACCCGATCCCGGGCCTCGACGAGCTCGGCGACGTCGACCCGCACGAGCAGTTCCTCGAAGGGCTGGTCCGCCTTCCGGTCGCAGCGGCTGGTGCCGTCCCCGTCACTGTGCGTGTCTCCCGAATCGGCGAGCCGGTGCAGTACGAACCCGGGACGCTCGCAGTCCTCAGCCGGTGCGGGCTCCGTCCCGGCGCCACGCTGACCGCTTGGCGGGGGGCGGAAGGCGTCGTCGTACGCGCAACGCGGCTCGGTGAGGACGGCGCCTCCTCGGTCGAGCACGAGCTCTCCCTGGCGGTCGCCGCCCACGTCTTCGTCGCCATCGACCCCGTCGTGACTCTTCGCGCTTAGCGAGGTGCGCTACGTGCTGCTACGAAACTCGGCCGAACGGGTGACCTACGACACGTACGTCAACTGGTTGGCCTAGGTACTGGACGGGCAGCGAGACCGTCCCGTAACTTACGAGCTGCCCCCACCGCCGGTGAGGGCGCTCTCATGCGGGACGCCGAGTCCTGCCCCCGCAGCCGAGAGCGGCTTCACGCAACACCGCTGGCAGGAGCGGGGGACCCAAGCAATGCGGGCCCAGGTGCGACGGTTTCGGCCGGAACGCCTGACGTCCTTGGGGTTAAGACAGTTCGGATGGCGCGACCGCATCCGAACTGGCCGGGCGACTTCCCCGTCCGAACCCGACAGCTCACCTCGAAGGCGTCGGAGAAGGATCCTCAGTTGTCGATGCATGCTGCCCTGGCGTCAGCCGGCCACCGCCG
>CAXSDR010000098.1:0-14081 GCA_964236445.1 uncultured Motilibacteraceae bacterium | reverse complement strand
GAGTCCGAGCGGTGGTGCGATTCGTTCCCATAAGGGCTTCGACGCGTCGAGGTGGCTTTTTCAGCTGGCGGCAGATGCCCCCACACTCACTCAGCTGGTGCACGTCGCAGGGCTATGGGCGAGACTGCGGTCCCCTGCCATGTGTCAATCCTCGCCGGACGCCGATGCGGGAAGCTTGTCCTTGATCAGGTCCATCACGGAAGAGTCGGCGAGAGTTGTGACGTCGCCGACGGTTCGGTTCTCCGCAACATCGCGTAGCAACCTGCGCATGATTTTTCCTGAACGCGTCTTCGGTAGTTCGGCGACGATGAGGATCTGACGCGGCTTGGCGATCGGCCCGATCTCCTTCGACACGTGGTTGCGAAGCTCCTGCACCAGTGCGTCTCCGGACGCCTCGTCCGCTGCGACGGAGCCACGCACGATGACGAAGGCGACGATCGCCTGCCCGCTCGTCGGATCAGCGGCGCCGACGACCGCCGCCTCAGCGACCTTCGGGTGCGACACCAGAGCCGACTCGACCTCGGTCGTGGAGATCCGGTGGCCCGAGATGTTCATGACGTCGTCGACGCGGCCCAGCAGCCACAGGTCGCCGTCCTCGTCCTTCTTGGCACCGTCCCCGGCGAAGTAGCGACCGGGGAACCGCGACCAGTAGGTGTCCCTGTAACGCTGCTCGTCGCCCCAGATGCCGCGCAGCATCGCGGGCCACGGCTCGGTCAGCACGAGATAGCCGCCGCCGCCGTCGGGGACGGGATCGCCCGCGTCGTCGACGACCTCGGCGCTGATGCCCGGGAGCGCGCGCATCGCCGAACCCGGCTTCGCCGTCGTGACACCGGGCAGCGGGCTGATCATGAGGCCGCCGGTCTCGGTCTGCCACCACGTGTCCACCACGGGCGTCTTGTCGCCTCCGATGACGTGGCGATACCACACCCACGCCTCGGGGTTGATCGGCTCGCCGACCGAGCCGAGGACCCGCAAGGACGAGAGGTCGTGCTGCGCCGGGAGGTCGTCGCCCCACTTCATGAACGTCCTGATCGCGGTCGGAGCGGTGTAGAGGATCGACACCTTGTAGCGCTCGACGATCTCCCACCAGCGCGCCTTGTGCGGCGTGTCGGGGGTGCCTTCGTACATCACCATCGTGGAGCGGTTGGCGAGCGGGCCGTAGACGATGTAGGAGTGCCCGGTCACCCAGCCGATGTCGGCCGCGCACCAATAGACGTCGGTGTCGGGCTTGAGGTCGAACGCCACGCGGTGCGTGTAGGCGACCTGCGTGAGATAGCCGCCCGTCGTGTGCAGGATGCCCTTCGGCTTCGCGGTCGTGCCCGAGGTGTAGAGGATGAACAGCGGGTGCTCGCTGTCGTGCGGCTGCGCCTCGTGGGTGGGCTCCTGACGGTCGACGATGTCGTGCCACCAGACGTCGACGTCCTCCTTCCAGGCGACGTCCTGACCGGTGCGGCGTACGACGAGAACGTGCTGCACCGACGACGTACGCGCCACAGCAGCGTCGACCGCCGGCTTCAGTGCGCTCGGCGTGCCACGCCGGTAGCCGCCGTCGGCCGTGATGACCAGGGTCGCCTCGGCGTCGTCGATGCGGCTCGCGAGGGCGTCCGCGGAGAAGCCCCCGAAGACGACGGAGTGCGGCGCCCCGAGTCGGGCGCAGGCGAGCATCGCGACGACGGCTTCGGGAATCATCGGAAGGTAGATCGCGACGCGGTCGCCGGATCTGATGCCGAGCTCGGTCAGTGCGTTGGCGGCGCGGCAGACCTCCTGCTGGAGGTCGGCATAGGTGAGGGTGCGCTTGTCGCCCGGCTCGCCCTCCCAGTGGATGGCGACCTGGCCGCCGTGCCCGGCCTCGACGTGACGGTCGACGCAGTTGCGTGCGACGTTGAGCTTGCCGCCGACGAACCACTGCGCGAACGGCGGATCCCAGGCCAACGCGGTGTCCCACGGTGTCGTCCACTCGAGCTCGCGCGCCTGGCGCTCCCAGAAGCCGAGCCGGTCGCGCGATGCCTCGTCATAGAGCTCGGCCGTCGCGTTGGCCTGCGCCGCGAACTCGGGGCTCGGCGGGAACCGGCGCTCCTCGTGGGAGAGGTTGGCGAGGCTCTCGGTTCCGGCGCTGTCGGTCACGCGATTGCTCCTGAGCTGTCGGGCGTTTGGTCGCTGCTGGCGATGACGGTAGTTGCCCCGGTGTCAGCTGCCGTCAGGGGCAGGCGGTGCGGAGCCCTCGCCCTCGCACGTGTCACGCCACGTCTTGCGCAGCAGGTCGTCGGCCGCGCCGGTCAGCAGCAGCCCGGTCGCCGTCGCGCCGCGCTCGTCCGTCAGGGTGTAGGTGAGGTCACCGATCACGCGGTCGGGTGGGGCGACGGCGCAGTCGGGACCGCTCCACACCAGGAGTAGTACGCCCTGTGCGTGAGCCGCGAGCCGTACGCCGCCCCGCGGGAGTGCGCTGCGCAGCGTTGCGGTGGCTGTTGCTGGAGTCGCGACGGCTGTGACGACGACGGGCTCGTCGTCGGCGTTGTGCACGCGCAGCGACAGGGAGAGCTCGGTGCCGGCTGCTGTCAGGTCGGCGCCGCTCAGCACGAGGCCGCCGACAGCGTCGTCGCCGCTCGCTGTGGCAGCAGCCCCGGTTGCGGTCTCGGCGCCCGAGTCGCGCGCCGTGCGGCTGCCTGTGCGGGCGTGCAGGATCAGCCCTGCCAGCGCGAGCAGAACCGCAACGAGGACAACCACGGTGGCGCCGGCGATGGCATGGCGGGAGCCCCCGCGTCGGCTCACGCGACGGTCCGACGACCCCGTCGGCGAGTGGCGAGCCACACCACGCCGGCGGTGGCGGCCGCACCGGCCACGGTGGCAGCGGCCAGTGCAGGCTGGCGCATCGTGACTCCGGGCAGGCGGTCACGCAACCGGACCGGCCGCGTGAACACGAGCACCGGCCAGCCGCGGGCGAGTGCTTCCTTGCGCAGGGCGCGATCGGGGTTGACGGCCACCGGAAAACCGACGGCCTTCAGCATCGGCAGGTCCGTGACCGAGTCGCTGTAGGCATAGCTGTGCGCGAGGTCGTAGCCGTTCTCGGCGGCGAGTCGACGGACCTCGCTCGCCTTCTCCTCGGCATAGACGTAGTGCTCGATGACCCCGGTGTAGCGGCCGTCGGCGACGACCAGACGGGTCGCCGCCACCACGTCGGCACCGAGCATCTCGCCGATCGGCTCGACGATCTCAGCGCCCGACGTGCTCACGATGACGACGTCGCGACCTGCGGCGCGGTGCTCCTCGATCAGGGTCGCGGCCTCGTCGTAGATGATCGGGTCGATCAGCTCGTGCAGCGTCTCGGCGACGATCTCCTTGACCTGCGCGACGTCCCACCCGGTGCTCATCGCCGACAGGTAGGCCCGCATGCGCTCGACCTGGTCGGCGTCAGCGCCGCCCACCGAGAAGACGAACTGGGCGTACGCGCTGCGCAGCACCGCCCGGCGGTTGATCAGGCCACCACGGAAGAAGGGGCGGCTGAAGGCCATGACGCTGGACTTGGCGATGACGGTCTTGTCGAGGTCGAAGAATGCTGCCGCACGGGCCGGCCGCAGCGCGTCGCGCACGGACCCTGCTGGCTGCTCCGGACCCACTAGCTGCTCCGCCACGCCCTCAGGGTAGGGGCCGACACGCTGACAAAACATTTCGGCCGCCAACATTTGCCTATTGGTCGATTGGGGTACACGATGGCTGAGTCGGCGTCGATTCGACGCTGACGCTCCCACGGCAACCGGCTCACCCCCCCCGAGCCGCCCCGTGGGGATTTGGACGGTCCCCGCTACCCCCCCCAGCGGGGGCCGTCCCTCCCCTGCCCATTGCGGGCGGATCCGGGGGCACTGTCCACAGACTGCCCCTCTCCTCGGTTTATACACAGATTTCTTTTATTTCCGTAAAGAACCACTCCTCCGGCGACGCTGGCACGACATCCGCCGTCGCTCGGAGGTTCTCGTGCCAGCTCTCCCGCTCGTGCTCACCGCTGATCCGGAGCTCCTCGACGAGGTGCTCGCCCTGGCGCAGGCCGCAGGGCTCGAGTGCTCGGTGGCGGTCGATCTGGCCCAGGCCCGCGCCCCCCGCTCCGGCTGGGACGACGCATCGTGCGTCGTCGTCGGGCTGGACGCGCTGGAGCAGCTCCACACCGCAGGTCTGGCGCGGCGCCGCGGCGTGGTGCTCGTCGGCATCTCGCGGGCCGACGATCCACAACCCGACCCGTCGCTGTGGCAGTCAGCGGTCGAGGTGGGCGCCGAGAAGGTCTTGTTCCTGCCCGATGCGCAGGCGGAGCTGATCCACGTGCTCGCTGATGCCGCCGAGTCCACCTCGGTGCCGGCCCTCGTCGTCGCCGTGATGGGTGGGCGCGGCGGAGCGGGTGCGACGACGCTCGCAGCCGCTCTCGCGGTCACTGCCGCGCGTGCCGGTCATCGCACCATGCTCGTCGACGCCGATCCGCTGGGTGGCGGCATCGACCTGGTGGTGGGCGGCGAGGCTGCGTCGGGCTTGCGCTGGCCGCAGCTGAGCGACGCCGAGGGCCGGGTCAGTGCGCGAGACCTGCACGACGCGTTGCCCTGTGTCGATGGGCTCGTCGTCCTGTCATGGGACCGAGGCGACGTGCTGTCCGTGCCGGCACCTGCCATGGCGGCGGTGCTCGCCGCCGCGTCCCGGGCCTGCGACGTGGTCGTCGTCGACGTGCCGCGCCACCTCGACGAGGCAACCGCCGCCGTGCTCGCCACCGCGTCCGTGGCGCTTCTGGTCGTGCCTGCTGAGGTACGCGCGACCGCCGCGGCCGCCCGGGTCGCCGGGGCCGCTCGCGAGGCCGTGTCCGACCTGCGTCTGGTGGTCAGGGGCCCGGCGCCTGCCGGGCTGCCCGCAGCGACCATCGCCGATGCCCTCGACCTGCCGCTCGCCGGAGAGCTGCGAAGCGAGCCGGGCCTCGCGGCCTGCCTCGAGCGCGGCGAGCCGCCGGCCGTCAGCGGGCGCGGCCCGCTTGCAGTGTTCTGTGCCGACTTCCTCGACGCCGCGCTGAGCCGGCTCGCACGCGACGGCAGGGCGGCGTGAGCCCGACGGCTTCACGGTGGGCGGGGTCGCGGGGGCGCGCGTCCGGTTGGGACGCGGAGCGGGGGACCGGGCCCGATCCGGCCCTGGCCGCGCGTGTGCGGGCCAGGCTCGTCGAGTCGGGGCTGGAGCCCACGGCGTCGCGCGTGGCGGCCGCGGTTCGGGCCGAGGTCATCCTGGTGGGGTCGGCCGCAGCGTTGGGCGAGCGTTCAGGGCGCCAGGTGGCGGCCGACGTCCGCGCCCAGCTGCGGGGAGCGGGTCCCCTTCAGCGGCTGATCAACGACCCGGCGGTCACCGACGTGCTGGTCAACGCCGGTCGCGACGTCTGGCTCGACCGCGGCGAGGGCCTCGTGCGTGTGGACGTCGCGCTGGGCACAGCAGACGATGTGCGGCTGCTCGCCCAACGGCTGGCCGCCAGCGCCGGCCGCCGGCTCGATGACGCCTGCCCGTGGGTCGACGCGAGGCTGCCCGACGGCACGCGGCTGCACGCCGTGCTGCCGCCGATCAGCCCAGGCGGCACCGTGCTCTCGCTGCGCATGGGCCGCCGGCATGCCTTCACCCTCGACGAGCTCGAGACCTGCGGCACGCTGGGCCCGGTCAGCGGCCCTGTCGTGCGCGCGCTGATCGCGCGGCGCCGCGCCATCCTCGTCACCGGGGGCACGGGCTCTGGCAAGACCACCTTCCTCGCGGCCCTGCTCGGCGCGGTCGACCCTGGCGAGCGGCTGGTCCTCGTCGAGGACGTCGGTGAGCTGCGTCCGCGTCACCCGCACGTCGTGCGCCTCGAGGCGCGTGCAGCCAACGTGGAGGGCGCGGGCGAGGTCACCCTGCGCGACCTCGTGCGTCAGGCGATGCGGATGCGTCCCGACCGGATCATCGTCGGGGAGGCACGAGGCCCCGAGGTGCTCGACCTGCTGGGCGCGCTCAACACCGGGCACGAGGGCGGGCTCGCCACCCTGCACGCCCGCGGGCCCGCGGAGGTCCCGGCGCGCGTCGACGTGCTCGCAGCCCCCGAGCGGCTCGGCCGCGAGGCGGTGCACGGGATGCTCTTCGCCGCGTTCGATGCGGTCGTTCATCTGCGCCGGGACGCCGACGGTCGACGGCGGGTGAGCGAGGTCGCGGTGCTGCGGGCGGGGCCAGGGGGGACCTGCGAGGTGCTGAACGCGGTGGTAGGCGAGGTGCGCACTGTCGGCTGGCCGCTCCTGGCCGCTGCCTGCGGTTTCGGGGAGCGGCAGTGAGGGGCGGCACTCTGCTCGCCTCGTTCACCGGCATTTCGGTCGGACTGGCCGTTCTCTGCGGCGGGCTGCGCGCTGGGATGGCGCCGCTGCAGCGGCTCGAGACGCTGCTTGCCGCGCCGGCAGGCGCGCCGCTTCACCGGCACGAGCTGAGGGCGCGCGGCTCGAGGTTGCTCCTGCCCTGCGCAGGCGTCGCTGCTGTCGCTGTCGCCCTGGCGTTGCTGACGTCGGTCGTGGTGCTCGCGGCGGCTCCGCCTGTCGCGGTCATTGCGTGGCGGTGGTATGCGCTGCACCGGCGCGCGGCAGACCTGCGCGACATCCGCGCCTTCGTCCTCGAGCTGTGCCCGGCTCTCGCAGCCGAGCTGCGGGGTGGTCAGCTCCCGAGCCGCGCTCTGGGTGCGGCGGTGTCCGGGGTGGGGTCAGCGGGCCGGACGCCTGCGAGCGGGGCACAGGGGCTGGCTCTGGCCATGGGCTCTCTCGCGGTCGAGACCGACCCGGCAACAGTCGCGTCGGGCCTGGCCGGCCTCGCGGTGCTTCCCGGCGCCCAGGGTCTCGCGGCGGTGGCGGTGTGCTGGGACGTCGTGGGAGCGACCGGCTCCGGCCTCGCTCCGGCCATCGACCGGGTTGCTGGCGCGCTGCGAGCAGAGGCGGCGGTCAGGCGCGAGATCGAGGGACAGCTGGCGGCACCTCGCGCCAGTGCGCGTCTGCTCGCCGGTCTGCCCGTGCTCGGGCTGATCTGCGGGGCGCTGCTGGGTGCCCATCCCACAGCGGTGCTGCTCGGATCGACCTGGGGGCGCGGCTGCCTGGTCGCGGGCGTCACCTTGGCCGGGCTCGGCATGGCGTGGGTGGGCCGGATCGCGCACGCGGCTGACCCGTCGCGGCGCCGGTGAGCGGCCTACTGCTCGTCGTCACGACCGGATGCGCCGCTGTGACCGGCTGGTTCGGCGTTCCGGCTCTCCCGGATCCCGAGCGTCGGCTTGCGGCGATCGCGGGGGTCGGCTCGCCCGGGGCTCAGGCGCGCGGCGGGCACGATGACCTCCTGTCGCGGCCCGCCGTGCGCATCGGCGCGTGTGCGAGCGCGGCAACCGGTGTCGGCGTACTCCTCGGAGGTGCCCGCGGGTGGGCTCTGGCATTGCTCGTCCTCGTGCTCTCGCAGGCCGTCGTGTCGCGGCTGGAGCCGGCGGAACGCCGACGGCGCTTCCACGACGCCGTGCGCGACGCCCCCGCCGCCGCCGATCTGTTCGCCGCCTGCTTGGCCGGTGGGTCCGATCCGGCGCGGGCGGCCGTGGCGATCGGGGCAGCGCTCGGTGGCGACCTCGGTCGCGCGCTGCGTGCTGTTGCCGCGACAGTGGCGCTCGGTGCAGATCAAGACGTCGCTTGGCGATCGGCAGCCGCGCAGGTGCCGGCCCTGGGTCCGCTCGCCCGTGCAGTCGCCCGCAGCTCCGCAACAGGCGCGCCGCTCGCGGAGGTCGTCGCCCTGCTCGCCGACCAGCAGCGCGAGGAACGTCGCCTCGTCGGCGAGCTCGCGGCGCGCAAGGTCGGCGTTCGCGTGGCCGGCCCCCTCGGCCTGTGCTTCCTGCCCGCGTTCGTGCTCGTCGGAGTCGTGCCGGTGGTGGCCGGCATTGCTGGTGGGGTGCTGCGTTGAGCAACGCGTGGCCTGGCCCGGGTCCGCGACGCCCGGGCCGATCGCGTCGTCCCCAGGCGGCGCGTTGGCCCGCCGCCGTCCACAGGTCGCCTCGATGCTCCCTGGTCTGCGGGATCTGCGCCGACGCTGGTGGTGACTGCATTGCCCACCTGTTGGAGGTCCCGATGAGCCCACACCGCTGCCCCGCGACATCGCTCGCGCGCCGCAAAGTCTTCGCTGCGCGCCTCAGCGACCGGCTGGCCGCAGCACGTGCCCGCTGTGACGACGACGGCATGACGACGGCGGAATACGCCGTGGGCACCCTGGCGGCCTGCGGCTTCGCCGGTGTTCTGCTCCGGGTCGTCACGAGCTCCGGTGTTCACGACGCCCTCGCCGGGCTGCTGGCCCGAGCCCTGGCCTCGGCGGGCTGACGCGATGTCGAGGCTGCCGGCACCACTCAACGTGCGGCGATGCGTGCGTCAGGACCCGAGGCGAAGCGCCGGCTATGCAACCGCAGAGCTCGCGATGGCCCTGCCTGCGTTGTGCCTGGTGGTCGGCGTGCTGGTGTCGCTGCTCGGCGCCGTTGCCGCCCAGGTGCGTTGCGTTGACGCGGCGCGGGCAGGCGCGCGGGCTGCGGCCAGGGGCGAGCCCCCGGACGTGGTGCGAGCGGCGGTCGAGGCGACCGCTCCCCGGGGTGCGGAGGTGTCTGTGAGTGACACGACCGGCTCAGGGGTGTCGGACGTCTCGGTGACGGTGCGTGCTGTCGTTGGCGGCTTCGCACCGCTGCGCCTGCCGGGGATCTCGTTCAGTGCCACAGCCTTGGGCGCCCGCGAAGACACGCTGCCGTGAACGCACCGAACGCACCAAAGGCACCGAACGCAGACGCCCCCGTCGCACGTCGGCGCGGGGCGAACCGACAGCTGGGCTCCGCGACAGTGCTGGTCGCCGCTGCGATGGCGGTGATTCTGGTCCTCCTGGGTGCTGCTGCCACGCTGGGCAGTGCACTGGTGGCCCGTCGCCGCGCGGCCAGCATCGCCGACCTCGCGGCCCTTGCCGGGGCCGTGGGTGCAGGCGGCGGTCGCGACGGCTGTGACGACAGTCGCCGACTGGTGGCGGAGTCGGCGGGTCTGATGCTGTGGTGTCGGCAGGACGGTCTCGACGTGTCGCTCGAGGTGGGTGTCGTCACCGCACTCGGGATGGGCAGGAGAGCAACGGCACGAGCGCGGGCCAGGGCCGGCCCGCGCTCGTCCGCGGTTCCTTGACGTGAGATCCGCAGACGCGGTCAGCCTCGCCACCGCGAGCCGTCACCTGCCGCGACACGACCGGCTAGCGGCGTGACTCCCGCTCCTGCACGTCGCCCACGTCGACCTGTCGGCCCACGTCGACCTGTCGGCTCTGGTCGACAGCGCTTGCTTCGGTGGCGCCATGCGAGGAATGGTCGTGAGCACGCCCGTGGCCGCCGAGGATCCCGTGGCTGTGAGGCGCTTCAGCTTCGGTCGCGACCTCGCGCTCGACGGGCTGGTTTTCACGGCGCAAGGCGGCTTCGAGGTGAGCCTTCTCGTCCTGCAGGCGCGCCACGTCCTCGTTGCGCCCGCGCTTCAGGTTCTTGACCTCGCTGCGCAGGCGTCGAGCTCTTGCCAGCGAGCGCTTGAGCAACCAGAGACCCAGCAGGAACACCAGCATCGTCACGGCGCCCGCCGCGAACATTCCCGCTGCCGACGTGTCTGTCGAAACGCCCCAGACCTGTGGGCTGACTGACTCATGAGCCTCGATGAGCACCGCTGCGGCGAAGACGCCGGACACCACGATGAGCACGAGAGCGATGACGATCATGGGAACTCCCTTCTCCGAGCGCTAGCCTGCCCAACCGCAGTGGGCATCAAGCGTCAGTGAGCTGCGGCTTGCCTGCCGCGCGCCGACGCACTCCCATCCCGTCACGCGCGGGTGCACCGGCCAGCAGCACGTCGAGCAGCCTGACCGCACCGGCCTTGTCCAGCGGCTCGTTGCCGTTGCCGCACTTGGGTGACTGCACGCAGGCCGGGCAGCCCGAGTCACATCCGCACCCCGCGATCGCCTCGCGCGTGGCCGCAAGCCATGAGGTCGCGGCTTCATAGCCGCGCTCGGCGAAGCCGGCCCCGCCGGGATGACCGTCGTGCACGAACACCGTGGCCCGACCGGTGTCGGGATGCAGGGCGGTGGACATCCCGCCGATGTCCCACCGGTCGCACGTCGCGACCAGCCCCAGCAGGCCGATGGCAGCGTGCTCCGCAGCGTGCGCGGCACCGGGCACGTCGGCCGGGTCGACCCGCGCGGTCCGCAGCTGGGCTTCGCTGAGGGTCCACCACACTGCCGCCGTCTGCAGCTGGCGCTCCGGAAGCTCGAGCTTTTCCTGGCTGATGACCTCATTGGTGAGCAGCCGCTTTCGCAGGTAGCCGACGACCCGGCTCGTCACGTGCACCTGGCCGAACGAGAGGGTCGCGTCTCCCCAGGTCTGGGCGCGCTGCTCGTCGAGGATGCGGATGTCGGTGACGTCGAGAGCGCTCGTGGTCCAGTCGGGCTCGGCGCGCGCGACGATCGCGACCCGGTCGTCGAGGTCGAGGTGGCGCACGACGTGTGTAGCGCCCTGGTGGACATAGACCGCGCCGTCGTGCGCGGTGCTGTGGGACGCGCCGGCGTCGACGGTCCCGAGCAGCCGCCCGGTGCCGTCCTCCACCAGGCTGATCGGCGCACCTCCCGTGCCTCGCAGGTCGGCGAGCTCGCAGGCGCGGTCGGCACTGGTCCAGAACCAGCCCGTGGGCCGGCGCCGCAACATGCCGCGGTCGACCAGCCCGTCGAGCAGAGCGCGCGCGCCCGGCCCGAACAGCTCCAGGTCCTCCTCGGTCAGCGCCTGCTCGGCCGCCGCCGCGCACAGGTGGGGCGCCAGCACGTAGGGGTTCTGCGGATCCAGCACCGTCGCCTCCACAGGGCGCCCGAACACTGCGTCAGGGTGGTGCAGCACATAGGAGTCGAGCGGGTCGCTGCCCCCCACGAGGATGGCCAGCGCTCCCCGCCCTGAGCGTCCGGCCCGCCCCGCCTGCTGCCAGAACGACGCCCGCGTCCCCGGCCACCCGGCCATGATCACCGCGTCCAGCCCCGACACGTCGACGCCCAGCTCGAGAGCGCTGGTCGTTGCCACGGCCAGGAGCGCACCACTCTGCAGGTCGGCCTCGACCGCCCGGCGCTCCTCGGGAAGATAACCGGCTCGGTAGGCGGCCACGCGGCGCGCGAGCTCGAGATCCACCTCGCCGAGCAACCGCCGCGTGTGGGAGGCGACGGCCTCTGCGCCGCGGCGCGAGCGTACGAAGGCGACGGTCCGCGCTCCCTGGATCACGAGGTCGGTGAGCAGCGACGAGGTCTCGGCGGTCGCGCTGCGCCGGACCGTCTGCTCGGCACCGCCGCCCGGCGCGCTCGCGGCCACCGGCATCGCCGACACCAGAGGCGGCTCCCAGAAGACGAAGGCGCGTGCGCCGCGGGGCGAGCCGTCGTCCGCCACGGCGACCACGGGCAGCCCGGTCAGGCGCGAAGCCGTGGCCGCCGGATCGGACGCCGTGGCGGAGGCGAGCACGAAGACGGGGTCGGCGCCATAGCGTGCAGCGAGGCGGCGAAGGCGTCGCAGGACGGCGGCGACGTGGGAGCCGAACACGCCGCGGTAGCCGTGGCACTCGTCCACGACCACGACCCGCAGTCCGCGCAGGAGCCTCGCCCAGCGCGCGTGCTGGGGGAGCACACTGCGGTGCAGCATGTCGGGATTGGTCAGGACGTAGTTGGCGTGCTCGCGGATCCAGGTGCGCTCCTCCTGGGCGACGTCGCCGTCGAGTGCGGCGGCGCGCACTGCGCTCAGTCCGAGGGCGTTGACGGCGCGCAGCTGGTCGTGGGCCAGCGCCTTGGTGGGAGACAGATAGAGGACGGTGCCGCCACCACGACCCGGACCAGCGTGCTGACCCAGCCGGCCCACCCTGCCCGGAGCGCGGCCGGCCCCTTCGAGCACCGCCGTGAGCGCGGGCAGCCAGTAGGCGAGGGACTTGCCGCTGGCGGTACCGGTCGAGATGACGACGTGGCGGCCGTGCCGGGCGTGCTCGGCGGCTTCGACCTGGTGAGACCAGGCAGCGCCGACCCCGCATCGGGCGAGCGCGTCGACGAGCTCGGGGGGTGTCCACGTCGGCCACGGCACGGTGCGCGCCTCGCGGGCCGCGACGCGCTCGACATGGGTGATGCGCCCGGCGCGTGACGGGTCGGCCCCGACCAACCCGGTGAGCAGGCGAGCAGGGTCACCTGGGCCTCCGCTCGCTCCGCTTGCCTCGGGCCCGCCCGCGGCGGCAGCACGGTCGCCGTCAGGCGACGGTCGCGCGAGGGCGGCCGTGCTCGTGGGGCTCATGACCCCAGGGTGCACGACACCGGTGACATTTTCGCTGCTCCGCCATGCGGGTCGACTCGTTTCGGGGCGTGTAGGCCAAGATCCGCGGGGGAGTGGTTGAATGCCCGAGCGGGCGCGCCTGCGCTCACTACCTGCTGTTCGTCGTGACGTCGTGCAGACGTCGTGCTGGAGGTTCCGTGGACCTGTCCCTCTCAACCCGAACCGAGGGTGAGCCGCCGAACGACAAGACGATCGTCGAGGTGGGCGGCGAGATCGACGTCTACACGGCTCCGCGCCTGCGCGAGCAGCTCGTCGATCTGGTCGCCGATGGCAAATACCACCTCGTCGTCGACATGGAGCGCGTCGACTTCCTCGACTCGACCGGTCTCGGCGTGCTCGTCGGTGGGCTCAAGCGCGTACGCGCTCACGACGGGTCGTTGCGTCTCGTGTGCACCCAGGAGCGCATCCTCAAGATCTTCCGCATCACCGGACTCACCAAGGTCTTCCCGATCCACGACTCGGTCGAGGACGCCCTGGCCGCTTCCGAGTGAGCGACGAGCCGGACGGAAGCGCGACCCGACTGATGGCGACCGACATGACGGAGACCAAGGTCAGGGTTCGCTTCAGTGCGCTCGCTGCCCACGTCCGCACCGCTCGGCTCGTCGCCGCAGCGGTCGCCCGGCGCACCGGTGTCGACGAGGCGGTCCTCGACGAGGTCCGCCTCGCCGTGGGGGAGGCCTGCTCGCGCGCCGTCGACCTGCACCGGCGCCACTGCCCCGATGACCCCGTGGTCCTGACGCTCACCGACCGCGTCACGAGCTTCGTCGTCGAGGTGGCGGACCGGGTGCCGGGACAGGACGCTGCCGATGACGCGATGTCGGCGCTCACCGACGGCGTCGACCTCGACGACGCGTCGCTCTCTGCAGGCGTCGGCCTGGCCGTCATCGACGGCCTGGTCGACGATCTCGTCGTGGCGCAGGACACCGACGGAACGGTCGTGCGCATGACCTGGCCCCTGCACTCAGCCCGCTCCTGAGAGCGGCCTCGGACGTGCGTAGACTCCCGCGGCACCCGAGGCGTTACGCGCCGCGGTCTATTGCACACCGGCCGTCAGCGGCCTACGTCAAGGAGGACGAATGCCGGGTTTCCCGTACGCCGTTGCGGCGGTAGACACCGGGAAGGTCGACTCGCTGTCGAGTGGCAACCGGACGATCGTCGTCCTCGTTGTCGCCGTCGGCCTCATCGCCTTGGTCATGGCCGTGGTCTTCCGGCGCGAGGTCCTCGCCGCTGACGAGGGCACGCTCAAGATGCAGGACATCGCGCGCGCAGTGCAGGAGGGCGCCTCCGCCTACCTCAACCGCCAGTTCCGCACGCTGTCGCTCTTCGTCGTCCTGGTGTTCGGCCTGCTGTTCGTGCTGCCCGGTGACACCTCCGTACGCGTCGGTCGCTCGGTCGCGTTCGTCATCGGTGCCCTCTTCTCTGCGGCCATCGGCTATCTGGGCATGTCGCTCGCGGTCAAGGCCAACGTCCGCGTCGCAGCGGCCGCCCGCGACAGGGGTGCCGAGCCGGCGATGCGCATCGGCTTCCGCACCGGCGGCGTCGTCGGCATGGCGACCGTGGGGCTCGGCCTACTCGGTGCCGCCACGGTCGTCGTGCTCTACCAAGGTGACGCGCCCAGTGTTCTCGAGGGCTTCGGCTTCGGCGCGGCGCTGCTCGCCATGTTCATGCGTGTCGGCGGCGGCATCTTCACCAAGGCCGCCGACGT
>CAXSDR010000097.1:2613-14156 GCA_964236445.1 uncultured Motilibacteraceae bacterium | reverse complement strand
TCTTCCGCTGCGACCTCACCTGGCTGACGTCGAGCTGGACGTGCATCTTCGCCGCTGGCTGCGCAGGAATCCACGCCGAGCGACCTGACGACGGCTGCTGCACCCTCGGCGCGCACTTCTCCGACGCCGGAGACGAAAAGCGTGTATCCCAGTTCGTGAAACAGCTGACGCCCGACACCTGGCAGCTGCATGGCAAGGGGCGCAAGCACTGGACCGAGAGCGATGAGGACGGTGCACGCAAGACCCGGGTCGTCGACGGCGCCTGCGTCTTTCTCAACCGGCCCGGCTTCGCCGGAGGTCATGGCTGCGCGCTGCACAGCCTCGCGCTGTCGCAGGACCGCAACCCGCTCGAGACCAAGCCCGACGTCTGCTGGCAGCTGCCGATCCGCCGCACCTACGACCACGTCGAACGCCCCGATGGCAGCGAGATCCTGGTGACCACCATCGGAGAGTACGACCGTCGCGGATGGGGCGCAGGTGGACTCGACCTCGACTGGTATTGCACCGGCAACACCGAAGCCCACGTGGGGGCAGTCCCCGTCTTCGTGTCCTACGCCGCCGAGCTGACCGAGCTGATGGGGTCGACGGCGTACGCCGAGCTCGTCCGCCACTGCGAGGACCGCCTCGGTGCCCGCAGGCTCACGGCACCCCACCCCGCCGACGGCGGCCCTGTGCGGGGAGCGCCGCGACGCCGCGACGCGAAGGGGTCGGCCGAACCCGCCGCCACGACCTGACTCCTCCCGGCGAGGGCCGCATCGGTCAGCGTGGCGCCGGTCCGACCGTGCGGGGCCTGCTCAGGTGCCGGCGCCGTGCCAGCGTGACGAGCGCGACATCGCCGCACGCTGCCGCGAGGAACAGCGCCACGTCGGCGAACGGGGCACGTGCGTCAACCGGTCGCGAACAGCCTCAGCTCCGGGCCGGGCGTCCTCACTTGCCGCAGAAGATGCATCTGACCGCGCTGTAGGGCTTGTCGGTCTGCGTCAGGGTGGCCGCGTCGTGAATGCGGGGGCAGCGGTCGCTGCGGTGGAAGGTGGCGCGCTGCGGCTCGTCCTCGTCGACGGCGACGCGTCGCTCGATCCAACCGCTGGGCGGGACGTAGGCCATGGTCCGGGGGGCCTTTCTGGTGGGCGACGACTCGTGGTCGGGTCGTCGGCTTCTTGTCACGAGGTGTCCGGGCGAGCCGGCCCGCTGCTGGACCTGACGCGTTTTCCAGTCGACCACGACATGGTCATCTTGTCGAGCCGCGAGATCGCGCGGCTCATGGGGCTCCGTGCATAAGGTCAGGTGCAGCCGACGTAGCTCGACGCCCGAGAGGCCCGCATGATCCTGGAGCACGCGCCGCTGTCCGTCCGGCCCGGTCGAGCCGCAGCGTTCGAGAGCGCGTTCGGTGAGGCGAGGGCCATTCTCGAGGGCATGCACGGGTTCCGGTCGCTGTCGCTGTCGCGCTGCATCGAGCGACCTGACGCCTATCTCCTGCTCGTCGAGTGGGACACCCTCGAGGACCACACCGAGGGGTTCCGCGGCTCCCCGGACTATGTGCGCTGGCGAGAGCTGCTGCACGGGTTCTACGAGCCGTTCCCGACCGTGGAGCACTACGCGCCGGTGGCCGGGACCCGTTTCCCCAGATAGGTCAGACCGGGCGTCCGGTCGGCTACGAGCCCGGGCCGGTCGACATAGCCGTGGCGGGCGTAGAGCCGCAGATTGGCCACGCTGCGGCCGCCGGTGAACAGCGCGTACGTCGTGACCGCCGGGTCGGCGGCGGCCTCGATCGCCAGCAGCAATGCCGTGCCCAGCCCGCGGCCCTGCTGGTCGGGCGCGACGGCGAGACGGCCGATGTGCCAGGTATCACCCTGGCGTCGGGCGCGCACGGTGCCCACGATTCGGGTGCCGACAGCGGCCTTGAGGACGACCGAGCGGGCGATGTCGGCGGCGAGCTCGGCGAGCGTCTGCGTCAGCGGAGGGAGGAAGGGGTCGCCATAGACCTGCGCCTCGCTGACATAGGCGGCGCGTTGCACCGTGAGGATCTCGCCCGCGTCCGGGGCGACCGCGCGCGAGATGCGCAGCGAGTCGAGGGCATCGGTCATCAGTCAGTCGACGACAGCGGCGACGTGGGGGTCCAGCCACGCGCGTACGCAGATGGCGATCTCCTCGGCGTTGATGCGGCTCGGTGACAGCGGCGGCAGCGCGGTTGGACGGAACCACCCGACCTCGAGGATCTCCTTGGCGTCGCGCGTGCCGTTGCCCCTGTCGAGCACCTCGCAGACGAAGAACAGCTTGTAGGCGGTCACCGGCAGAGGCGGCAGGTGGCCGCGCACCTCCCGGTCGAGCACGGCCGCGAGGCGCAGGACGCGCGCCTGCACGCCCGCCTCCTCATGGACCTCACGCAACGCCGAAGCCCGGGGCGGCTCGAGGGGGTCGCACCAGCCGCCGGGCAAGGTCCACAGCCCGTCGGAACGCTCTCGTACGAGGAGCAGCCGGCCGGCGTCGTCGAAGACCGCCGAGCGCACGTCGACCTTGGGGGTCGCGTGCCCGCCGTCGGGATCGACGAGCGGAGTGAGCGCGTCGAGCGGACCGGGCGTGACCAGGGCGCGGAGGCGTTCGGCCACGTGGGCGACCTGCTCGTAGCGCGTGCGGTCGAAGGGGCTCGGGTCATAGGCCAGGCCGGTCTGCGCGACGGCGGCCAGCTCGACCATGGCCGCGCGGACGACGGCCTCCGCGTCTGTCCTGCCGCCAAGGTCGTCGTGAGCCACGACGCCAGCATGCCGCAGAACTGTCGGTGCTCTCACCTACGGTGCGTGTCATGGCGAAGACGGTGGCGCGCGAACGACGCGAACGGCCCGGCTACCGGTGCGCCGAGTGCGGGTGGACGGCAGCAAAGTGGGTGGGCCGCTGCGGCGAGTGCTCGGCCTGGGGCACCGTGGCCGAGGTGGGAGGCACGGTCCCGGGCCGGGGCGCCACGACCGCGGGGCCGGTGTCGTCGGTGGCGCTGCCCATCGGCGAGGTCGAGATCGAGTCCGTGCGCGCCCGCCCGACCGGCATCGGCGAGCTCGATCGCGTGCTGGGAGGCGGCCTGGTGCCGGGGGCCGTGGTGCTGATGGCGGGCGAGCCGGGAATCGGCAAGTCCACGCTGCTGCTCGAGGTCGCCGCGCGATGCGCCGGTCCGACGACGCCGACGCTCTATGTGACCGGCGAGGAGTCGGCGGGGCAGGTGCGCCTGCGCGCCGAGCGTGTCGACGCCCTCGACCCACATCTGATGATCGCGGCCGAGACCGATCTGGGGGCGCTGCTCGGCCACGTCGCCGCGGTCGAGCCGTCGCTGCTGATCGTCGACTCGGTGCAGACCATCGCCGCAGCGCAGGTCGACGGCTCGGCGGGCGGCATCTCACAGGTGCGAGAGGTCGCGGCGTCCCTGATCGGCGTCGCGAAGGAACGCGGCATCGTCGTCGTGCTGGTAGGGCACGTGACGAAGGACGGCGGCATCGCCGGCCCCCGCACCCTCGAGCACCTCGTCGACGTCGTCCTCACCGTCGAAGGTGACCGCGGCTCGCGCCTGCGCCTGCTCCGCGCGGCAAAGAACCGCTATGGCCCCACCGACGAGGTCGGCTGCTTCGACCTCGGCGAGACCGGCATCACCGAGCTGCCCGACCCGAGCGGCCTGTTCCTGTCGCGCCATGTCGTTCCGGTGCCGGGCACCTGTGTGACCGTGACGCTGGAGGGGCGGCGCCCGCTCGTGGCCGAGGTCCAGGCGCTCGTCGCCAAGACGTTCCTGCCGTCCCCGCGCCGGGCGACGCACGGCCTGGACAGCAGCCGCACCTCGATGATCCTCGCGGTGCTCGAACGGCGCCTGCGCATGTCGATGCACCAGCAGGACACCTATGTCTCCACCGTGGGCGGGGTGCGCATGCACGAGCCGGCTATCGACCTCGCCGTCGCCATGGCGCTCATCAGCTCCGCGACCGAGGAGCCGTTGCCGCCGGATCTCGTCGCGCTGGGCGAGGTCGGTCTGGCCGGAGAAGTGCGCCGCGTGGGCGGCCTGACCCGGCGGCTGAACGAAGCGCGGCGACTCGGTTTCACGCAGGCGCTCGTGCCGGCAGACCCCGGTCCGGTCCCCCGCGGCATGAAGGTCATCGAGGTGGGCCACCTGGGTGTCGCCGCGACCGCGATCGCTCGCCGGCCCGACCCGCGTCCGCGCCGCCTGCGCGGCGTGCCCGGGTAGGATGCCCTCCACTACGCCCACAGGCAGGGGACCCCAGTTGGCAGCCAGCGATCGGCTCTCGTCCACGGACGACCTGCTGCGCTCGACGCTCAAGCTCCTTGCTCCTGGCACTCCCCTGCGTGAAGGACTCGAGCGCATCCTGCGCGGGCGCACCGGCGCGCTGATCGTGCTGGGCAACGACCGCTCGGTCCAGTCGCTGTGCACCGGCGGATTCATCCTCGACGTCGACTTCTCCTCGACCCGACTGCGCGAGCTCGCCAAGATGGACGGCGCCATCGTCTGTGACGGTGACGCCACCAAGATCCACCGGGCCGCCGTGCAGCTCGTGCCCGATCCGTCGATCCCGACCGAAGAGTCCGGCACGCGGCACCGCACGGCCGAACGCGTCGCGCGCCAGACCGGCTATCCGGTCGTTTCCGCGAGCCAGTCCATGTCGATGATCGCGCTCTACGTCGGCGGTCGACGCTATGTCATCGAGGACTCCGCGCAGATCCTCTCGCGGGCCAACCAGGCCCTCGCGACGCTCGAGCGCTACAAGCTTCGCCTCGACGAGGTGGCCGGCACACTCTCAGCGCTCGAGATCGAAGACCTCGTCACGGTGCGCGACGTCTGCTCGGTGGCGCAGCGGCTCGAGATGGTCCGGCGGATCGATGACGAGATCGAGGGCTATGTCGTCGAGCTCGGCAGTGACGGGCGGCTGCTCAGCCTGCAGCTCGACGAGCTCATTGCCGGCGTCGACTCCGAGCGCGAGCTGGTGGCGCGCGACTACCTCCCCGCCACGGGTGGTCGCAAGGCGCGCACGGTGTCCGACGTGCTCGACTCCCTCGACGCGCTCGACGCGACCGAGCTCCTCGACCTGCACTCGGTCGCCCGTTCACTCGGCATCGGGACTGGCGTCGACGCCCTCGACGCTGCCGTCAGCCCGCGGGGCTACCGTCTGCTCGCGAAGGTGCCCCGACTTCCCGCCACGGTCATCGACCGCCTGGTCGACCACTTCGGCAGCCTGCAGAAGCTGCTGGCGGCCAACATCGACGACCTGCAGGCCGTCGAGGGCGTCGGCGAGTCCCGTGCGCGCACCGTGCGCGAGGGGTTGTCGCGGTTGGCGGAGTCCTCGATCCTCGAGCGCTACGTCTGAGCCCACACCGAGCCCGCACGGGCAGGTGCTCAGGTCTCGACCGCGGCCCCTGCCGCGAACTGCGCCCAGGCGACCGGCGCGCGGCCCGTCTCGAGCTGGTCGACCAGCTCCCCGAGATACCAGTGGCGCAGCGCCAGCAGCGGCGGCGGGCTCTCCAGCGTGAGGAGGTAGCCGCCGGCGCGGCAGAACTCGTCGAGCTCGTCGAGCCCCGCCGCGAGCGAGCGCACGGTGCCGGCGAAGTCGGCCGGCAGGCGCAAGGTGAGGTCGACGGTCTCCGCTCCGGCGGCGAGCGCCTGGTCGCGCTGGGCATCGGTGGCCTGGGTGAGGTCGACGTAGCGGCCGCGGGTCTCGTCGATCAGAGAGAGAAGGCGGTCGGGGACCTCGCGATGATGCACCGGCATTGCGTCCAGGCTCTGGGTGCTCATCGAGATGAGCTGCAGCTCGCGCAGCAGATCGGCCATGTGCTCGTCGCTCTGCGCCTTGAGCTGGAGTGGAACTCCCCTCAGGAACACCGTGCGTAGAACGTCGTTGTTCACACGGTCACGTTAACGCGCGCCAGCAGCGGCCGGAAGCCTGGCCTCAGCGAAGATCCCGACGCGTGGGCCCGGAGCCGAGCTCTGCCGCGAGGCGCTTGCAGAGCAGAGCCAGCTCGCCTACGTCGCGGCCGTCCAGAACGTGGGCCAGCGCCTCGCCAGGAACGCGCGGCAGCGCGACAGCGGCGGCCTCGTAGGCGACCGCCGCGGCGCCCAGTTGACCCAGCCGCGCCAGCGCCCCGGCGAGCAGGAAGTGGGCGGCCCCGTCGAGGGGGTCGAGATAGACGGCCTTGCGCAGTGCAGCCACGGCGTCCCCGTCCCTGCCGCGGCACGTGAGCGCCTGTCCGAGGCAGCCCCACGACGCCGAGGCCAGGGGGTCGAGGTCGACCGCGCGGGCCGCCTCCAGCACCGCCTGCGCGTAGCGCCCGACGGCCAGCGCCTCGCGGGCCTGGGTGAGGCGTGCGTCCGCCGGCGTGACCGTCGTGAGGGGCTGCGCCATCGGCGGTGCGACATGCGCCCGAGAGTCCCGCAGGCTCGAGGATGACCCCTGGGGCGCAGCGGACACAGGGCTTCCGTGGGCGTCGGCGGACCCGGTGGGCGTAATCCTGCCGGCAGGTGCCCGGCGCGTGGTGGTGCGCGGTTGCGGGACGCCGACGGCCTTGCGATAGGCGAAGGCCTCGCCGATCGGTGACAGCGTGAACTCGTCGCTCAACCGCCACAGCGTCTCGGCGTGACCGAGCAGCAGATAGCCGTCGGGGCGCAGCACGCGCGCGAGCTGGCCGACGACACCGCGCGTCGTGCGGCGGGAGAAGTAGATCGTCACGTTGCGGCACAGGACCAGGTCGATGGCGTCGGCCGGTCGCGGCGGCGCCTCGGTGACCAGGTTGTGCAGGCGCAGCGAGACGACGTCGCGGACCTCGTCGGTCACCCGGGCGCCGGAGGCCACGTCGACGAACCACCGGCTGCGCGAGGCCGCAGGAACGGCGCTGAGCGTGCGCCCGGCGTAGGTCGCGACCCTCGCGGCGTCGAGGGCGGCCGCCGACACGTCCGTGCCGAGAACCCGGATCTCCACGTCGATGCGCAGCGCGGAGCGGACCTCGAGCGCCATCATCGCCACGGAGTAGGGCTCCTCCCCCGTGGCGCACCCCGCGCTCCAGGCCAGGAAGGGGCGGCCCTGCATCGCCGCACGCCGCAGGAGCTCGGGCAGCACGACTCGCCGGAGCGCCTCCATCTGCGGGGCATTGCGGAAGAACGAGGTCTCCTGCACGGTGACGGCGTCGAGCAGCGACTGGCGTTCGGCTACTCCCGACGGTGACGCGATGAGCTCGAGATAGGCGGTCAGCGACCCGAGATGTCGGGCCCGCTCCTCGAGCGTCGCGACGAGAGCCGAGCGGCGCGCGCCCTCGAAGCACAGCCCGGCCGTCTCCATGAGGTAGGCGCGCGCGTGCGTGACGGCGCGGGACTCGGCCTGCTCGGGTGCGGTGGTCGGGGCGAGCATCCCGGCGCTCATGCAGGAACCCCGGGCGAATCGACCTCGAGGGGGTCCTGCGGACCGAGCACCGCGAGGGTGAGCGCCGCTGCCACGTCGCCGAGGGCCAGCTCCACGTCCACGGCGTCGAGGGCGAGAGCAGCCGCGGGCATGCCCCACACGACGCTCGTCGCCTCGTCCTGGGCCAAGGTGGTCGCGCCCGCGCTGCGCAGGTGGCGCAGACCGGCAGCGCCGTCGCGCCCCATGCCGGTGAGCAGCACGGCGACGGCCCGCCCGCGCAGCGACATGGCAGCGCTCGCGAACGTCGCATCGATGCCCGGGACGCTGAACTGACCGGGTTCCGGCGGCACCGCCTCGATCGTGAGGTCGGAGCGGAGCACCGTGTTGCAGCCGCTGGGCGCGAGATAGACGTGGCCGGGCAGCAACCGCTCGCCGTCGCGCCCCACGGACACCGGCAACGACGAGATGGAGTCGAGCCACTCGGCGAGTCCGTCGACGAAGCCGTCGGCCATGTGCTGCACGACGAGGACGGGTACGCCGAGGGTCACCGGCAGCTCACCGAGGATGGCGCGCAAGGCCGGCGGTCCGCCGGTGCTCGCGCCGATGAGCACGACACGCGGCTGGAGCCGGGCGCGTCCGACGAGGTGCTCCACGGCCAGGGGCGACGGGGTGTGCCGCGAGCCCGCCATCACCGGCAGCCTCGTCGCCCGCACCGCTGCGGCGCGCGCGACGGCGATGGCCTGCGGCGACTGGACGGGAGCAGGCGAGAGGCCGCGAAGCCGACTCCGGGGGTGGCGGATGACGCGCATCCGGCTGGCCATCTCCACGTGACGGCGCAGCGCGACGGCGTACTGACCCGAGCTGGGCGGCGCGTCGAGCGCACCGACCACGTCCACGGCACCGGCAGCCAGAGCGGCTGCCGCGACGCGGGCCTCGCTGGCGCGCGTACCGCACACCACGACGGGTGTCGGGCAGTCGGACATGATGCGCTCGAGCGCTTCCAGCCCTACCCCCGCGGCGTCCAGGTCGACCAGCACGACGTCGGGCCGTTCGCGACTGACGGCCCCCTGTGCCAGCAGCGGCGTGGACGCCTCCGCGACGACCCGGAAGCGAACGCTGCCCAGCAGCACGCGCAGCGCGCTCACGCGGGCGGACGAGGCCGCCACCACGACGACGGCGAGCGGAGCCGCTAGGGGGCTCGACGCGGCTGAGGGCACGCCTTTGCATCGTCCGACGGCTCGCCGATCTGAACCATCTGCCGCGGGCGGCGCGAGCCGTCAGTGCAGGAGGAAGGTCGCCTTTGCGCTGGTCACGGGCCCGGCAGCGGCAGTCAGGACGTAGGTCCCGGCCGCGGCCTGGCCCTTCGGCCCGGTGCACGCGGCGTTGGTCCGCACGCGGGGCCAGGACAGGGAGGTGGAGAACGAGGCACCGGCGTCGAGCAGACGCAGCGACGAGACGCCCTTGGGCTTGCAGTCGTCCGAGCTCCAGACGCGTGCCGGGCCGGAGGTCACCAGCAGCCGCAGCGCCGCCGACCCGAGGTCGCGCCGACACGGCGTCGGGCTGGAGTTGGTCACGGTGAGGGTGAAGCGGGGGGTGCTCCCGGCGGGATAGGCGCGTACGTCCGTGGCGGCGGTGACGTCGACGTCGGCGTCGGTGCAGGTGCGGGCCTGCTTGACCGTGGCTTTCACGGTCGGCTTGGCGGTGGGCTTCGACGTAGCGGTCGAAGTCGGGACCGTCGGTGTGGCGAGCGCGCTCGGCGGGTCGACGATCACCGCGAACCCCGGGTCGGAGGTGCTCGGGCTCGCCGCAGGGCTCGACGGCGTCGCGGACTTCACGCCGCTCGGGCCGCCGGAGCCGCCCGTGCACGCCTTGAGCAGCACCAGCAGCAGGACGAGCAGGACAGCAACGACGCCCGCACGACGCATCCAGTACGTCGACGGTGCCTCTGGACCGATCGGCTCGAGGACCACGCCGCCACGCTAGGACCGAACTCCGCCCACGTGCGTCGCGGCACGCCGACGGCGACGCTGCAAACGCGCGCATCCGCCGGATGTCTGGCAGCATCGCGACGGTCATGCCGTCGAAGACAACGCACCGTCATGATCCGCTGCAGGCCGAGGTGACGCAGTGGTACGGCGCCAACGCCCGCGATCTGCCGTGGCGTGCGGTCGACGCCACGCCGTGGGGCATCCTCGTCAGCGAGTTCATGCTCCAGCAGACGCCGGTGACCCGGGTCCTGCCGGCCTGGCGGACCTGGTTGGCACGCTGGCCCACCCCCTCCGCGCTGGCCGACGAGCCCGCGGGAGAGGCGGTGCGGGCGTGGGGTCGGCTGGGCTATCCGCGTCGCGCCCTGCGCCTGCACGCCACCGCCGCCCAGATCGTGGCGCGTCACGGCGGCGATGTGCCTGCCGGGCATGACGACCTGCTCGCGCTGCCCGGGGTCGGCTCCTACACCGCTGCCGCGATCGCGTCGTTCGCCTTCGCCGGCCGCCATGCGGTGCTCGACACCAACGTCCGGCGTGTCCTGGCGCGGGCGGTCTCGGGCGAGGCGCTGCCCCCGGTCGCCCAGACCGCCGGCGAGCTGCGCACCGCCGAGGCGCTGCTGCCCCGGCACGGGCGCGACGCGGCCCGCTGGGGGGTCGCGGTCATGGAGCTCGGCGCGCTGGTGTGCACGGCCCGGGCCCCTCGCTGCACCGCCTGCCCGATCGCGCAGCGGTGCGCGTGGCGTGCCGCTGGCTATCCGCCGTGGACGGGCCCGCCGCGGCGCACGCAGGGCTATGTCGGCACCGACCGGCAGGTGCGTGGCCGGCTGCTCACTGTGCTCCGCGAGGCGCATGGTCCGGTCGAGGCGGGGCTGCTCGCGACGGTGTGGGACGACGTTGGGCAGCGCGAGCGTGCACTCGCCGGGCTGGTGGTCGACGGGCTCGTGGTGCGCACCGACGACGGGCGTGTCTCGCTGCCGGGGTGAGGGCGACCCGTGGACGCAGGAAGGGGCCGTCCCCGGAGGGACGACCCCTGCCCTGTCCCCTCGAACTAGCTCAGGCCGTTGCGGACTGCCGTCATCAGCTCGCCGTCGGACGTATCGCCGCCGAGCTCCCAGACGAATGCACCGCCGAGACCCTGGTTCTTGACGTACGCCATCTTCGTGCCGATGGTGGCGGGCGTGTCGTAGGACCACCACTCACCGTTGCAGAAGGCGTACGCCGTGCCGCCCACCGTGCCGGTCGGCGGGCACTTGGTCTTGAGGATCCGGTAGTCGTCGATGCCGGCCTCGACCGTGCCGGTCGCCGGGCCGGTCGCGGAGCCGCCGGGTGCCGCCTGGGTGACACCCTTCCAGCCGCGGCCGTAGAAACCGATGCCGAGCAGGATCTTGTTGGACGGGATGCCCTTGCTCTTGAGCTTCTGCACGGCCGCGTCGGCGTTGAAGCCGGCCGTCGGGATGCCCGGGTAGGCCGTGAGCGGGGAGTGCGGTGCCGTCGGACCGTTCGGCGAGAACGCGCCGAAGTAGTCGTAGGTCATCGGCGAGATCCAGTCGAGGTAGGGAACGGCTGCGGCGTAGTCGGTCACGTCGAGCTTGCCACCGTTGGAGCCGTCACCCGTCACCGCAGCGGTCACCAGGGCGCTCGCACCGAACCGGCTGCGCAGTGCGGCCATGAGGTTCTTGAACGCTGCCGGCCCGCTGCTGTCGCACTGCAGGCCACAGGCGTTGGGATATTCCCAGTCGATGTCGATGCCGTCGAACACGTCGGCCCACCGCGGGTCCTTCACCAGCTTGTAGCAGGAGTCGGCGAAGGCGGCGGGGTTCGCCGCAGCGGCCGTGAAGCCGCTGGACCAGGTCCAGCCGCCGAACGAGAAGGTGACCTTCAGGTTGGGGTACTCCTTCTTCAGCTCGCGCAGCTGGTTGAAGTTGCCGCGCAGCGCACCGGCGTCCCAGGTGTCGGCGGTGCCGTCGACGCTGTTGGCGGCGGTGTAGGCCATGTCGTAGTCGGCGTAGGTGTCACCGAGCGCGCAGGCGCCGTTCGTCACGTTGCCGAAGGCGTACTGGATGTGGGTGAGCTTCGCGGCCGACCCGCTGGTCTCGATGTTCTTGACGAAGAAGCCGCGGCTGTAGATGCCCCACTCGGTGAAGTAGCCGACGACCCGCTTCGAGCCGCTCGGCGGAACCGTCGG
>CAXSDR010000097.1:0-2513 GCA_964236445.1 uncultured Motilibacteraceae bacterium | reverse complement strand
CCCACTCGGTGAAGTAGCCGACGACCCGCTTCGAGCCGCTCGGCGGAACCGTCGGCGTGGGGGTCACCGTGGGCTTGGGCGTGGGGGTCGGAGTGGGGGTCACCGTGGGCTTGGGCGTCGGGGTCGGCGTCGTGGAACCGCCGCAGGGGCCGTTGTCGGTCCACACCTGCGCGGGCGGCACCTCGTTCTGCGTCCACCACTTCGCGGTGTAGGCGCGCCCTGCGTAGGACACGACCGCACCACCGGAGTAGGCGGTCGTCGACACCCATGCCTGCGGGCAGGTGGTGGTCGGCGGCGGCGGAGCGGTGCCGTCGCACGTGCCGTTGTCGATCCACACCTGGGCCGGGGGCTGCTCGGCCTGGGTCCACCACTTGGCGGTCCACGAGTGCGCGTTGAACGTGACCGTCGCACCGCCGGTGTAGGCGGTGCTGTTGCTCCACGTGGCGAGCCCACCGCAGTTCACCGAGCCCGCCGCCGCCGCCGGACCTGCCGACGTTGCGGTCAGCGCCGCGAGTATCAGCGCCGGCGCCGCGACAAGAGCAGCAAGAGCCGCCCGTCCTCGTCTCATGAAAGAGCCCTTCGAGTGCCGAATGGCCGCGAGCCCCTCGTGGGCTGCGCGGAAACGCAGTGTGACGAGGGCCGCTCGAGGCGCAGACGGCCGCGAGTCGGAGACACGCACCCAGGGGGGTGGGTGCGTATCCCCGACTCGCGGACCTGGTCAGACGCGGTCTAGACGTGAACAGGGCTGGCTGCGACTCGACCACCGACCTGAGGGACGGTGGCCTCCGTCACGTTTGTTAGTAGACCGTCCGTACATATGCCTGTCAAGAGATCTACGGCAACCGGAACGCGGCTCGCACAGCCGTCGGTCAATGCAGGAGACGCCCTCGAAAACCGTCGCCCCCGGCGAGCGACACAGTGCGAAACTTCCCGGTCGCACATAGCGAGCGGCTGTGGCGGCACGTGTTCGACAGCGACGCAAACTGCCCGACCCAGTGGTTGCGGGCTCAGTGGTTGCCGGCTCAGAACATGACCGCGCAGGAAGCGCTCGGCCGCCACGGGAGCCCGGGCCGACTCGGCGAATGCAAAGAGGACGATGCGCTGGGGGAGTGCGGCGGGTGTGTGCGGCGGGTACGCCGACGGGCCGCCTCCCGAGGGGAGACGGCCCGCCTGCGCTCGATGCAGGGTAAGCCTGCGCTGTGCGGCCGGTCGCCTGACGGTCTAGAGCGTCTTCTCGAGCGGAGCGTCAGGCAGGGCCTTCGGCTCCCCTCGGAAGGTGAAGGCCGCGGCGTCCCCCTCGCCCTCGACGTCGACCAGGATGATCTCGCCGGGCTTGAGCTCACCGAAGAGCATCTTCTCGGAGAGCGAGTCCTCGATCTCGCGCTGGATCGTGCGACGCAGCGGACGGGCGCCGAGCACCGGGTCATAACCGCGGCTGGCCAGCAGGGCCTTTGCCGGGGTCGTGAGCTCGATGCCCATGTCCTTGTCGTGCAGCCGGTCGTCGAGCCGCGCGAGCATGAGGTCGACGATGCGCACGATCTCGAGCTCGCTGAGCTGGTGGAACACGACGATGTCGTCGATGCGGTTGAGGAACTCAGGCCGGAAGTGCTGCTTGAGCTCGTCCTGCACCTTCGCCTTCATCCGCTCGTAGCCGCTCTGCGTGTCGCCAGTGGCGGCGAATCCGAGGTTGAAGCCCTTGGAGATGTCGCGGGTGCCCAAGTTGGTCGTCATGATGATGACCGTGTTCTTGAAGTCCACGACACGACCCTGAGAGTCGGTCAGGCGACCGTCTTCGAGGATCTGCAGCAGCGAGTTGAAGATGTCGGGGTGTGCCTTCTCGACCTCGTCGAACAGCACCACGGAGAAGGGCTTGCGGCGCACCTTCTCGGTGAGCTGCCCACCCTCTTCGTAACCGACATATCCGGGCGGGGAGCCGAACAGTCGTGAGACCGTGTGCTTCTCGCTGTACTCGCTCATGTCGAGGGCGATCAGTGCATCCTCGTCACCGAAGAGGAACTCGGCGAGCGTCTTGGACAGCTCGGTCTTTCCGACGCCGGACGGGCCGGCAAAGATGAACGAGCCACCGGGACGCTTCGGGTCCTTGAGACCGGCCCTCGTGCGGCGAATCGCCTGGGAGAGGGCGTGAATTGCCTGCTCCTGGCCAATGACGCGCTTGTGCAGCTCGTCCTCCATGCGGAGCAGTCGCTGCGACTCCTCCTCGGTGAGCTTGAAGACCGGAATGCCCGTCGCGGTGGCGAGGACCTCGGCAATGAGCTCCTCGTCGACCTCCGCGACGACGTCCATGTCGCCCGCCTTCCACTCCTTCTCGCGCTGCGCCTTGTCCCCGAGCAGCCGCTTCTCCTCGTCACGCAGGCGCGCGGCCTTCTCGAAGTCCTGCGCGTCGATCGCGGACTCCTTCTCACGCCGGACGTTGGCGATGCGCTCGTCGAACTCGCGGAGGTCCGGCGGCGCGGTCATGCGACGGATGCGCATGCGCGAGCCGGCCTCGTCGA
>CAXSDR010000096.1:12530-14462 GCA_964236445.1 uncultured Motilibacteraceae bacterium | reverse complement strand
CTAGTGCGACGAGGCACGCACCGACACCACGGAAGGCCTCCTGCTGGGCGGCGACCTCGTGCCGGGCGGCGAACACCCGCCGCGGCCACATGCGCCACGACACGTGGCAGAACAACGCGGAAGCCACCGCTGTCAAGACCACCTTGGCCGCGACGGTGAACCACCACCAGCGGCTGGGCATGCCGTCGCGCAGTGACAGACCGACCAGCAGCGCACCGGTGACGACGATTGCCGAGATCAAGGCGACGACCTTGCGGCGTGCACCCGCGGCGACGTAGGTCGCGGCTTCCTCCGCGTCGAGCGGTGAGCCGAAGAAGGTCAACAGGCGAGGTTGCACCACGCCGAGGCTGTAGCCCATCGCACCGAGCCACAGCGCTGCGAGCAGCAGGTGGACGGTGACGACGGCGAAGGTGAGGAAGTCGATGCGCACGAAGGACGTCAGAGGCCCGGGCCCCGCTGGGCGTCGCGCTGGAGGGTCGCCCACGCTTCGGCCTCACTATGCTGGGACGCCGCCCTCGACACCGCGTCACGGCGCATCCGCCAGCCAGGTAGGACCACGAAGACCGCGACGATGAGCCCGAGAGCCAGCATGCCTGCAGTGTGCGCCTGGGCGGCCCCGCGCGCCAGGCGGTACGACAGACGCGTGATTGCGGTGCGACCCTTGGACCGTGACGAACGAGACCGACTGGCTGCGTTGGCACCACCCCTACCGCGACCCCGGATCAACGCTGTCTCGACGACTTGAGCTGGTCCAGTCGCATATCCATGAATGGCTGGACGCCCGGCCCGTTGGCCGTTTGACCGTCGTCAGCGCGTGTGCCGGTCAGGGTGACGACGTCATAGGAGTGCTGTCCGCCCGGCCCGATCGCGACAGAGTGCGGGCGACGTTGCTCGAGCAGGACCCGCGCAATGTGAAGGCAGCCCGTGATGCGGCAGCGGCTGCTGGTCTCGTCGACGTCGCGGTGCGGCAGGCGGACGCCGGCGACCTCGTGTCCTACGAAGGGGCAGCGCCGGCGGATCTCGTCCTCATGGCGGGCGTGTTCGGCAACATCACGGATGCCGACGTCGAAACGACGATCCGCGGCCTGCCGTCGCTCTGCCACCAGGGCGCGACCGTCATCTGGACGCGCACGCGCCGGGCGCCGGACCTGACCGGCCGCATCAGGACGTGGTTCGGCGATGCGGGATTCGCCGAGGTGGCGTTCCATGCGCCCGAGGACGTGCTGTTCTCGGTCGGAGTGCACCGCCTCGAGCGAGACCCGCCGCCATGGGTAGGGGAAGGGCGCATGTTCCGTTTCGTCCGCTGATCAGAAGGAGCGTCATGTTCGGCTTCGACGGGGCTGCGCAGGCTCTTGCGCCCAGTCGTCAGCACCTGCGCGCTGACTGCAGCCGCTGCAGCGGATTGTGCTGCGTGGCACCCGCCTTCGTCGCGTCCGCCGACTTCGCCATCGACAAGCCCGCGGGACGTGCATGCCCGCACCTGCAGGGGAAGTTCACCTGCGACATCCACCCGACGCTGCGCGAACGAGGCTTCCCTGGCTGCACGGTCTTCGACTGCTTCGGTGCCGGGCAGCAGGTCGTCCAGATCACCTTCAAGGGCGCCGACTGGCGCGCGTCGCCCCGTGAGGCAGAGGTCATGTTCGCGGTATTCGGGGTCATGCGCCAGCTGCACGAGATGCTCTTCTGCCTTGCCGAGGCGCTGACATTCGCCGTGCCGGAGGACGTACGTGCCGACCTCCGTGCGGCGCAGGAGGAGGTGCAGCGTCTCACAGGAGCCGGCCCCGAAGACCTCGTCGGGCTCGACACGGCCACGCTTCGAGCCCGCGTCGGGCTCCTGCTGGAGCAGGCCAGCGACCACGAGCGAGGGAAGGTGTCCAATCGAGCTGAGGACAGGCGAGGAGCCGACCTTGTCGGCGCCAACCTCCGCCGCAC
>CAXSDR010000096.1:4124-12430 GCA_964236445.1 uncultured Motilibacteraceae bacterium | reverse complement strand
CCGCACGGACCTGCTCGGCGCCGACCTGCGGGCAGCAGACGTACGCGCAGCACGCCTCGCCGGCAGTCTCTTCCTGACTCAGCCACAACTCGATGCCGCCACCGGCGATGCGGCCACGACCATTCCCGAGTCGCTGCTCCGGCCTCGCCACTGGCCGACGCAGCCCCTTCCGCCAGCCCGATGAGAGGTGCAGAGATGGTCGACGTCGTCCTCTTCCACCATGTGCAGGGACTCACCGACGGGGTGCAGGAGTTCGCGGACGAGCTGCGCGCCGGCGGGCACGCGGTGCACGCGCCCGACCCCGGCAAGCTGGCAGCCGTGATGGCCGATGGAAAGACCGCGTCGTGGTCATGCGTCACGGCAAGACGGTCGACGCTTCGCGTGGCTCGTGACGCAGCCATCGCCGCTCGCGTGGCGGATCGGCTGAGGCGCTAGCGGACGACGTGCTTCTGCCAGGCGTCGATCTCGAGGACGGCTCGCATGCCGAGGTCCTCATAGAGCGAATATGCCCCCGTCGTGCCGCGGCGGTCGACGTGCAGGAACGCCGCCGAGCGTCCCTCGCGTCGCATGTCGCGGAAGGCGAGCCGCAGCATCGTGCGCGCGATGCCACGGCCGCGCCAGCCGCGGAGCACTCCCAGGAGTGCGACATAGCCGGCGTTGTCGTCCTCGACGAACTCGTTGGTCTCGAGCAGCATGGCGACCGCCGTGCCACCGGCTGCGGGCTCAGCAAGCCAGAACTGCGACCAGTCAATCGCGCTTCGTGAACTCATTTTCGCCAACCACACTTCGTAGGTCTCCGGCACGAAGGCGTAGTGTTCGCGGAACGCCTCTTGGTGCACCAGGTGCGCCGAGCGCAGGTCGTTCACCTCATCGCGGCCCCGCCGGACCACCACGTCCTCGACCCGTGTCGGCGCGGGCACAGGCACCTGCAGGTCGCGCCGCATGCGGGCGAACCCCGTGCCCACTCGCCAACCTGCGTGCCGCAGCCACTCCCCCTTGCGGGCATCCGCGCTGTAGGTGGATGCCCGCAAGACCGTCGCCGGCCTCGCGCGCTCCTCGAGCGCCTCCAGCAAGGGCGGCCCGAGGGCGTCGTCGACGCAGTAGAGGTCGAGAACGGCCGCTTCACCCTCGCGGCTCAGCGTCGCGTAGGCAACTGTGCGCTCGCCCCGGTCGACGAGGGTCGCCTCGACCTCGGGCGACGCGAGCACGTGACGTACATCGACCAGCGTGGCATCCGGCTGGCCGATCACGCGGGTGTCGTAGGCGGACACCAGGGCGTGAGCCACCACGGCGTCGGCCACGGTGGCCGGGCGGACGGCGTACGCCTCTGGCAACTCCATGCAGTCAGCGTGTCACCCGTGTGTTTCGGTCTTGGGCGTTTCGGTCTTGGGCACCGTCCGCCCCCGGCGCGCGCACACCCGACGACGGGGCAGGATGAGTGCCATGACGGAGCAGGACGGTGTCAGCGTGCAGGTCGGTGACGAGCAGGACGGCCATCGCGTGGTCGTGGTGGGTCCGGGTGGCATGGCCACCGAGCTCCCGCCTCAGCAAGGCGGCGACAGGGCACCGGAGGTCGACGCCCGCCCTGCGTCGATCACCGACCTCGTCGAGCAGCCCGCGAAGGTCATGCGCATCGGCAGCATGATCAAGCAGCTGCTCGAGGAGGTGCGCGCGGCGCCGCTCGACGAGGCGAGCCGCGCCCGGCTCCGGGGGATCCACTCCTCCTCGATCGCCGAGCTCGAGGCGGGACTCGCCCCCGAGCTCGTGGAGGAGCTGCGCCGGATCACGCTGCCCTTCTCCGAGGACGAGGTGCCGAGCGAGAGCGAGCTGCGGGTCGCCCAGGCCCAGCTCGTCGGGTGGCTCGAAGGGCTGTTCCACGGCATCCAGACGGCGCTGTTCGCCCAGCAGGTCGCGGCCCGCGCCCAGTTCGAGGACCTCCGCCGGCGCTCGCTGCCGCCCGGCTCTATGCCCGACCTGCAGGGCGGCGGCTCTGGCGCCGTTGCGGGGATGGCCGGAGACGGCCCCCAGGGACCGACCGGTCAGTACCTCTGAGTGCCGCGCGCCGCTCGCGCGCTCAAGGGCGCGCGTCCGGCGCGAACTTCACCGTGATGTCGGTGTAGCCGAGCGACCTGAGCATCTTCGTCAGCATCGTGCGGGTGTTGTCCTCGGCTCGCTGCTGCAGGCCGCCCGACTTGGCCGCTGTCGCCATCTTGTCCTGGGCGGCGATATAGAGCTCGCGTTCGCTCGTCGGGTTGTCCGACAGCACACCCCCGAGGCGATCAAGGACACCGCGCTGGCGGGAGACGACGCGGCTGGCGGCTGGGTCGACGCGCGGCACGGAGAGTGATGCAGGCGGAAGTGTGACGGTGACGCCCTTGCCGTCGGCGGACTTCACGATCGCGCTGTCGCCGAGGGTGCCGAAGTCGACGTAGGCGTCGACCGTGCCCTGCGCTTGGAACAGCGTGCGCTCCCCCTTGAGGATCGTCGGCACGTGCGAGACGTCGTGCTCCACGTCGACGAGCACCTGGAAGTCACCGGTGGCCGCCTGATATTGCGAGAGGTCGGACAGCGACTTGAGCAGTGGCGGCGCGCTGCGGTCGGTGGTGCGCGACGAGAACGGGTTGTGCAGCGAGGGCAGGCCGAGCAGGTCGAACCCTCGTACGCCGACGAACACACCAGCCAGCAGAGCGAGCACGACGACAAAACCCGATGCGCCCCGGCGGCTGGGGCGCAGATCGCGCGGCTCTCGTGGCTCCACCGGCTCGCCGACGTCCGCGCGCTGCTCGAGCTCACGCTCGCGCGCCTCGCGGAGCATCCGTGTCATCTCGACCATGTGCGCCTCCTGCATCGGAGCATCCGGAAGATGCGCCTCCCCCATGATGTCCCCGAAAGCGGGCGCGACCAACCGCCGAGCGTGACGGATGCGGCCGAACGGGGTGCGAGCGAGCTGCGACGCTGCCTGCGCGATCGCGGGCGGCGCGGGAGCTGACGACCGCCGGGTCCGCGCTCCGGGACACGTGCTGGCGGCGGCTACCCATGATCATGAGCAGGTGAGTTGCCGTACCGGCAACCGACCTGCTCATGATCTTGCGGTGGCGCCGGATCGGGTGTGGATAACCGCTCGGAGCTCCACCGCCGCCACGACCCTCGGGTCATGCAGATCCATCCCGTCACCTGGGCGCAGGACCTGGCCGCGCGAGCCGAGCTGAGGGGGGGCGGCATCGATCGCTCCACCATCGCGCGGCGGGTCAGCCGTGGCATGTGGCAGCAGCCGCTCCCCGGCGTCTACTGCCGAACAACCGGGGCGCTGACCGCTGGTCAACGGTGCCGAGCCGCCTTGCTCTATGCGGGTCCCGGCGCAGCCCTCAGCCACCAGACCGCGGCTTGGCTGCACGGCTTCCTGGCTGAGCCGCCCGACGTTCACGTCGTCGTCGCGCACGGGCGGCGGGTTCGGCCTGCGGGCTTCGTGGTCACGCACCAGTCGACCCGCTCGATCGAGCCCGGCATCGGCGACGCGCTGCCCATGGTCGGCGTCGCGAGGGCAGCGCTCGACTGCGCGCTCGACGCCCGGAGCCTGCGTTTCGCCCGCGGTATCCTGGCGCGCCCCGTGCAGAAGGGCCTGACCACTGTTGCCGACCTGGCCGTGGAGTCCCAGGACCTCCCCAAGCATGGTTCGCGGTGGGTGCGGATGGCCCTGGAGGAACTGACGATCGGTGCGCGGTCCTCGGCCGAAGCACTGTTCGTACGCCTGCTGCTGACCTCGGATATGCCGATGCCTGAGTTGAACGCATGGGTCGAGACGGGTTCGGGGCGCTTCTGTGTCGACGCCCTGTGGCGAGCCGAACGAGTGGTGGTCGAGGTCGACGGCCGGCCCTACCACTTCACGTCCGAGGCGTGGGAGGCCGACCTTCGCCGCCAGAACGCGCTGCATGCGGCGGAGTTCGTCGTCGTCCGTCTCACGGCAGACCAGCTGACGCGCGATCCCGTCTCCGCGATGACCGAGCTCCGCGCGGTGCTGCGAGTGCGGCGACCACACCCCCGCTCCTCTCCATGATCAAGAGCAGCACCGTTGCGCATTCAGCAACGGCGCTGCTCATGATCATGGGAGGGGGGCGGGAGGCGGGGGCGGGGGCGGGGGGAGCAGACGCTCGACAACAACCGCAACACCGTCGTCGTCGTTCGCGTGCGTGTGCAGTGTGCACGCCGCGAGGACGGTCTCATGGGCGTTCGCGACGGCGTAGGACGTGCCCGCCCACCCGAGCATCGGCAGGTCGTTGGGCATGTCACCGAAGGCGAGGACCTCGCCGGGCGCGATGCCGCGACGCGCGCACATCGTCGCCAGCGTCGTCGCTTTCGACACGCCCGCCGCGGAGATCTCGACGAGCGCTGTGCCGTCGGGCGTCGAGTGGGTCGCGTCGCAGTCGCTGCCGAGGATCTTGCGGACGATGGCGAGCAGCTCGTCGGAGGAGTGGTTCCCCGAACGCACCAGCAGCTTCACGATGGTGTCGTCGACCTGGTCGTCGAGACGCGATGCCGGCGTCGCCGTGTCGGCGCCGTGCGGGACATAAGCCTCATCGTGAATGAAGTTGCTTCCCTTCTCCAGACCGAAGCCGAGTTCAGGAATTTCGGCTTGCAAATCGGTCATCGCCTGTTGGATCACCGCAGAAGGAATGGGGAATCGCTCGACCGCCATCCCGGTCGCGAGGTCATAGACCAACGCCCCGTTCGCGCAGATGGCCAGCCCTTGATGACCGAGCCGGTCGGCGACCTCGGGCAGCCACCGGGGAGGTCGTCCCGTCACGAGCACGAGCTCACCTCCGGCGGCCTCCCACGCGGCAAGCGCCCGCACCGTGCGGTCGGAGATGGTGCCGTCGGAGCGTACGAGCGTGCCGTCGAGGTCCGTGGCGACAAGGCGGATCACGCGAACCACGGATCGAGGACATCGACCACACCGTTGTCCTCGAACGACCCCACCACGACGTCGGCAACCTCCCGCAGCTCGACCGGGGCGTGGCCCATCGCGACCCCGCACGCCGCCCAGGTGACCATCTCGACGTCGTTGCGCCCGTCGCCGATCGCTGCGGTGTCGGCGAGGTCGACGCCGAGCCGCTGGCGTACGACGTCGAGCGCGGAAGCCTTGGAGACCCCGAGAGGCGCCAGGTCGAGCCAGGCGGTGTAGCCGACGGCGTAGGACACCTCCTGCAGCCCGAGCCGGCTCACGACCTCGAGGAAGTGCTCGGCGTCATGTCCCGGGCTGCGCAGCACGACCCGGGTCACCGGCTCGTCGATGAGCGCATCGACGTCCATGATGACCTGCTGCCCGGCGAGCTCGCCCTCGGGGAACGGCGCTGTGACGCGGTAGCCGACGCCCAGCTCCTCGACGGCGACGAGCACGTCGGGCAGGTGTTTCATGAGCAGGCGCACGGCGGGTGACGCGTCGAAGGTCGCGGCGTCGGTGATGAGCAAGGGGTCGAGGGTGGCGGTGACCGTGCCGTTGCTGACGACGAGCCACCCGCTCGTGAGGCCGAGAGCCTCGGCCACGGGCGTCGTCGCGAGCAGCGATCGTCCGGTTGCCAGGACGACGTGGGCGCCGGCGTCGACGGCCCGGCGTACGGCCGCCCGCACCTCGGGCGCCACCCAGCCGTCGGGTGACACAATCGTGCCGTCACAGTCGAGCGCGAGCAGCTTCGGGGCCCAGCCGGGCTGCTGGCGCGCAGGCGTCACCGGCAGCGTCACCGACCGGCGATCGGCTCGAGGACCTCACGCCCGACGTGGGGACGCAGCACCTCGGGCACGACCACGGACCCGTCGGCACGCTGGAAGTTCTCGAGGATCGCGACGACGAGCCGGGGCACGGCCGCCAGCGTCCCGTTGAGCGTGGCCACGGGCGACGTCTCACCCTCGAACCGCGAGCGGATGCGAAGGCGGCGTGCCTGGAACTGCGTGCAGTTCGACGTCGACGTGACCTCGCGGTACTTCCCCTGCGTCGGCACCCACGCCTCGCAGTCGTACTTGCGGGCAGCGCTGGCGCCGAGGTCAACCGACGCCACGTCGATCACGCGGAACGGCAGGCCGAGGCCCGAGAGCAACGTCTTCTCGTGCTCGAGGAGCTGCTGGTGCTCGGCCTGCGCCTGCGCCGGGTCGCAGAAGACGAACATCTCGACCTTGTCGAACTGGTGCACCCGGATGATGCCCCGGGTGTCACGCCCGTGGGCACCCGCCTCGCGGCGGAAACAGGGCGAGTAGGCGGCGTAGCGCAGCGGACCTTCGCGAAGGTCGAGGATCTCGTCCATGTGGAACGCGGCCATGGGCACCTCGGAGGTGCCGACGAGATAGAGGTCCTCACCGGGCAGGCTGTAGACGTTCTCCGCCGCCTGACCGAGGAATCCCGTGCCCTCCATGGCCTCCGGGCGCACCAGCACCGGCGGCAGGACCGGGATGAGCCCGGCGGCGAGCGCGTAGTCCTGAGCGTGACGGACGAGAGCGGTGGCGAGCAGGGCACCCACCCCGGTGAAGAAGTAGAAACGTGAGCCCGAGACCTTGGCACCACGGTCGAGGTCGATGGCGCCGAGCATGCGACCGAGCTCGACATGATCACGAGGAGCGAAGTCGAATTCAGGAATCCCGCCGATCTCCTCGATGAGCCGGAAGTCCTCTTCGCCACCGACCGGAGCGTCGGGGTCGATGAGGTTGGACAGCGCGAGGAGCAGGGGTGCCGCGACCGCTTCGGCCTCGTCAGCGCTCGCCTGGGCTGCCTTCACCTGCATGGCGAGGTCCTTGGTGCGGGCCAGCAGCGAGGCCTTCTCCTCACCGGTGGCACGGGCGACCAGCGAGCCCAGCGACTTCTGCTCGGCACGCAAGGCCTCGAAGGCCGAGAGCGAGCTGCGACGGGCGGCGTCGGCGGAAAGCAAGGCCTCCACCAGAGCAGGATCCTCACCGCGTGCTTGCTGGCTCGCCCGGAACGCCTCGGGGCTGTCGCGTACGGCTCGCAGGTCAATCACCACAGCAGACTAGCGAGGCGCCTACGCTGCTGGCGTGCCGAGCCAGCTGTCCGTCGCGGCGGTCCTCATCGTGCGCGACGAGGTCGCGATGCTCGCGGGCTGCCTGGAATCGCTGCGCGGCGTCGTCGACGAGGTGCACGTGCACGACACCGGATCCCGCGACGGCACGCAGGACCTCGCGCGCTCCCTCGGCGCCGTGGTGACGCAGGGTGCGTGGGATGACGACTTCGCCGATGCGCGCAACGAGGCGCTCTTGCACGTGCGAGCCGACTGGGTCCTGAGCCTCGACGCGGACGAGCGGGCGGTGGGTGACACGGTGTCGCTGCGTCGACTCCTCGCGCGTACGTCGGCGGACGCCCTCTGTCTCGACATCGACAACCGCCACGACCAGGCGCCCTACACGCATCTGGCTACGCGGCTCTTCCGACCGGCGTCGGTGCATTGGCGCGGCCGGGTGCACGAGCGGCTCGAGCCGCGCGCTGGTGGGACGCTGCGCGAAGGCCTCGTCGGCCGTGACGTGCTGCGGCTGGACCACGAGGGATATGCCGGCGCACCGGAGCGCAGGGCCAAGGCGCTGCGCAACGCGGAGCTCGCACAAGCCGCCCTGGACCAGCTCACATCGGATCCGGCTGCCGCAGCGTCGGAGGTCGCACAGACGCTGCTGGACCTGGGACGCAGCAAGGTAGGCGCCGACCAGCTGCAGGACGCCATCGACACGTTCGAGGCGCTGCGCGAGCTGTTTCCCGGCACATCGCAGGCGCTGCAGGGCACCGATGCCTTCGTACGCCTCCTGCTGGGCGCCGGCATGGACCGACCCGCCCTGGTGCTGACAGCGGAGCTGCGCGCGTCAGGGGCGTCGAATGCCTACTGCGACTGGCTCGAGGCGCAGGCCCTCGCACAGCTCGGTGAGATCGCGCGGGCGAGCGAGCTGCTCGACGGCGTCGGGGAGGTTGTGGACGTCTCGGGGCGCAGATATGACCCTCGCCAGCTCGCGGCGCTGAAGGTCCTGATGAACGATCTTCGCGCGGCGCACTAGCGCCCACCCTGCGCAGGGTGGAGATTGCAGAGAGCAGATCACGTCTCACTGAGGAGCAGAACCGTGCGCAGCAACCTTTTCAGTCCCGAGTTCCTGCAGAACGCGGCGCCCGACGCGTTCGTGCTGCAGAACTCCAAGATGCTCAAGGTCACGCTCAACGGCGGCACCCTGATGGCACGCAAGGGTTCGATGGTCGCGTTCCAGGGTGACGTCGCGTTCGACTACCAGAGCGCCGGCGGCATCGGGAAGGCCATCAAGAAGGCCGTGAC
>CAXSDR010000096.1:0-4024 GCA_964236445.1 uncultured Motilibacteraceae bacterium | reverse complement strand
CCGGTCATCCTCACCGTCGACCGACCCACCTTCGTCGACACCGACGCGGTCGTCGGCTGGTCCGCCTCGCTGCAGACGTCGCTGCGGCGCACCGGCTTCAAGGCCGCCTCGCTGATCGGCCACACGTCGGGCGAGGCGTTCCAGCTGGGCTTCGCCGGTCAGGGATTCGTCATCGTGCAGCCTGCCGAGAGCACCCCGCGCGGTGGTGGCCAGGGCAGCACCGGCGGCGGCGCTGCCAGCATCGGCGGGATGCTCGGTCGCCTCGGCGGCTAGGAGCGCAGCGCTGCGTCGCGCAGGCGTGCCAGCCATGCCTGCGCCTCGGTGAAGGCCGCGTCATCGCCGGTGTTGCCCGCGGTTGAGCGGGCCGAGGGCCGCGTCGTGCCTGCCACATCGGCACGTGCATAGGAACCGAGGAACCGCACGTCCGCGACGACACGGTGCAGGCCCATCAGAGCTTCACCGACCCGCGCGTCGTCGATGTGGCCCTCGCAGTCCATCGAGAAGGAGTAGCGGCCGAGCCCCGCACCCGTAGGCCGCGACTCGATGCGGGTGAGGTTCACGCCGCGCACAGCGAACTCCGTGAGGATGGTGAGCAGTGCGCCCGGCTGGTCGGCGGCGATGAAGGCCACCACGGACGTACGGTCGGCGCCCGTCGGCAACGGCGGCGGGCCGGGCCGGGCGACCATCACGAAACGCGTCACCGCATCGGCGGTGTCACCGATGCCTTCAGCGAGCACGTCGAGGCCGTAACGCTCCGCAGCGATGCGCGCGGCTACGGCCGCGTCGAAGTCGCTGTGCCCGGCCAGCTGCAGTGAGGCGGCAGCAGCAGCGGTCGACGGCGTCGGCACGAACGTCGCGTGGGGCAGGTTGGCAGAGAGCCAGCCCCGGCACTGCGCCTCGGCATGCGGGAAGGTCCCGATGCGGGTGATGTCGGCAAGGGTGACGCCGGGCGGTGCCATCAGCGTGAAGGTGACCGGAAGAAGCACCTCCTGCACGATGCGCAACGGTGAACCGGTCGCGAGCTGGTCGAGCGTCGCCGGCACCGCGCCCTCGACGCTGTTCTCGATCGGGACCATGGCCGCTGCCGCGTCGCCGCGGCGTACGGCTTCTATTGCCCCGGGCACCGTGGGATAGGGGAGGAGGGTGGCGCCTGCCGGCGCGACGCTGAGCAGCGCCGCCTCGGTGAAGGTGCCCTCGGGCCCGAAATAGGCCAGCCGCACAGACTCAGCCACGGGCCTTGTCCCCGCTCGCACTCACACCACGGCGGGCATAGCCGATCGACTGCTCCTCCTCCGGTGACAACGACTGCTCGCTCTGGCCGTCCTTCACGCCCTTGGCGTAGGTGCGCGTCTCGCTCCTGCCGTTGATCGACGTCAGGACGAGTCCGTCACCGCCGTCGTCGAGCAGCGCCGCCGAGAACGAGAGCCGCCCGCCCATGTCGCCGAACGCGTCATAGCGGACGACCGCGACATGACGCAGCGAGTCGGCGATCTCGGCGCGCGCCGTGCTCGCTTCCTCGTGCGCTGCGGCGACGTCGGCACGCAGCAGGGCCAGCTCGCGCGACGCCCGGTGCAGGATCGCGAGCGCGTCCTCGCCTTCGACGCCGCCGAGCGCCGCGAAAGTCTTGGTGAGCCGACGGGTCCGTACGAAGGCCACCCAGGCGATCAGGAGGGCGAGCAGTGCGACGGCGAGCGCCGCCACCGCCACACCGGTCGCCTGGTGGACGTCGGCTCGCAAGCCCAGTGAGCGAAGCACGGGGGACATTGCTCCCAGCGTCGAGGGTGTTCGGCGGACGATCGCGAGCCTATCCTCGGGCGCATGGAGCTCTGGGGGGCCGCGCTCTACGGTGACCCCTGTCGCGAGTGCGGGTGGGACTGGTCGATCGGCCGGCGAGACGCCGTCGCTTTCGTGCGGGGCGTGCCCGGGGCCTATGCCGGACTGCTGCGCGGCCGTGAGGCCCGCAGCCGTCACCCGGATCTCGTCTGGTCGGCGGGGGCGTACGTCTGTCACGTCACCGACAACCTGCGCATCTGGGCCGAGCGGCTCGCCGGTGCCGCGCTGGGCGGCGAGGCCGTGGTGGCGGGCTATGACGAGCATGCCCTCGCAGTCGCGCGCCGCTATGACGCGGTGCCGGTGGCGGGGGCGCTGTGGTCGCTGGAGAAGGCCGCGCGCGACTGGGTCGAGGCGGTGGCGCTCGGTGACCAGCAGTGGGTGGTCCTGCGGCATCTGGAGCGCGGTGAGCAGCGGGTCGAGGACGTGGTCCGCAACAACGCCCACGACGCCTGGCATCACGCCTGGGACATCGGGCGGTCCCTGCTGTCGGCGCGGTGAGGGTTCCGGTTCTGTGCCGGGAAGCCACCGCCAGGCTCGCTGCCACCGGTGCGACCGCCCACGTGCAGGGCAACTCGTGGACGCAAGCGTGAGCTCAACGTCATGAGCGTCTACCTCCAGCTGCTCCAATTTCCCGGAGTTCGACGGCAGATTGTCGTCGCCGGAGTGAGTCGAATGACTCAGCCCTTGCTCGCTCTGCCGCTTCTTCTGGGCGTCGCCGAGGTCTACGACGACCATGCGTTGGCGGCCTTCATGGTGGGGCTGTACACCTGTGCTTTCGCTGGCATGATGCCAGTGACGGGGCGCCTCGTCGACGCCTACGGCGCACGCGTCATCCTGCGTCTTTGGCTCGGCCTCGCGTTGGTAGCCCTTTCGGGGGATGCCGCAGCACTGGCCCTGCATGCACCGGTGCCGATCCTGGGGCTTGGCGTTCTCGCCCTTGGCGCGTCCCTTCCACCAGTTGGCGCGGTGACACGCGCAGGATGGCCCCTCATCGTTCCGGCGGCGCAGTTGCGCGCGGCTTATGCGGTCGACTCGGTCATCAACGAAGCGGCGACTATTGCCGGACCCTTGGTTGGCGCGCTTGCCCTGACGACCCTGTCTGCACCGGCCGCACTCATGTTCGCCTCGCTCCCAATCGTCGTCGGAAGCCTCGGACTGCCACCGCGGGTCCTGGCACGCACGCCCCGAGCAAGGGAGCAGTCACGAGCCGTATCGCACCGTGGGCAGCTCCTGCTCACCTGTGGCAGCGCCTTGTGCGCATCAAGTGGTGTGGGCGGCATCGTGGCGACCGCTGGATTGCTGGCATCGGACGCCGGAGCGCCTGGGGTCGCCGGGGTGCTCCTAGCCGTTTTCGGTTTCGGCGCGGTCGCGGCCGGAGCTGTCGCCGGGCGCCGAGAGGTGTCGTCGGAGGTGCTGGCCCGCAGACTGGCGGGATACTCCGCATGCGTCGCCGGACTGTTCCTGGTCGTGACCCTCGGGCTTCACGCCCTCGGTCGTCCAGCCACAGCCGTCGGGATGGTCGCCCTTGCCGGCTCCTACCTGGTCTTCGGTTGCCTGACCGGCCCCCGCGACGCCCTGCTGCAACTAAGCGTGGTGCGGCAGGTGCCAACCCCGGAGCGAGGTGCGGCGTTCTCGTGGTTGGGGACTTGTGGGTTGGCAGGCTTTGGTCTCGGCAGTGCCGCGTCTGGCCTGACCAGCACAACCCTCGACCTACCGCTTCTCACTCCTTGCATCACAGCTGGGATCTCTGTCCTATTTTCCGTCTTTCTGTGATCTGTCGACGGCACCCGCGACGCCGTTGGAGATCCGAGACGCCTAGCCAGGCAAAGACGTCTCCGTGAAAACGGGCTCTTCGGACCAGCGTGGGGTGATGGCTGGTCAGGCGGCGTGGCGGTCCGGAGTTGAGGATGTCGGGGCCTTCAAGACCAGAAGCGACCAAGGACCAGATCGAGATGAAGACCTTGGATTCCGAGAGCCTGAAAACGACAGGTGACACGTGCGGCTTGTGATCCGTGAGATCGCCGTCCCTACCAGGACATGACGCCTCAGAGCGGGCTTGTCCACAGGAAGGATTTCGCAGTTTTGCGCTCATGGGACGCGAATAGCACTTGTCGCCGCAGTAACACCGCGCCAAGATTCGAACATGTGTTCGAGTGGTTCTCCTGTGGTGTTCAGTGACCTTCCGGTCGCT
>CAXSDR010000095.1:10015-14689 GCA_964236445.1 uncultured Motilibacteraceae bacterium | reverse complement strand
GCACACCCCCCAGGTGAGCGACGGGCCCTCACCCATACCCACCGCTATGATCGCCATGGTCCTGGCAACTTCTGCGCATCCATCTGAACAGTGCCCCGGCGAAGTGGAGCTCATCATGAGCGAGAACGATCCTCGCGCGCGCGACCGGTCCGACGACCGTCCCGCTGCCCGCAAACCCGCGAACTCTGATCGCAGCCGGGGCAACGTCGATCGGTCTGCCCGTCCACGGGGTGGCGCGTCCAGCTCGGAGCGATCCCGGGGCGATGCGAGCGGGCGCGGAGCATGGTCACCCGACCGCAATGCGCCGAGCAGGGATCGGCCACAGACCTCAGATCGCGCACAGCCCTACCCTGACCGTTCTCGTGGCAGTAGCGAGCGTTCGCGCTACACGGCCGGCGCCCAGTCGCGTGGCGACCGTCCCGGTGCGGGTCAGCGGTCACCTGCGCCCGACCGGGCGGCGGGCCCGCGTACACCCGGCGCGCGCCCCTACGGCCCCCGTTCGGGTGGCTCGTCCGGCGGCCGGGACAGTCGCGAGACGCCCTATCTCAGCCGCGGCGAGCGCAATGGGTCCCAAGAGGGTCGCTCGCCTCAGCGCTCCGAGGGTGCAGACCGCAGCGGCCGAGCGCCTGGTGCTCGGCGGCCCCAGTCCGACCGCGGTTCCCTTCAGCGTGGGCAGCAGCTCGTTGGCGCTCGCGACGATGAGCGGAACGAGCGCGCGACCGGTCGTGGGCAGGGGCGACCGCCCTACTCGCGCGATGCGCGCTATTCCGGTGACGCAGGCGTACGCCGGTCCCCGTCGGGCGATGATCGGTCGGGCGGTGATCGCCAGAGGGGCGCCTCGCGCGACTCGGCCCAGGGGCGCGACCGGGCCGCCTTCAACGGTGGTTCGAGCTGGGAGTCGAAGCGACCGGGTGCGACTCCTGGTCGTAGCGATCGTGATCCGGCGAACGCCCAGCGCAGAACGGGTGGTCGAGCCGAGCGTCCTGGCTACAGCTCGCGCACAGGTGATGCCCGCCCGGTCGACGCGGATCGACCCCGCCGCGCTGCCGCGGACCGACCCGCGGCAGCCGGCGGCCCACGCACGGAGCGCGGCGGCGGCGGTCCGGTTCGACGCAGCATCCGCGACGCCCCCGACCGTGGCGGCAGACCCGCGGGTGCCGCCCGCAGCGACCTGCCCCGACGAGAGCGCCCCGAGCGCGCCGAACGACCACGCACCGGGCGCCCGGCGGGAGGTGCCGAGCGCGCGGACGGGGCACCGCCGCGTCACTCGGTCAACATCGCCGTGCCCGACATTCCCGAGGACATCACTGGTGACGAGCTCGACCGCAGCGTTCGCGCGGAGCTTTCCTCGCTGCCGGCCCCGTCGATCGCCGAGGTGTCCCGTCACCTCGTGGCGGCCGGCCGCCTCATCGATGAAGACCCGGAGGCGGCGTTCGCCCATGCCGTGGCCGCGCGCCGACGTGCGTCGCGGATCTCCGCCGTGCGCGAGGCGGTGGGACTCACGGCCTACGCCGCGGGGCGGTTCTCGGATGCCCTTCCGGAACTGCGGGCCGCACGGCGGATGACCGGCTCGGTCGCGCTCCTGCCGGTGATCGCCGACATCGAACGTGCGCTCGGTCATCCCGATCGTGCACTCGCGATCGCCGCCAGCGACGAAGCATCACGCCTCGAGCCGGATGGTCAGATCGAGATGCGCATCGTGGCCGCCGGTGCTCGGCGCGACCTCGGTCAGCTCGACGCCGCCGTTCTGACGCTGCAGGTTCCCGAGACGCGTCGTTCGGCGAGGCTGGCATATGCCTACGCCGACGCGCTTCTCGCGGCCGGGCGCCGCGACGATGCCTACGTCGGCTTCCAGCGGGCGGCCGCGCTCGACCTCACCGGAGACACCGATGCGGCCTCGCGCGTCGCTCAGCTCGAGGGGGTCGAGTTCATCGACGCCTTGGAGGACGACGACGACGAGGTTGCCCATTTCGACCATGTCGACCATGTCGAAGATGTCGAAGATGTCGAAGATGTCGAAGACGGCGAGGGGCGCACGCCGCTGGCCCCGGCGCAGATGACCTTCCAGGCCCCGCCGCTCGACTGAGGAGTTTTCGCTGGGTCGTCATCCACAGGCAGCCACCGGTGCTCATGCGTCCACAGCCTCGAACGACAATTCTTCGCCGCCGCTGCGGTGCCCCGAGAATCGAGGCACGACATCGACCGAGTGGAGTGGCATGGATGCGTCACAGGCAGTGGAGCACCGCAACGAAGTCGTGCTGGTCGGACGCGTCAGCGGGGTTCCGGTCGAGCGTGAACTGCCCTCCGGCGACGTCATCGTGACCTTCCGGGTCGTCGTCGACCGCCCACTGGCGTCCCCGCGTGCGGCGAACAGGCGTGTCCCTGACGCCGCCACCGTCCCGCGACCCCGGCAGGCGACGGTCGACACCCTCGACTGCGTCGTCTGGCGCGCCGAGATCCGGCGCCACGTCCTGGCCTACGTCGTGGGTGACGTCGTCGAGGTCCAGGGAAGTCTGCGCCGGCGCTTCTGGCGCAGCGGCGCCGGAGCAGCGAGCCGAAGTGAGGTCGAGGTGGCCCGCTGCCGTCGACTGCGACGTTCGTCTGCTTCGCCGCGGTGAGGACGGCATGCGAGCATGGAGCCGGTCAGCGCGAGTCAGCGTGCCGTGGGCGAACCGGGAGAGTGTGGGTGCCAGAGGCAGAGAGCGAGGAACTGCCGTCTCATGAGCCGGGCCCGGCGGGCGAGGTCTACGACTGGTATGTCAGAGGTCTCGAGCTGCTGGGAACCGGCAATCCCGAGGCGGCGCTGCAGCTGCTGTCGCGCGTACGCGCCGCGGCGCCCGACTCGGCGAACGCGGCTGAAGCTGTCGCGCGCGCCCTGTTCAACGCTGGTCGCCACAGCGAGGCCGCTGACGAGTTCACGCGCATTCTCGACCAATGGCCCGACGACGACTACGCCCGATTCGGCCTGGGGCTGGCCTTGTGGCGCAACGGTGACCTGGGGTCGGCGCTGACGCACTTGAGCATGGCCGTCGCGATGCGACCGGGCCGTCGCGACTACGTCAGCGCGCGCAACCAGGTCAGAGCGACAGTCAGAGCGCGCGCAGAGGCTGACGGAACGGCAGTTCCCGACGGCGACACCGAATGACCTCCGGCTCGTTCGGCGGGTCTCTTGGCGCCAGTTCGCGGGCGCTGTGCGAGTTCTACGACGTGGGCCTGCTCGATCTGGACGGAGTCGTCTACGTCGGTCAGGAGGCGGTGCCGCACGCCGCTGACTCGCTTCGCGCCGCCGGATCGCGGGGAATGCGGTTCGCCTATGTGACGAACAACGCGGCCCGCACGCCGCGGATCGTAGCCGAGCACCTGCGTGCCCTCGGGATGGTGGCCTCGGACGACGATGTCGTCACATCGGCGCAGGCTGCGGCGACGATGGCAGCCGCACTGGTCGAGCCGGGCCAGCGCGTGCTCGTGGTCGGGGGTGACGGCCTCGTGCAAGCGCTGCTCGAGCGCGGCCTCGTGCCCGTTCGATCAGCTGATGACGAGCCGGCCGCGCTGGTGCAGGGTTTCTCCCCCGACGTCGACTGGCGCCAGCTGGCCGAGGGTGCGCTCGTGCTCTCGCGGGGCGTTCCGTGGATCGCGTCCAACCTCGACCTCACGATTCCTACGCCACGGGGAAAGGCGCCGGGCAACGGCGCGCTCGTCAACGTCCTCCGACAGGCAACCGGCCGTGAGCCGCAGGTGGCCGGCAAGCCGGAGCTGCCGTTGCACGCCGAGGCCGTACGTCGCAGCCGCGCCACGCGACCCTTGGTCGTGGGGGACAGACTGGACACCGATATCGAGGGGGCGGTCCGTGCCCGGACCGACAGCCTGCTCGTGCTCACCGGCGTGACCTCACCCGTCGATGTGGTTCTCGCCCCCGCTCACCTGCGGCCTACCTACCTCGGCGCGGACCTGCGCGCGCTGCTCCAGGCGCATGACGTCCCGAGCTCGCATGCCGGGGCCGCGCGCTGCGGCGCGTGGGAGGCCGTTGTCGTCGACGGAAGTCTGGCGCTCCGGGCCGAGGAGGAGGCACCAGATCCGCTGGACGCCCTGCGAGCCGCGTGCACCGCCGTGTGGGGCAGCGGGTCGGGCATCGAGGACACCGGCGCGCTTGATCGTGAACTCGTCCGCGCCGGGCTGCCGGGTCATACCGAGGGCTCGGGCCCAGGGGCCAACGCGTGAGCAGCTCGACGCCCGCCGTTGCAGGTCAGAGCAGGGCGCGCAGCTTCAGCAGGTCGCCCAGGGACGCCGACACCTTGAGCCGGCCCGACTTCCAGGCGGCGCTTCCGTCGAGGGCACCCGTGGACAACGCCACCAGATCGTCGCTGCTCGCGGTCAGACGCACCTGCGCTTTCGACGCCTCCGCCGTCGTCAGCCCGTCCACCCGCCCGTCGTGCAGGCGACCGCTGAAAACGACGTCCAGATCTGGCACCGTGCAGCTCAGGGTCCGGTCGAGGCCCTCACCCTTCCCGGGTGCCGGCTTGAGCGAGGCGGCCAATGCCTCGACCGCTTCTTGGCACTGCGCCACGGTTGCCACTGCAGTTCCTCCGTCGGTGGGGTCGGTTCGCCGTTGAGATGTCGACTCGCCCTGTCGGGTCCTGGCGCAGGCTACTGCAGGCACGCGTCGAGGTAGCGTGC
>CAXSDR010000095.1:0-9915 GCA_964236445.1 uncultured Motilibacteraceae bacterium | reverse complement strand
TCGCCCTGTCGGGTCCTGGCGCAGGCTACTGCAGGCACGCGTCGAGGTAGCGTGCGTGACACCACCGAGCCCGCATCAGGGAGGGCAGATGCACGTCGATCCATACGCAGCAGCGCCGTCCGTTCCCGCGGCCCGTTCCCGGGGGGATCTCGACTGTCGCCAGCAGACCATGCCTCCCGTCGGCGGTGCGTCGCGTGAGTGAGGCCGAGGACGAGCGCTTGTCAGCGGCGACCGCTCCCCAAGGGGCCGCCGACAGCGCGTCAGCTCGCGCCCGGGTCGAACGCCGCCTCAGCGAGCTCGACGACCGTCCGACGGCGCAGCACGCGGAGGTCTACGAAGAGCTGCACCGCGACCTGCAGGATGCACTCGCCGCCGCGCAGCAGCCTTCAGCCCGAACGTGACCGCGCCCACAGCGACCAGACCTGGGAGACACCCGGTGAGCACGCCCCGTCGACTGCGGCTCGACGCCGAGCTCGTACGCCGGCGTCTGGCGCGTTCACGGGAGCACGCCGCGACCCTCATCGCCGAGGGGCGGGTGACGGTGAGCGGTCAGCCCGCCCACAAGAGCGCGACGCAGGTCGAGGCGGTCGCCTCCATCGTGGTCAGCGACGTCGATGCGGGACCGGACTACGTCAGCCGGGGAGCGCACAAGCTGCTCGGTGCCTTCGCCGCCTTCCAACCCGGGGGTCTCGCGGTCGAGGAGAAGGTCTGCCTGGACGCCGGCGCCTCGACCGGAGGTTTCACCGACGTGCTGTTGCGGGCGGGCGCATCGCACGTCTTCGCAGTCGACGTCGGCTATGGCCAGCTCGCGTGGCCGCTGCAGACCGATCACCGGGTCACCGTGCGCGACCGCTGCAACGTTCGCGGGCTGACCTCCGACAGCTTCACGCCTCGGCCGCAGGTGGTCGTGGCCGACCTGTCGTTCATCTCGCTGCGGATGGTCCTGCCCGCGCTCCGGGCGGCTGCCTCACCGGACGCCGACCTCGTGCTCATGGTGAAGCCACAGTTCGAGGTGGGGCGTGAACGCCTCGGCAGCGGCGGTGTGGTCCGAGACCCCGCGCTGCGCGCGGCGATGGTCGTGGAGGTGGGGGAGTCGGCGTACGCCCTGGGGTTGGGGACGCTCGGGGTGACGGCGAGCCCGCTGCCCGGGCCGGCGGGCAACGTCGAGTTCTTCCTCTGGCTTCGTGAGGGCGCGCCGAGGGTCGGCCGGGACGCCGTCGACGACGCCGTGCGGCGAGGCCCCGCATGAGCGCGCGAGAGATCCTGCTCGTCGCACACACCGGCCGGTCCGACGCGCTGTCGGCGGCGGCGCACGTGGTCAAGAGGTTCACCGCCGCCGGGCTCGGCGTGCGCATCCTGCAGGACGAGGCCCGCCACCTCGACCTGCCCGGAGCCCGCAACGTCCCGGCCACGGACGAGGCGGCGCACGGCGTCGAGCTCGTGATGTCCCTGGGAGGCGACGGCACGATGCTGCGCGGGGCCGAGCTCGGCCGGGCGTCCGAGGTGCCCGTGCTGGGCGTCAACCTGGGTCACGTCGGCTTCCTCGCCGAGGCGGAGCGGGCGGATCTCGATCTCGTCGTCGAGCGCGTCCTCGACCGCGAGTTCACGGTCGAGGAGCGCATGACCGTCGACGCGACCGTCTCCCTCGACGGCGACGTGCGCGCCGAGAACTGGGCGCTGAACGACGTGAGCATCGAGAAGCCGAGCCGCGAGCGACTGCTCGAGGTGATCGTCGAGGTCGATGGCAGGCCGCTGTCGCGTTGGGGCTGCGACGGGGTCGTCTGTGCGACGCCGACCGGCTCGACCGCCTATGCGTTCTCCGCCGGTGGGCCGGTGGTGTGGCCGCAGGTCGAGGCGCTGCTCCTCGTGCCAGTGAGCGCCCACGCGCTGTTCGCCCGGCCGCTGGTGGTGTCCCCGACGAGCGTGCTCGCCGTGGAGGTGCTCGCCAGCCCGGGACAGAGCGAGGACGGTGGGGTGCTGTGGTGCGACGGTCGGCGGACGGTGCAGGTGCCCAGCGGGGCGCGGGTCGAGGTACGCCGTGGTGCGCGACCCGTGAAGCTCGCCCGCCTTTCGACCGCGCCCTTCACCGATCGCCTGGTCGCCAAGTTCCGCCTGCCGGTCAACGGCTGGCGTGGGGCACCGGACTCGGACGGAGCCTGATCGCATGCTGCAGGAAGTGCGGATCCGCGACCTCGGAGTCATCGAGGACGCTGTGCTGGCGCTGTCCCCTGGGCTGACCGTGCTCACCGGTGAGACGGGCGCGGGCAAGACCATGGTGGTCACCGCGCTGGGCCTGCTTCTCGGGGCGCGGGGCGATGCGGGCGCCGTGCGCACCGGCGCGGCGCGTACCTCGGTCGAAGGGCGGGTCGTCGTCAGTGACGGTTCCGCCGCTGCGGAGCGCACGCGGGAGGCCGGTGGTGATCTCGACGACGGCGAGCTGATCATCGGCCGCAGCGTCGGCGCGGAGGGTCGTTCGCGCGCCTACCTCGGCGGTCGCTCCGTGCCCGTGTCGGTGCTCGGCGAGCTCGCCGACGACCTGGTCGCCGTGCACGGGCAGTCAGACCAGCACCGACTGCTCCGTCCCGCCCGCCAGCGCGAGATGCTCGACCGTTATGCCGGTGCCGCCGTGACCAAGCCGTTGACCGCCTACCGAGCCGCATGGCACGGGCTGCGCGAGCTGGAGCAGCGTCTCGAGGCCCTCGTCGCCCAGGCGTCCAACCGGGCGCAGGAGGCCGAGCTCCTGCGCTTCGGCCTTGCGCAGGTCGAGGCGCTGAACCCCCTGCCCGGCGAGGACGTCGTGCTGAGGGTCGAAGAGTCACGGTTGTCGCACGCGGAGACCCTGCAGGCTGCCGCGTCGAGCGCCCACGCCGCACTGACCGGAGCCCCCGATGACGACACCGGCGAGCAGGCCGCCGACGCCGCCACCCTCGTGGACATCGCCCGGCGCAGCGTCGATGCCGCCCGCGTCCATGACGAGGGGCTCACCACGGTGGTCGAGCGCCTGGCCGAAGTCGGCTATCTGCTCGCCGACGTCGCCGGTGACCTGGCCCACTACATCGCCTCCGTCGACGTCGACCCGACGCGGCTCGCTGCGGTCCAGGAGCGGAGGGCCGCGCTCACCGGCCTCACGCGCGCTCACGGCCCCGACGTCGATGCGCTCCTGACGTGGGTCGACGGGGCATCGGCGCGGTTGCTCGAGCTCGAGAACGACAGCGATGTCGTGACCGCGCTGCGTGAGCAGCAAGCGTCGCTGCGCGCCGAGCTCGGCGGGCTCGCCGGCACGCTGCGCAAGGCGCGGGTCGCGGCCGGCCTACGCCTCGGTGCCGCTGTGACCGCAGAGCTGTCGGCGCTGGCCATGGGGCGCGCGACCGTGGAGATGGCGGTGACGAACCGCACCGGCGAGGGACCCGGTGCTGTCGAGGTCGACGGGGTGAGCCTGCTCGCGGGGCCCTACGGCGTCGACGAGGTCGAGCTGCTCCTCGCCGCCAACGCGGGGGCGGGTCCCCGACCGCTGGCCAAGAGCGCCTCCGGGGGAGAGCTCTCCCGGGTGATGCTCGCGCTCGAGGTGGTGCTGGCGGGCAGCGACCCGGTGCCGACCTTCGTGTTCGATGAGGTCGACGCCGGCGTCGGCGGTGCCGCGGCGCTCGAGGTCGGGCGCCGGCTGGCGCAGCTGGCGCGTACCGCGCAGGTGATCGTCGTGACCCACCTGGCCCAGGTCGCGGTGTTCGCCGACGAGCACCTCGTCGTGGTGAAGGACGCCTCGGGCAGCGTCACCAGCAGCGGCGTCGCCCGGCTCGACGAGGGTGAGCGGCTTCGCGAGCTGTCACGCATGCTCGGCGGACGGGCCGACTCCGACGCTGCGCAGGCTCATGCGCGCGAGCTGCTCGCGTCGGCGAGGGCGAGCGCGCCGTAGGAAGCGCCAAACCCGTCGCAGGCGTCGGGCTCTGGCACGATGGGTCGTGATGAGGATGCCGTTGCTCCACCGACGCCCCCGGGGCACCCTGCTTCCAGGAGTCACGGCGACGGCTCGGGTCGACCGGCGCACCAAGGACCTGACCAAGCGGCTGCGCCACGGCGAGATCGCCGTCATCGACCACATCGACCTCGACCGGGTCAGCGCCGAGGCGCTGGTGTCCGGGCGAGCGTCGGTCGTGGTCAACGCGTCGCCGAGCATCAGCGGTCGCTATCCCAACCTCGGTCCCGAGATCGTGCTGTCGGCCGGCGTGCCGCTCGTCGACGGGCTGGGACCCGAGGTCATGTCGGCCGTCCGCGACGGCGACGTGGTGCGCGTCGACGGAGGTGACGTCTTCGTCGGTGACAGGCTCGTCGGGTCGGGCACGGTGCAGACCCTCGAGACGGTCGCGGTGGCCATGGAAGAAGCTCGACAAGGGTTGTCCCTGCAGCTCGAAGCCTTTGCCGGCAACACCATGGAATATCTGCGGCGCGAGCGTGACCTCCTCCTCGACGGCGTCGGCGTTCCGGACATCACCACCCGCCTCGACGGTCGTCACGCTCTGGTCGTCGTGCGGGGCTACCACTACAAGGAGGACCTCGTCGCGCTGCGCCCCTACATCCGGGAGTACCGCCCCGTGCTCATCGGCGTCGACGGTGGTGCGGATGCGCTGATCGAGGTCGGCTGCACGCCCCACCTCATCGTCGGTGACATGGACAGCGTCTCCGACCGGGCACTGAGCTGCGGCGCGGAGCTCGTCGTCCACGCCTACCGCGACGGCCACGCACCGGGCCTCGAACGGTTGGAGAAGCTCGGGCTCCCAAGCGTGATCTTCCCCGCCACCGGAACCAGCGAAGACGTCGCCATGCTCCTGGCCGACGACAAGGGGGCCAGCCTCATCGTCGCCGTCGGAAGCCATGCCACGTTGGTCGAGTTCCTGGACAAGGGCCGAGCCGGCATGGCCAGCACGTTCCTCACCCGGCTCCGTGTCGGCGGCAAGCTCGTGGACGCGAAAGGCGTCAGCCGGCTCTACCGCAGCCGCATCTCCAGCTGGCAGATCCTGCTGCTCGTCGTCGCCGGGCTGCTCGCTCTGACCGTCGCCCTGGCCGTGACCCCGTCGGGGCAGGTGCTGTTCGAATATCTGCGCGACCGGTGGTCGAGCTTCGCGTTCTGGCTCGAAGGGGTCTTCTCGTGATCGACTTCCGCTATCACCTCGTGTCGATCATCGCCGTCTTCCTGGCCCTGTCGGTCGGCATCGCGCTCGGCGCCGGTCCGCTCGACCAGCCCCTGGCCAACGGGGTGCAGAACTCCGCGAACGCGCTGGCCAACGAGGCGAAGTCATTGCGCACCGAGAACCGCGACCTGGGCGCTCGTGCCAACTATGAGGACAAGCTGCTCGACGGCGCCGCGGCTGCGCTGGTGTCGGGTCGACTGCGCGGTGTCACCGTCGTCATCGTCGCGCTGCCCGGTGCGGAGAAGGCGACGACCAACAACGCGCGTACGGCCGTGCTGGCGGCGGGGGCGACGGTGACGGGCACCGTACGCCTGCGCCGTGACTGGTCCTCGCCGGACAAGTCCGAACAGCTCGACGCGCTGGTGGCTCAGCTCGCCGCCGGGACGTCGGGCGCGTCGGCTGATGCTCAGGCGAGCGTACGCATCGCCACGGCGCTGGCGCACGCGGTCGTCGTGCCGACCGAGCCGGGGGGCAGGTCCGACGTCAACGGGCAGAACTTCCTCGAGCAGCTGCAGGTGCTCGGCTATCTGAGCTTCGACAGCGAGCCTTGGCGCCGGGCGAACTTCGCCGTCGTGGTGGCCCCGAAGTCACCGCTCGACCCGGCGGCCGAGCAGCAGGAGACCGCGGCGCTGCTCGCCATCCCTCGCATCCTCGACACCTTCGACAGGGGCACAGCGGTCGTCGGCGCGTCCGGGAGCTCGGACGACCCGTCGGCACTGCTCGCTCAGATGCGCGGCAACGATGTGGTCGCAGGCACGGTGTCGACGGTGGACGACATCGACATCGCAGCCGGCAGGTTGAGCCTGGTGCTGGCGCTGCAGGGGGAGCGGGCGAGCGTGGCTCACCACTACGGTCTGGGTGAGGGAGCGAGCGACGACCCCGACTTCTCCGTGGCCGGCTCGCCGGCGCCGACGCCTTCCGCCACCTCGACACCGTGAACCCGACGACCGGTCGCGCCGGTCCGGCGGGGGCCGCGGCGCTCGCGGCACTGGGCACGCAGCGACTCCTCCGCCACCGTCTGCCGGCGGGCGCCCGCGTCACCTGGACGCGTACGAACTTTCGCGGGGACGAGGTCACGCTGCTAGCCGGACCCGCCTACGCCGCGGGCGCCCTGCTCGTGGTGGGTGTCGCTCCCGGGCTGCGTGCGTCGCAGCGGGGGGCCGCTGCGCTGGCGGTGGGTGCGGCGGCCGGCCTCGGCGCCTATGACGACCTGCACGGCAGCGCCGGCTCACGCGGCCTGCGCGGCCACGCGAGCGCGTTGGCGAGGGGAGACGTCACGACGGGGGCTGTGAAGGTGCTGGGCATCGGTGCCGCGGGGCTCCTCGCCGGTCGCCTGCTCCACCGCGCGCCCGTCGACGCGCTCGCGGCGGGCGTCGTGATCGCGGGCACGGCCAACGTGCTGAATCTTCTCGACCTGCGCCCGGGACGAGCGCTCAAAGCGGGGCTGCTCATCGGCGCCCCGCTCTCGCGGTGTGACGACGCCCGCGGTCGCCTCGCCGCCGCGGCCATGGGTGCGGCCGCCGGTCTGCTGCCCGACGATCTCGCGGCCCGCACGATGCTCGGGGACGCCGGGGCCAACGCGCTCGGCGCGCTGCTCGGTGTCGCGATCGCGACGTCCGCCCCTCGCCGGACCCTGCTGGTCGCGGCGGTCACGGTCACAGCCCTGACGGGGATCAGCGAACGCGTCAGCTTCACCGAGGTCATCGCCCGCACCCCCGGTCTGCGTCAGCTCGACGAGCTCGGCCGCCGCCGGGCCGACCGTTAGCGCGCCCGTGGGAGGGCGGCGGTGGAGCGAGAGTCTCGCCGGAGCCGCGCTGCTGGTCGCAGGAGTCACTGTCCTGAGCCGGGTCGTGGGGTTCGGCCGGTGGTTGGTCTTCGCCGCGTCGGTGAAGGGGACGTGCCTGGGCAGCGCTTACCTCACCGCCAACGCCCTTCCCAACGTCGTCTTCGAGATCGTGGCAGGCGGAGCCCTTGCCGGAGCAGTCGTCCCGCTCGTCGCAGCCGCCCGAGAGCGTGACGGGGATGTTGCGGGTGTCGTGTCGGCCCTGCTGACCTGGGCGATGGTCGTGCTCGTCCCGACATCGGTGCTCACACTTCTGCTCGCCCGCCCGCTGATGGGTGCGTTGCTGCTGCACCACCCCTCGGGCTGCGACGGCTCGCAGGTGGTCGGCGTGGCCAGTTCGATGTTCGTCCTGTTCGCACCGCAGATCGCGCTCTACGGCGTGGCGGTCGTGTGCAGCGGTGTGCTGCAGGCTCACCGCCGGTTCCTCGCCGCCGCAGTCGCGCCGCTCGTCTCGAGCCTCGCGGTCGTCGCCACCTACGCCGCTGTCGGCCTCGGCTGGTCGGGGGACCGCAACGACCTGGCGACCCTGCCCGACGGCGTACGCCTCGGCCTGGCCGCCGGCACCACGGCCGGCGTGGTCGCGCTGGCGGCCGTGGTCGCTGTGCCGCTGCGCTCGCTGCAACTCGGCCTGCGGCCGACGCTGCGCTTTCCCGGCGCCTCGGCCGGTCTCGCCCGACGGCTTGCCCTCTCGGGCGTCGCCGGTCTGGTGGCTCAGCAGGTGGCAGTGGTCGTCGCCGTCGTCGTCGCGAACGCCGACAAGGGAGCGATCGCGGTCTACAACTATGCGTGGGCGGTCTACCTGCTGCCGTACGCCGTGCTCGCCGTGCCGCTCGCGACCAGTGTCTTCCCGTCACTGGCGGCCAGTGCCGACCGGGGTGACGACCGCGCCTACGCCCGGGTGCTCGCCGGCTCGACCCGGATGGTCGTGATCACGGCGGGCCTCGGCGCGGCGGTCCTGGCCGGCGCGGGGATGCCGGTCGCCCGGGTCTTCCTGCACGACGCCGACGAGGCTCCCTCCGCATGGCTCGGCTGGGCGCTGGTCGCGTTCGCGCCGGGTCTGCCGGGCTATGCCCTCCTCGCCCACCTGGGGCGCGCCTGCTATGCCCGCAACGACGGTCGCGCCGTGGCGCGGGCGGCCGTCATCGGCTGGGGTGTGGCCGCGGTGCTGAGCATGCTGCTCGGCACGCTGGCGGTGCCGCACTGGCGCGTCGCCGCTCTCGGGCTCTCGAACACGTTGGGGATGTCGGTGGCGGGAGCGTTGCTCATGCTGACGGTCCGGCGACGGAGTGGGGCGTCATCGCTCGAGGGCGTGGCGCGGGCGGGTCTCGCGGCCTTCGCTGCCGCGGTTGGGGCTGCTGGCGCCGCGGCGGCGCTCGGCGCCGCCGTGCCCGCAACCGGTCGCCTCGCCAACGCCGCCCTCGCCTGCGCAGCCGCCGGAATCGCCGCGCTGGTCTTCACCGCCGTGCTCGCGTGCGTCGACAGCGCCGACCTGCGTAGCCTGCTCGATCGTGTCCCTCGACGACGGGTCCCTGCCTGACGCTGTGCCGCCGCTCGACGTGGTGGTGGTCCTGGGTGCAAGTGAGGGCGGCATCGGCGCCCATGCCCGCTCGCTGGTGCGCGGGCTGCTCGCGGCGGGAGACGCCGTGTCCGTCGCCGCGCCGACCTCCACGTTGACCCGCTTCGGCTTCGCCGCGCTGGGTGCCACGGTGGTCGCCACCGACGGCCGGGTCGTGACCGAGGAGCTCCGAGACGCCATGGCGGGCTGCGACGCCGTGCACGCCCACGGCTTTCGTGCCGGACTGCTCGCGCTGCGCGCCCGTCGCCTCACCGAGGCCGATGTCCCGGTGGTGGTCACGTGGCACAACGCGGTCCTGGGCTCCGGGCTGCGCTCCCGGCTCGAGCGCCTCGCGCAGCGCCGGCTCGCCAGACGCGCCACGGTGACGCTCGGGGCGTCGAGCGACCTCGTGGCCCTTGCCCGGCGACTCGGGTCATCCGATGCCCGGCTCGCCCCCGTCGCGTCACCGGCTCCCACCTCCGTCGCCGTCGACCGCCGAGACGTACGCCGGGGGCTGGGCCTCGACCCCACGACCCCGCTCGTCGTGGCCGTGGGCCGCCTCGCGCCGCAGAAGGCGTACGACGTCCTGCTCGACGCTGCCGCGGTCTGGGCCGGTGAGGGGATGCGGGTGCAGGTGGTCGTCGTGGGGGAGGGCCCGCTGCGCCCGGCGCTGCAGGCGCGCATCGACGACGGTCGACTCCCCGTGGTCCTGGCCGGCCACCGCGACGACGCGACGGACCTCCTGGCCGCGGCCGATGTCGCGGTGCTGACCTCGACCTGGGAGGCACGGGCCCTGGTCGCGCAGGAGGCGCTGCGTGCCGGCACGCCCCTCGTCGCCACCGCCGTCGGTGGCATTCCCGAGCTGGTCGGCGACGCTGCGGTGCTGGTCGCCCCGGGGGACGGTGCGGCGGTCGCGCGTGCGGTCCGCGCGCTGCTCGCCGACCCGGCGAGGCGCGACGAGCTCGCGCGGGCGGGGCTCGCGCAGGCGCAGACCTGGCCCGACGAGGCCGACACCGTCAATTCTCTGCGCGGTCTCTACGACGAGCTCCGCAGTCGCCGGTAGGCTGAAACCCCGTGGACGGCTTCAGCCGCCGCACACGGACGACACCGGGGAGCACCGTTGGCCGCCGCCATGCCGACCAAGCACATCTTCGTGACCGGTGGGGTGGCCTCCTCGCTCGGCAAGGGACTCACGGCCTCGAGCCTGGGCAACCTGCTCACGGCCCGCGGGCTTCGCGTCACGATGCAGAAGCTCGACCCCTATCTCAACGTCGATCCCGGCACGATGAACCCGTTCCAGCACGGCGAGGTCTTCGTGACCGACGACGGCG
>CAXSDR010000094.1:0-14749 GCA_964236445.1 uncultured Motilibacteraceae bacterium | reverse complement strand
ACCATGGCCGCGGCGATCGACCAGGGCAAGGTCACGCCCGACTCGGTCTTCACCGTGCCCTACAGCATCCACCGCTCGACGGCGACGTTCCACGACGACGCGGGCCACAAGGTGCTGCACCTGACGGTGACCGGCATCCTGTCCCAGTCGAGCAACGTGGGCACCATCCAGGTGGGGGAGAAGCTGACGAAGCCGACCCTCTACAGCTATCTGCACCGGTTCGGCCTCGGCGCGAAGACCCAGATCGGGCTGCCGGGGGAGACTCCCGGCATCCTCGCGGACTGGCGCGACTGGTCGGGCACCCAGCGCTACACCATCTCCTTCGGCCAGGGCCTCGCCGGCAGCCTCCTGCAGCAGGCGAGCGTCTACCAGACGCTCGCCAACGGCGGCGTACGCATTGCTCCGACGATCGTGAACGCGACCATCGGACCCGACGGCCGGAAGACGCCTGCCCCGCTCGGGGCCAGCACGCGCGTGGTCAGCGCAGCCACCGCGACGAAGGTCCTCACGATGATGGAAGCCGTCGTGAACGACGGCACCGGGGTGCGCGCCGCGATTCCCGGCTACCGCATCGCCGGCAAGACCGGCACTGCACAAGTGGCCGGCTGCGACGGGCACTACTGCAACGGCCAATATCAGGCGTCGTTCATCGGCGTCGTCCCGGCGGACTCGCCCCGCTTCGTCGTCGCCGTCACCCTCAAGGACCCCAAGCACCCCAACCACTTCGGTGGCTTCAACGCCGGTCCGGTGTTCAAGCAGGTGGCTTCGCTGCTGCTCGAGAACTACGCGGTCCCCCCGAGCGGTTCGGCCCCCCCGACTCCCCGGCTCCAAGTCCCCTGACCGGTAGCCTCGCGACCGTGCCCAGCAGCTCCGTCTCCCCAGGTGCGCGAACCCTGCACGGGGTGGCCGACCTGGTGGGCATGTCGCTGACCCCGGCCGGCGACGGCGAGGTCGAGATCTGCGGGATCACCCTCGACTCGCGCGACGTACGCCCCGGCGACCTCTACGCAGCCCTCCCGGGAGCCCGTCACCACGGTGCGTCGTTCGCCGCCACGGCTGTGGCGGCCGGCGCGGTCGCGATCCTGACCGATGCCGCCGGCGAGACGGCCGCCTGCGAGACCGGTCGGCCCGTGCTGGTGGTTCCCGACCTACGCCGGCACCTCGGTGACGTGGCGGCCTGGGTCCACGGCAGGCCCTCGCAGGCGCTGCGCGTGATCGGCATCACGGGGACCAACGGCAAGACCACGACGGCTTATCTCATCGACGCCGGACTGCGCGCGGCCGGGCGGCGCACCGGCCTGATCGGCACGGTCGAGACCCGCATCGACGACGAGGTCCTCGCGAGCGAACGGACGACGCCGGAAGCGCCTGCGCTGCAGCGGCTCCTGGCGCGCATGCGCGACGCCGGCTGCAGCGACGTCACGATGGAGGTCTCGAGCCACGCGCTGGCGCTGGGCAGGGTCGACGCGACACAGTTCGCCGTGGCCGCATTCACCAACCTCGGCCGCGACCACCTCGACTTCCACGGCGATCTGGAGACCTACTTCGCGGCGAAGGCCGAGCTGTTCGGGCCCGAACGGGCCGCGCTCGCCGTCGTCGATGTCGACGGCACGTGGGGACAGCGCCTCGCCCGCCTCGCGCGCGACCGCGGAGTGCCCGTGGTGACCGTGGCGACCGATCCGCAGCTGGCCGCCGACTGGCGGGCGGCCGACGTGACGGGCGACGCCACAGGCAGCTGGTTCCGCGTGACCGGTCCGGCGGTCGACCGGGTCGTGCGGGTCGGGCTGCCCGGCGCCTTCAACGTCGGCAACGCACTCGTCGCTCTCGCGGTGCTCGACGCCGTCGGAGCGGGTGACACCGCGGCCGACGGCCTGGCCCGGGTCTCCGTGCCGGGGCGCATGCAGACCGTGGTCACCGGACCGGTCACCGGGATCGTCGACTTCGCGCACACGCCGGAGGCCGTCGGCACGGCCGCACGCGCCCTGCGCCCGCGGAGCCCCGGGCGCCTGCTCGTCGTTCTCGGAGCGGGTGGTGACCGCGACCGCGCGAAGCGGAAGGCGATGGGGGCAGCTGCGGCGGCGTGGGCCGACGTGGTCGTCGTGACCGACGACAACCCGCGCTCCGAGGACCCCGCCGTGATCCGCGCCGCGGTGGTCGCGGGTGCCGAGCTCGACACGCTCGACCCGACGGCCACATCGGTGGGGGGCCGGCGTGCCGAGGTGCTCGACGTGGCGGAGCGACGGACGGCGATCCGCCAGGCGGTCGCCCTCGCGCGGCCGGGAGATGTGGTGGCGGTGCTGGGCAAAGGCCACGAGCAGGGCCAGGAGCGCAACGGCGCCACGGTGGCCTTCGACGACCGGGTGGAGCTGCGGGCCGCGCTGGCGGCGTCCGGCACGGCGGGCGGCGGGCGGGCCCTGCGCGTGCGGGTCCTCCCCGACGCCGATATCGGGCAGGTTCGGGCCGCGATGCGCGAGCTCGTCGCGGCGCGCGACGACGCGGGTGCCCCCGGGCGGGTGGACGGCGCGCCCGCCCGACCGGGCACGTGGGCGGTGATCGGCGAGCTTTCCGGCGGCGCCGCCCGCGACACGGGCCACGTGCTGCCGAGCATCGGGGAGCAGGACGAGCTGGGGCGCCTCGCCGTACGCCTCGACATCTCGGCGCTGGTCGCCGTAGGGGAACCGACGCGCCCGCTGCATCTGGGCGCGACGCTCGAGGGCAGCTGGGGCGGGGAGTCGGTGTGCGTGCCCGACGCCGGAGCGGCAGCCGACCTGCTGCTCGCCGGGGCACGGGTGGGCGACCTCGTCCTCGTGGCCGGCCGCGGCACCGGCGAGGTCGCAGCCGCCCTGCTGCGTCCGGAGCTCGCGGGCGGCACCTGGTGAGGCTGATCGTCGCCGCCGGGCTCGGCCTGGTCATCGCCCTCTTCGGCACCCCCGTTCTCATCCGGCTGCTGCGCAGCCGCGGCTATGCCCAAGCCATCCGCGACGTACGCCACGGCTATCCCGACCACGAGGCCAAGCGGGGCACGCCCTCCATGGGCGGCGCGGTGATCATCTGCGCGGTGCTGATCGGCTATGTGATGGGCCATGTCGTCACGTGGTCGCCACCGTCGGCCTCGGGGGTGCTCGTCCTGGGGCTCATGACGGGGCTCGGCGGCGTGGGGTTCCTCGACGACTACATCAAGATCTTCCAGCAGCGCAGCACCGGTCTGCGCGCGCGCACCAAGCTGGCCGGCCAGCTGCTCACCGCGCTGGTGTTCGCGTTCCTCGCGCTGCGGTTCCCCGACGCCCGCGGCCTGCACCCCGCGTCCACCGACATCTCCTTCCTGCGCGACACCGGTCTCACCCTCGGCCCCGTCCTCACGCTCATCTGGATCTATCTCATGACGGCGGCGGCGAGCAACGGCGTCAACCTCACCGACGGCCTCGACGGTCTCGCGACGGGAGCCTCGGTCATGACCTTCGCGGCCTACGTCCTCATCTCGGTGTGGCAGCTGCGCGAGCGGTGCGGTCTGCCCTCGCCGACCCCGCACTGCTACGAGGTGCGAGATCCGCTCGACCTCGCCGTCGTCGCCGCGGCGCTCACCGGCGCCTGCTTCGGTTTCCTGTGGTGGAACGCCTCACCGGCGAAGATCTTCATGGGCGACACCGGCTCGCTCGCGCTCGGCGGCGCGCTGGCCGGGCTCGCGGTGCTGTCGCGCACCGAGCTGCTGCTGGTGCTGCTGGGGGGGCTGTTCGTCGTCATCACGGTCTCGGTGATCGCGCAGGTCGGCTGGTTCAAGGTCAGCAAGGGCAAGCGGCTGTTCCGCATGGCCCCATTGCAGCACCATTTCGAGCTGGTCGGCTGGGGCGAGGTCACGATCGTCATCCGGTTCTGGATCATCGCGGGTCTGTTCGTCGCGGCCGGGCTTGCGGTGTTCTACGGCGACTGGGTCTCTGCTCAGTGAGCGGGCCGACGTCGTGGGCGGGACGGCGCGTCCTGGTCACCGGCCTAGGCGTCAGCGGCATCCCGGTCGCGCGGGCCCTGCTGGCACGAGGCGCCGACGTCCATCTGGTCGACGGCCGCGACGACGACGCTGCCCGCGAGGTCGCCGAGCAGCTACGGAGTCTCGGCGCGACGGTGGTCCTGGGCTCTGCTGCGGATGAGCTGCCGTCCGGCACCGCCCTGGTCGTCACGTCGCCCGGCTGGCGTCCCGGCACGCCGCTGCTGGCGCGGGCGGCCCGCGACGGCATCGAGGTCTGGGGTGACGTCGAGCTGGCCTGGCGCCTCGCCTCGACCGCTCCCCGCCCGCCCGTCTGGCTCGGCGTGACGGGCACCAACGGCAAGACCACGACCGTGCGCATGCTCGCCGAGATCCTCGCCGCCGCGGGCCTGCGCGCGATCGCGGTCGGCAACGTGGGCACGCCGGTGGTGGACGCGGTGCTCGCCGAACCGCCCTACGACGTGCTCGCCGTCGAGCTCTCCAGCTTCCAGCTGCACTGGACCTCGACCGTCGCGTGCCGGGCCGGCGCGTTGCTCAACGTCGCACCGGACCACGTCGACTGGCACGGGTCGCTCGCTGCCTATGCCGAGGCCAAACAGCTGGTCTGGCGAGGCTCCGACGTCGCCGTGCACAACCTCGACGACGACGGCTCGCGCGCGGCGATCGCCGCGTCGAGGGTGGCGGGCCGTGCGGTCGGGTTCACGCTCGGGCCACCCGCGCAGGGCCAGCTCGGGATCGCCAACGGGGCGCTGGTCGACCGGGCGTTCGGTCATGGCGTGCTCTGCGTCGCCTCCGACATCTCCCCGCCGGCTCCGCACAACCTGGCCAACGCCCTGGCGGCCGCTGCCCTGGCCTTCGGCGCCGGGCTGGGGGTGTCGGCCGACGACGTACGCACCGGCCTGCGGGCGTGGCGACCTGACGCCCACCGCATCGCCACGGTGGCCACGGTTGCCCAGGTGGCCTATGTCGATGACTCGAAGGCGACGAACCCGCACGCGGCCGCGGCATCGCTGGCCGCCTATTCCCGGATCGTGTGGATCGCGGGAGGACTGGCCAAGGGCGCCCAGTTCGATGAGCTGGTGAGAGGTGCCCGGGGCAGCCTCGGTGGCGCTGTGCTTATCGGTCGTGACGCTGCGCTCATTGCCGAGGCGCTGCGGCGACACGCGCCCGAGGTCCCCGTCCGGCACGTGGCCGGGCGCGACACTGGAGCCGTGCAGCTCATGGAACGCGTCGTCGCCGAGGCGAGCGCCCTCGCGCAGCCCGGTGACACGGTGCTGCTCGCCCCGGCCTGCGCCTCGATGGACCAGTTCACCAGCTATGCCCACCGGGGCGACGTCTTCGCCGGCGCCGTACGCGCCCTGGCGCAGCGCACGGCCGCGACCCCCGGTCCGGCGTGAGCGCCACAGCCGTCGCAGTCGAGCGCGAGGAGCCGGTCGCGCTGTCGACGCGGATCGGCGCTGCCCTCGACCGGCCGATGACTTCCTACTACGTGATCCTGCTCAGCGTGGCGCTGCTCGTGCCGCTCGGACTGTTCATGGTGCTGTCCGCCTCGAGCGTCGACTCCTACAGCAAGACCCACTCGTCGTTCGGCGTCTTCCGCATGCAGGCCATCTATGCGTGCATCGGCGTGCCGCTCATGGCCGTGGCGTCGCGCCTGTCGGTACGGGCCTGGCGCGCCCTGGCCTATCCCGTGCTCATGGCGACGATCGCGCTGCTCACGCTCGTGCCGATCATGGGCCTGAGCGCGCACGGCAACACCAACTGGCTGCAGGTCGGTGGGTTCAGCGTGCAGCCGAGCGAGGTCGCCAAGCTGGCGCTCGTGCTGTGGGGCGCCGACCTGCTGGCTCGCAAGGCCCGGCTGCTCGGGCAGTGGAAGCACCTGGCGCTGCCGCTCGTCCCCGTCGGCATGCTCGTGCTCGGGCTCGTGATGATGGGCAAGGACCTCGGGACCGCCATGGTCCTCGCGACCCTGCTGCTGGCGCTCGTCTTCTTCGCCGGCGCGCCGCTTCGGGTGCTGACCCCGCTGGTCCTCGTCGGTGTCGCCATGGCGGCGCTGTTCGCGACGGTCGAGAAGAGCCGCAGCGCGCGCATCAGCGCCTGGCTCGACCCCTCCTCGGACGCCGAGGGCCGCGGCTACCAGGTCATCCACGCGAAATACGCGATGGCCACCGGCCACTGGTTCGGCGTGGGCCCCGGCGCGTCGAAGGAGAAGTGGCCGGCCCAGATGCCCGCGCCGCACAACGACTTCATCTTCGCCGTCATCGGCGAGGAGCTCGGCTTCTTCGGCAGCCTCGCGGTTCTGATGATCTTCGCGGCGCTGGTCTACGGCGGCATGCGCGTCGCCCTGCGCTCCCAGGACGACTTCACCCGGCTGGCAGCGGGTGGCGTCACGACGTGGATCGCCGTGCAGGCGCTGCTCAACATCGGGGCGGTCATCGGTGCTGCACCGGTCATCGGGGTCCCGTTGCCGCTGATCTCCGCGGGCGGTTCGGCCCTGCTCGCGACGCTCATCGGCATCGGGCTGCTGCTGGCCCTGGCCCGCGCGGAGGCTGCCGAACGCACGCCTCGCCGACAACGGCGCGTTTCCCGCGCGGCTGCTGCCGCACGCCGGGGTGCACCTGACCGCTCGGCCGCCGGCCGTCAGCCGCGACCCCGGGCGCAGGCATCGCGCTGATGCATGTGGTCCTCGCCGGTGGTGGCACCGCCGGTCATGTCGAGCCTGCGCTGGCGACCGCGGACGCGCTGCGCCGCCATGATCCGGGCATCGGCATCACGCTGCTGGGCACGCAGCGCGGGCTCGAGACGCGGCTGGTGCCGGCCCGGGGCTACGACCTTGCCCTCATTCCCGCCGTCGCCGTGCCCCGCCGCCCGACGCTCGCCCTGCTGACCCTGCCCGGCCGCCTGCGCGGTGCGGTCGGTGACACCGCCGCGCTGCTCGACCGGGTCGGCGCCGACGTGCTGGTCGGCTTCGGCGGCTATGTCGCGGCCCCCGCCTATCTTGCCGCCCGACGCCGCGGGATCCCGATCGTCGTGCACGAGGCGAACGTCCGCCCGGGCCTGGCCAACCGCCTCGGCGCGCGCTTCGCGGTGCGGACAGCGACGGCCTGGCCGGGCACGGGGCTGCGCGGCTCGACCGTCGTCGGGATGCCGTTGCGGCGCGCGATCTCCACGCTCGACCGGTCGGCCCAGCAGGTGGCGGCCCGCACGGAGCTGGGGCTGGCGACCGGGCGGACGACGCTGCTCGTCTTCGGTGGCTCGCAAGGGGCGCGCACCCTCAACACCGCTGCGCTCGGTGCCGCCGGCGCGCTCGCCGCGGCGGGCATCCAGGTGCTGCACGTCGCAGGCAAGGCGGCGGCCGAGCTCGAGCCGCCGTCGGCCGCGGCGCGCTCGGCGTCGTCGGCGTCGTCGCCGTCGTCGCCGTCGTCGGCGGCCTCGGCGGCCTCGGTGTTCTCGCAGACCGACGCCCCTGCCTACGAGGTGCTCGGCTATCTCGACCGCATGGAGCTCGCCTATGCCGCAGCAGACCTGGCGCTCTGCCGCTGCGGCGCGATGACCTGCGCGGAGCTCGCGGCTGTGGGCCTTCCCGCTGCCTACGTGCCGCTGCCCCACGGCAACGGGGAGCAGCGGCTCAACGCGGAGCCGATGGTCGCGGCGGGCGGCGGGCTGCTCGTCGAGGACGACGCGTGCTCGCCCGCCTGGGTGACCGAGACGTTGCTGCCGCTGCTCGCCGACCCGGTGCGGCTCGCAGCGATGGGTGCCGCAGCGGGCGCGTTCGGCATCCGCGACGGCGACGACCGGCTGGCGGCAGTGGTGCTCGCCGCAGCCACCGGACAGGAGGACCGATGAGTGCCGTGCAGGCACCCGACCCGATTCCGCAGGCGGCCGACCTCGGTGCCGTGCACTTCGTGGGCATCGGCGGCGCCGGCATGTCGGGAATCGCGCGCATCATGCTGTCGCGCGGGTTTCGCGTGTCCGGCAGCGACGCGAAGGAGTCTCGCGCGCTGGCCACCCTGCGGGCGCTCGGCGCGACGGTCCACGTCGGTCACGCGGCCTCGCACGTCGCCGACGTCGACACCGTGGTCGTCTCCAGCGCCATCCGGGCCGGCAATCCCGAGCTCCTGGCGGCGCGCGAAGCCGGTCTGCTCGTGCTGCCCCGCGCCGCAGCCCTCGCCGCCGTCATGGCCGGGCGGCGCGGCGTCGCTGTCGCCGGCACGCATGGCAAGACGACGACCACCTCGATGCTGACGGTCGCGCTGCAGCACTGCGGGGCCGATCCTTCCTTCGCGATCGGCGGCAGTCTCAACGAGTCGGGGGCCAACGCCCACAACGGCAGCGGCGAGCTGTTCGTCGCCGAGGCCGACGAGAGCGACGGCTCCTTCCTCCTCTACACCCCCGAAGTCGCGATCGTCACCAACGTCGAGGCCGACCACCTCGACCACTACGGCACGGCCGAGAACGTCGACCTCGCCTTCGAGGCGTTCGCCCGCAGGCTGCTGCCGCAGGGGACGCTCGTGATCTGCCTCGACGACCCCGGAGCCGCGCGGCTAGGCCGGCTGGCGGGCGGCGAGGGCATCGCGGTGCGCACCTATGGCGAGGTCGAGGGGGCAGACGTACGCATCGCCGGTCTCGCGCTCACGGGTGGTGGCTCCCGTTGGACAGCGGTCGTCGACGGCGAGCAGGTCGCCGCGGTGGCGCTTCGCGTCCCGGGGCGTCACAACGCGCTCAACGCGGCGGCCGCGCTCGCGGCCGCCACCGTCCTGGGTGTTGATGCGGCGGACGTCTGTGCCGGGCTCGGCGCGTTCACCGGCACACGCCGGCGGTTCGAGCTCAAGGGCACGGCCGAGGGCATCCGGGTCGTGGACGACTATGCGCACCACCCGACCGAGCTCACCGCGACCCTTGCCGCCGCCCGCGAGGTCGTGGGGGGCGGTCGGCTCGTCGTAGCGTTCCAGCCCCACCGCTACACCCGCACGGCGGCGTTCCGCCTGGAGTTCGGCCAGGCCCTGGCCCTCGCGGACGAGGTGGTGGTCATGGATGTCTACTCGGCGGGGGAGAGCCCCCTGCCCGGTGCGACGGGTGCCGCGATCGCCGCCGCCGTCCCGCTCGATGCCGGCCTCGTCGTCTACGAGCCGTCGTGGTCCGCGGTGGCCGGGCGGTTGGTCGACCGGGCACGGTCCGGTGACCTGGTGCTGACTCTCGGAGCCGGTGACGTGACGATGATCGGTGCGGAGGTGCTCGGGCTGCTCCGGCAGCGTGCTGAGGACGAGCGGCGTCGCACCGTGGAGCTGCCGTGAGCACCGCGCGTACCCGACCGGCCGGTCGCGCCGGACCCACCCGCCCGGGGCGCCCGGCACGCCGGGTCGCCGACAGCGCCGCACGGGCTGCCCTTCGGTCGGGAGGCGGGCGGGGAACCCGCAGCGCGTGGCTCCTGGGAGCGGCCGGTGTCCTGGCGACGCTTGCCCTGGCGTGGGCCGTGCTGTTCTCGTCACTGCTGGCGGCCCGCGACATCGCCGTGACGGGCGCCGGCACCATGAGCGCCGAGGAGGTCATCGACGCGGCTCACGTGCCTCTCGGTCGCCCGCTCGCCCGCCTCGACCTGCAGCAGATCTCGCGCAGCACCGCGGCGGTGCCGGCCGTGCGTGAGGTGCATGTCTATCGCCGCTGGCCGCACACGGTCGAGATCGAGATCGTCGAGCGTACGCCCGTCGCGGTCGTGGCGGGCTCCCTGCCGGGCGACTGGTTCTTCCTCGACGCGCACGGCGTGGTCTTCGGGCTGGCGTCCCCGCCCCGCGACCCCGGCTCGGACACCGTCGACCGCACACGGCTGCCGCAGGTGACCGCGGTCACCGGCAGCGCCGCAGCCCGTGCCGCGGGTGAGGTGATCCTGTCGCTCCCGGCCACACTGAAGAACCAGGTGCTCAGCGTGGCCGCCACGAGCCCCGACGCGGTCATGCTCACACTGCCGCATCATCAGAAGGTGATGTGGGGCAACAGCGCCCGCGCCCAGCGCAAGGCCGCGGTGCTCAAGGCGCTGCTCGTGGCACGCCCGTCGTCGCTCTATGACGTCAGCTCACCCGACACCCCCACGGTGCACTGAGGGCGGGGTGCTGTTCGACCACCGCCTCGTGCTGGTTCTGTGAGTCTCAAGTGGCCCCGGTGTGACGGGGCAGATTCCAGTGAACGTCGCAACGTGAGTGCCTTTTGGGCGGCAGACTAGCGGCTGTGTCGGGTCTGCCGGAGACGGATGTTGCTCGGGTGCAGCGGTGGTGTCGCGCTCGGGTTCCGGAGCATGTTAGGGGCGAGGTGCGCGTAGAGGCCGACGTCGCTGAGCGTCATGTGACGATCGTGGAGTGCCGCCCGCCGTGGCGGGCGGGCCTCGGTCCTGAGTGGACGCGTTTCCCGATCGCGCGGCTGCGCTATACCAAAGCTAACGGGTTGTGGTCGTTGTACTGGCGCGACAGCAACTCCAGGTTCCACCTCTACGACCGGGTGCCTGCCAGCTCGAACATTGAGGACCTGCTGGGCGAGGCGGACCGGGACCCGACCGCCATCTTTTGGGGCTGAACGTTGCTCTCGTTCGGCCGCAGCGCAGGTGTCTCAGCGACGCGGGCCGCTTCTTCTGGCTGTGCAGCGAGAAGTGGGTTGCAATGTCTGGTTCGATGCCGGGTCGGGTCGCCTTGGCCAGCGCGTCGAGAACTCGCCGTGGTGGCAGTGTGGTGCGGTCCACGTGGCGTCAGCCAGCGGTTCCCGTTTGAGGTCTAGGCCGCTGCCCCAGGCATCGAAGGTGGCACCGAACTCCATCGGAGCGTCGTCGTTGTCCGTCCGGCGGCATTCCCGCTCGACGACGGCGACGACGTCGCGCAACGCGGCTGAGTCGCCGTCGAGCAGTGCTTGAAGTTGTGGGAGCAGAACGTCAGCTGACCACTCCTGCACCTCAAGCGGATGCTGACGCAGTTCCCAGGCGAGGTAGGAACCGTAGGGCCGGACCCTGTAGCTCAGGGCGAAGACCACATCGAGCAGCCACGGCACCGACTCCGCGGCGTCGAGCCGGCGCTCGAGCCGGCGGCCCGCCCGGTCGGACTTGAGCGCGCGGTATGTGAGGTTGAGGTAGCCATCGACGCGCGCCGTCACAACGGCCTGCCGCTCGTTACGAGTGAGCGTGGCTTGTCGTTGCACGGCCGCGGTAACCCGGCCTCCCGTGACGTCTCGAAGCACTGGCGCCCACGCCTAGGACCATCGGTAGGCCCAGCCATCGCTGCCGAACGGCGGCGGCCGTTCGAGCTCGTACAGCGCCACCGGAACCTGGTCCAGCTGGGCGGTTCGCACCACCTCGCGCTGCTCGGCGCCCTCCGCGAGTACCACGTGCACGTCGACGTCTGACCAGGCCGTGGCCAGGCCGCGCGCGGCTGACCCACTCAACACGAGTCCGACCACGTCACTGTCAGCCGTGCCGAGCAGGACGCCAAGGGCGGAGGCAGCGCCTGCCGGGAGTCCAGCCGCGGTCAACTGAGCAGACCAGAGGCCATCCGTTGGCATGCGGGCGTTTGCAGGTGGCTCTGACACAGCTCGAGCCTGCCATCTACGGGGTGGACCCACGAGCAGAACCTCCCCGCGTCCTTGGCCCGACTGAGCCTAGGCGCTGCGCGCGGCGGTTTCGCCAGCGAGCAGGTCCGCAGGGCGGGCCCAGCCCAGTGTCTTACGGGGCCGAGTGTTGATCTCGGCGGCGACGCGTGCGAGCTCCTCGGGTGTCACCGCGGCCAGGTCGGTGGCTTTGGCGAAGTAGTCGCGCAGCAGGCCGTTCATGTTCTCGTTGGAGCCGCGCTGTCACGGTGAGTGGGCGTCGCAGAAGAACACCCTTGTGCCGGTCTGCGCGCTGATCTGCTGATGCATCGCCAGCTCCTTGCCCTGGTCCCAGGTCAGGGTGCGGCGCAGCTCAGTGGGGAGCTGTCCCAGCGCGGCGACGATCCCGGCGCGCATCGCGTCGGCGGTCGGCCTGCCGGTCGGGACGTGAAGGAGGATTAGGTAGCGGGTGCGCCGCTCGACCAAGGTGCCGATCGCCGAACGATTACCGGCTCCCATGATGCAGTCGCCCTCCCAGTGCCCTACTTGGACACGGTCGGCCACCTCCGCCGGGCGGTCGGCGATCATCGTCATCGCCGTCAGCCTGCCGCGTCGTTCTAGACCCTGCACCCGACGCCGGCGACGTCGCCGCCGGCACTTGGCCGGGCGGCTCACCATCACGTCGGGGTCGTAGATCGCCTGGTAGATCGACTCCGTGCACAGACGTCGGGATGGTTGGTCTGCGAAGCGTTCACGCAGCTCGTGGGCGACCTGCTCCGGGCTCCACCGCTTGGCCAGCAGCTCCACCACCACGGCCCGCAGCTCGACGTCGCCCATCACCCGCCGGACGCGCGGGCGAGCGATGCGCTCGACCGCGGTCTTGTCAGCGCTGCCAGGCAGATACCGGCCGTGCACGTCGGAGTTGCGGCGCAGTTCGCGGCTGACCGTGGCCGGAGACCGGCCCAACTCGAGCGCGATCCCGCGCACCGTGCACCCTGCGCGGCGCAGATCGGCGATCACCGTCCGCTCTGCAACGACAAGTACCGGGGGTGCCGCTTCGGCGGCGTCACGCTGCGCACGGGCGGATAGTGCACGCCTTCACCCGCCGTGTTCAGCACCGTGCGTCCGAACCGCCATCGTGTCCCGGTCCGGTGGTTGATACCCACCACCCGGCATGCCTCGCTGTTGCTCACCCCCCGCGCGATCAGCTGCACGAATCGGTCCTGCTTCTCCGTCAACCCGCTACCCGCATGCGTCGTGGTTGAGCGCCCCATCGCAACATTCAACCGTCGGGTGTTGCGACGTTCACTGGAATCTGCCCCGTCACACCTGCCGAAGCCAGACACCGAGCACATGTTCGGCGCCAACGCGATGGATCTGTCGCTGTGTCCTGCCTGCCGCTCGAGCCGGTCATGACCTAGGCGGAGCGCTCACCGAGCGGCTCAGCGAGTTCTGGCGTTGACGCCCACCCGCACGTCAGGAGATGCTGACGTCAGACGTCACTGACGTCAGCATTTTCTGACGATCAAGCGGAGGAAGCTACGCATGGCTAAAGACATCCAGCCCAGCAAGGTGAAGCCCGTCCACCCTGACTGGGTCCTGGAGCTGGAAGGCGCAGACATCCTGTTCGGACAAGCCGCGCTACCGGAGTTCACGAGCGAGCCGTGGACGATCCACTTCTCGCTGCCATCCGACTTCTCCGAGCTCGAAGGCGTGGCCGACCCGTTGCTGTACATCTACGCCGGATCGGGCTTCGTTCGCGACATCGAATCGAAGCTGGATCTCCTCGTCGCGATGGCCCGCGAGCAAGGGCGCTCATGGACGGAGATCGGTCGGGCCCTCGGCGTCACCAAGCAGACCGCGTGGGCGCGCTTGGCGCGAGTGGTGGCAGAAGGCAAGACCAAGACCGTCGAAGCTGCGGGCAACGGTGAGGTGCTCGTCCGCAGCAAGGACGACATCACCGCCGGCGACGGCACCAAGCACGATGTGCTCGAGGGCAAGGCTGCCGCATCCACTCGGACGACCTGCAACGTCTTCCGGCTCCTTGAACGCAACGGCGTCCCCACCCACTTCGTGAACCGTGTCGATGACGTCACCTTCCGGGCGCGCGACGTAGAGATGATTCCACTGGAGCTGGTGGCGCGCCGTTATGCCACCGGCAGCTTCAGAGACCGCTTCCCTCACTTGGCCGATGGCGCACCTCTCGAAGGGCTCGTCTTCGAGATCTTCGAGAAAGACGATGCCCATCACGACCCGCTGCTGGAATTCGACTTCGAAGCCGGCGTTCTGCGGCGGCACGTGCCCAACAACAAGGCGGCCGAAGCGATCGGCCCAGATGTCAAGGCAGGCGACCTCATCAGTGAAGAACCGCTGGGTGAGAGCCGCTACGCCGACGTCTCGCCGGAGCTCATCGCAAGCCTTCAGACCTGCACAGCCTCGGCTTTCGAGGTCATCGAGGACGCTTGGAAGCAGCAGGGCGGCGTCTACATCGACTTCAAGATCGAGTGCGGCTTCGATCGCGAGACCGGGGACCTACTGGTAGCAGACGTCATCGACAGCGACTCCGGCCGGTTGCGTTTCGGCGAGGTCGACATGTCCAAGCAGTCGTACCGAGACGGCACGGCCACCTTGCCGGAGATCAAGAAGAAGTTCGATGAGGTTGCAGCGCTTACGGACCGCTTCGCCTGAATCGACCACTCGGTCTCCCTGGAAGACGCGGACCACGACAGTCGGGACGACCAGAGCGCGTAGCGGCGCGCTTCCGCAGAGTTTTCTCTCTCGCCCGGCGCGTCGCGGCGCGCCGCGGTCGCCCCGCAACTAACGTCTCCGCCATCACCACAGGTTGACATAACTATAACGCTCTACTCGAGGGTGAGAGTAGTGCACCCCACTCGCAAGCACCTGAGCGGAAGGCATCCGACGTGGCAGCACCGCAGAACTACCTCGCGGTCATCAAGGTCGTCGGCATCGGCGGCGGCGGCGTCAACGCCGTCAATCGGATGATCGAAGTCGGCCTCAAGGGCGTCGAGTTCATCGCCATCAACACCGATGCGCAGGCGCTGCTGATGAGCGACGCCGACGTGAAGCTCGACATCGGCCGCGAGCTGACGCGCGGCCTCGGTGCCGGCGCCAACCCCGATGTCGGCCGCAAGGCAGCCGAGGATCACGCCGAGGAGATCGAAGAGGTGCTCAAGGGCGCCGACATGGTCT
>CAXSDR010000093.1:11685-14863 GCA_964236445.1 uncultured Motilibacteraceae bacterium | reverse complement strand
TCCGACCCGATGTCGCTGTCGCGCGAGCTCGACTGGGTGGCGAAGCTGCAGGTCCTCGAGGGCTACCGCGCGCGTGACGGCCTCGACTGGTCCACAGCCCGGCTGCACGCGGTCGACCTGCAATATGCCGACGTACGTCCTGGCAAGGGTCTCTACAACGTGCTGGTGAGCAACGGTCGCATCGATCGTCTCGTGACGGACGACGAGATCTCCGACGCCATGCACCATCCGCCCGTCGACACCCGTGCCTATTTTCGCGGTCGCTGCATCGCGAAGTACGCCGAGGCGGTGGCCGCCGCTTCCTGGGACTCCGTGGTCTTCGACGTCGAGGGCCAGGGTGCGCTGCAGCGCATCCCGACCCTGGAGCCGCTTCGCGGAACGCGCGAGCATGTGGGTGCCCTGCTGGACGCGTGCGACACGGCCGCGGAGCTCGTCGCTGCCCTCACAGGCCACTGACACGACTGACACGCCGGGACGCGCTGCGCATCTCGGGGAGACGAGACCTCCCTACGTCCCGACACCCATCGCGATCACACCTCGTCCGATCCAGCCGCCGGCTGACGCGTCCTTCCCGTCGCTGTTGCGCCAGACATGGACCGCCCCGTTGCCTGCGACGCACAGGAAGTCGGCCCTTCCGTCGCCTGTCACATCGGCGAACTGGATGGTGTGGGTGTCGGCGGCGGTGTGTGTCTGGTTGGGGTCGTCAGCGCAGCTGACCCTGCCCGCCACCCTGACGGGCACACTCCAGGTCCACTTGCCGCCTCCGCTTTGATTGACGTAGACGTCCACGCTGCCGTCAGCCTGCGTTATCAGGTAGTCAGCCTTGTGGTCGCCGTCGAAGTCAGCGATGCGTACGCGGCTTCTGTCGGCGCCGACGCCGGTGGCGATCTGGCCCTGCTGGGTCCACGACAGGCTTTCTATCGAGGCCCCTTTGCCGTCACCGGTATAGGCCGGCCAACTGAGGTAGTTCAGCCAGCCTTCGGCGGCGCCTGACGGGTAGAGATAGATCAGGTCAGCCTTGCCGTCTCCGGTGAGGTCTTTATACAAGGGCTGCGAGCCTATAGTGAAGGGGGTCAGGAGTTGACTCATCACTTTGGTGTTCTCTTGCGTCCATTTCCAGTTCCCGGCCTGGGCGCCGCCGTTGATATAATACTGCGCTTTGTCCGACATTGGCGTGGTTCCGCCCTCATCGGAAAGGTCACGTTGATCGATGTAATCATCGAAGTGGTCACCGTTGAGATCACCGAACGAAATGGTGTCGCCCTTCTGGAAGCCTGGGACACCGTACGCGACGCGTCCCTGGCCTGCCCACAGCCATAGCGCACCGGGGGCGGGCACGCCCTTGTTCAGCCAGGCATCCACCGCGCCGCTGTTCGGGTCGACGACCGCATAGTCCGCGAGGCCATCGCCGTCGATGTCCGGGAACTGGACGTGAGCGCCCGGGGCACCGACGCCATAGGCAAGAGCCCCTTGGTCCACCCAGCCGGTCTTCGCCCGCCCGTCGCCGCCGTTGTTCAACCATGCCTGCGTGTAGCCGCTCGGCTCGACAACCAGGTAGTCGGCGCGCGCATCCCCGTCGACGTCGGCGAAAACGATCCGTTTGCCCGGAGCCACGCCCATGGCCACCTTCTCCAGAGCCTTCCACCCCCCGGCCAGGTCACCGCCTTGGTTCAGCCACACCTTCACCGAGCTGTCCGGGTCGACCACGATGTAGTCGGCCTTGCCGTCCCCGTCGAAGTCGGCGAACTGGATCTGGGCGAGCGGAGCAACTCCCATGGCGATCGGGCATCCGCAGCCCCAGCCACCGCGGTTGTCCCCGCCGTTGTTGCGCCAGAAGCCGACCGCCCCCCAGTCGCTCACGACCAGGTAGTCCGCTCTGCCGTCGGCGTCCATGTCAGCGAACCGGACCTGGCGACCGGGGCCTGTTCCCATTGCGACCTTGCCGAGGGCATCCCAGCCGCCGCCACCGTCGCCACCTTTGTTCAGCCAGACCTTCGCCGACCCGTCGTCTGCCACAGCGATGTAGTCGGCCTTGCCGTCCGCGTCGAAGTCCGCGAGCTGCACCTGATAGCCGGGTGCGACGCCCATGGCCACCTTGTGCGGGCCTTCCCACCCGCCTGCGCCGTCACCGCCCCGGTTGAACCACACCGTCATGGCCCCGAGGTCGTCGACCACGATGTAGTCGGCCTTGCCGTCGCCGTCGAAGTCGGCGTAGCGCGCCTTGTGGTTGACCTTGCTCGGGTCCGCGGTCGAGGTCGTGGCGGTGCCGGCTGGGGTGATCGGGTCGCCCCCCTGAAGACCACCGGCACACGTGACGGGGTCAGGGGTCCCCGACGGGTCCTGGATCAGGTTCTTCCCCGCCAGAGAGTCGATGCCCTTCGCGAAGTCGGCGGCGAGCTTGGCGTAGCCGCCGTCGTTGGGGTGCCGCTCGTCTGACAGGTCGCTCACCGTGATGTCGCTGGTGTCGGCGTACACCACGCTCAGGCCCTCGCCCCGCAGCTTGTCGACGATCCCGGGAATCGCACCCCCGATCGCGAGGTCCCGGGCGTTCTCCGCCGGGATCGTGGAAGGCAACAGGCCGCTCACCACTGCCGAGGTCCGGGGATCCTGCGCGAACAACTCACGGACGCGTGCCTCCAGTCGGCCCGCCGCACCAGCCACCTTGTCCTGCACGGCGTCATTGGTGCCACCCATGAAGGTCACCACGTTGGGATGGCACTGACCGGCGCGTACGGTGAGTCCCCCGATCGCTTCCAGATTCCATCCTGAGTGTCCCTCGTTCAGGTTGTCCTTCATCGTGCCCTGTCGGCGCGAGCCGACATACGACACATCGAACGAGCCGGTCAACTTGTCCAGCAGCTTCTGCCGATAACCGTTCCAGTCACTGCTGCCGAAGCCCGCCGTGATCGAGTCACCCAGCGGCAGGATCCGGAGCTGGTTGTTCAGCCGCACCGGCAGAGTCGAGATGATCGCCCAACCGGCGTCCTGCGCCCACTGAGCCATCCGTGTGGAGAGTTTGCTGCCAACCTTGGTGGCGAGAGCGAGAACATAAGCTGCGCAGCTGATGGCGACGTCACCGACCCACCCGCTGAAACTCCGCACGGTCCCGGCGACAGCATTGCCCACCATGCTGAACAGAGCGGCAACATTCGTCATGACCCACTGTCCGAGGCCTTTT